>JAISZT010000086.1 GCA_031284485.1 Desulfovibrio sp.
GCACGGATTATTTCGTGGAGCACGGCGGGCAGATCACGATACAGGCCCCGGATCAGAACGTCACGCAGTATTCGGCCATCGCCAACGGTTCCCTGCAATCCCTGACCATGCAGTATTACCTGAACGAGCGCAGAAACCTCGGCATCTCGCCGGGCGGTGACTGGAACTACAGCGACTACTGGTTCAGTTCGGGCGGGGAATACAAGTTCCTGTTCAACGGCAATGCCGGAAGCATCACGGTGGAATGCGTGGACGAAGGCGACGCTCTTTGCCGGGGCAAGGTCAATGCCGTGGGCGCGGCCATATCTTCCCTTTCCGGCACAGCGCGGCAAATTGCCGATCCGGACACGCCCGCTTCGGACATTGATCCTCTGGCGCTGTACAACGCGGCCAATCAGGTCAACGCCTCCATCCTTTCCGGGCTGCAAAGCTACGCCGCGCAGGGACAACTTCAGAGTAAGCTGCAAGATTTCCGGGATGTCTCGGAGCAATACGGCTGGTTTATCGCCGGGTCATCGTACTGGTCGATCTCCTGGATCAATCAGGAAGTACGCGCGGCCATGTATTCGGGCATTTCCTACAGCCCGATGGAGTATTCCTCCTCGGAAATGCTGGCTATGACATATGGTCTGCACGACTATGAAGCGGTCAGGGAACGGCTTGCCAACTATATCAAGACGGCCTACACCGCGCGGCGCGGCATTTCCGACACCACCGCCGATCCCTCGGTCACGGACGAGGAAAGCGCTTTTGACGCGATAGTCGCCTGGATCAGAGCCAAGCTGAACCAGTTGGTAGCCGGGAACATCCTGCCAATAGCCGTGGAAAAGCTCTCCAGCCAGGACCCGATCATGGCGATCTCCAATGTGGGGGATTACATGATCGGCACTGCCTGGGGCATTGCCGCCGCCCTTGGAGCGCTTGACGTATCGCATTCGCTCGGCAAGGCGATTCCTTTCATCGGCGACGCCATTCCGAGTCTGGACAAGTACATTTCCTTCGCCCTGTTCGCGGTTTTTCTCCCGCTTCTCCTCTACGGTCTGGCGCTCGCCTATTACCTCCCGGCAATCCCGTTCATCCGTTGGGTTTCAGCCTTGGCCGGATGGGTAATTCTGATTGTGGAGTCCCTGGTGGCGGCCCCGCTCTGGCTTTGCGCCCATGCCCTGCCCGAAGGGGACGGTGCGGCCGGGCAACATGGCAAGCGCGGTTATCTGCTCCTGCTCGGCATAATTATCCGCCCGCCACTGATGGTGGCCGGTTTTTTCAGCGCCGTGATTTTGATGAACGTCCTTGGCCGCTTGATCGGGGCCGGTTTTGAAATGTTCATCGCAGGAACATCGCAGACGAAAATCATCGGCATTACCGGCACTTTTTCCATACTCGTCATTCTCGGCGTTGTGACCATCATGATGGCCAACAAGTTCTTTTCGCTCATCCATCATCTGCCGGAACACGTCACCAACTGGATAGGCCAGCAGTTCCACTCCCTCGGCGAAGCCTCGGATCAAGCCGGGGTCAAGAACGTGTTTGTCGGTTCCACCAATGCCGTCAGTTCCGGGGCGCATGGGGCGCAGTCCCTGCGTTCTGAACTGCGGCGCGGCAACGGCCAAAGCGGAACAACGGCAGGAACAGAGGGCGGCGCTACGGCTCAGACTGCCGGGGCGAATAAAGGCGCGGGCATATCTGAAGGCAATTTCAGGAGTTAATGGAAAACGGGGCGCTGCCCCGGCCCCCCTCAACAGGGGAAACAGGAGTTTTGTCATGTTTGACGGCATAAAAAACAACATCAGCTCGCGTCTGTCTCCGACAAAAGAACACTGGTCGGGTCTGCGCTCGGATTTGAACGTCCGTCTGCGCGGTTTCAGAAGCAACCGCGCGGCTTCGCTACAAGATGAATTGGACGATTTTGCGCTGCTGCTCAACGCCTGGGGCATTGAAAGTGAAGCGGCGATCCCCGGCATTATCTGCGATTTGCGGCTGCGATGCCTGATTCTGGCGATTCCGGTAGTTCTGGCGGCGTTGACCGCTGTGTTCACGCAAACTTTCGCCGTCTGCCTGACTCTGGCCTTTACCACGCCGCCCTGTCTGTTCGGTTTGCTCACAACCCTGTGGCGCATGTCCGTTCTGGAACACCGCGCCTTCATGCCGTTTCGCCGCTGGCTGCTCGGCGGATTTACCCGGAAACATTCATAAAAAAGGAGTCCATCGTGATCAGAAGTATTGTTTTACTCTTGTGTTTTTGCTGCCTGTGCGCGGCCTGCGCGAAAAAGACAAACGTCCTTACGAACCCCGACGATTTTGTGGCGGTCACGCTCGGCAACGCCGCCGAACAGGCGCACGGCGAACTGGCCATGCTTGCCAAATTGCGCGGACAGGGCTTGCAGCCCTTGCTGCCGCCGCCTGATCCCTCGCTGACCAAGGCCGTGTCCGTGTCATGGACAGGCCCGGCAGACGGCGCTCTCAAGGAAATCTGCCTGCAAACCGGCTACCGCTATCAAATAATGGGCACTCCCTCGGCGCAAGCCCTGGTGGTTGTTGTGCATGGCCTGAACCGTCCGGCCTATGACCTGATTGAAGATATTGCGTGGCAGATCCAGCCGCAAGCGGTGGTGCGCGTCGATCCCATAGGCCGGGTCATCACCCTGGCCAGAACCACAAAGGGAAAGGAGTAACCATGTCCTCGAAAATCAATGTGGCCGAGCTGCCTGTCATACCGATTTCTGTGCCGCAAAAGCCGGAAACATTCACTATGCAGCCGCAACAAATTGACAAATACATCCATAGCCTGAGTTATCAGAAAGGTTTTCAGGACGGCATCCAAACAAAGCAGGCCGTTGATTCCAATCTTGCGCTTTGCATAGGCGGTGTGCTGCTGTTCGCACTGATCGTCGGTTATTTGCTGTATTACATTTCTCGATTGCTTGAGATTGTTCAGGAAAAAAGCGGCAAAGTCGAGATTGTAGCAGCTTCCAAAAAAACACTTTCATCCCTTCTGCCTTTGGCGTTGTGCGTTGTTTTGGCCGGTTGCGCCGAAAAAGTAAATTCCGACCCTGTGCCACCTGTTCCCCTGCCGCCGCAGATTGCGGAAAAGTCGAAGTCTGCATCGCAAAAAGCGGAAGTACTTACCCCAAAAGATGCTGATGGCCAATACCTGACGGTAACTGTCCCTGCTGATTCCGGTGAGAGGCCACGCCGGGGAGAGCCGGGAGAACTGGCGAAACTTCTGGAAATGAAAGGGCCGGGTTCCGAAAAAAATACCGCTGTCACGCTCATGCGGCCAATGGCCATTCGGGAAGCGGCGCAACTCGTCACCATCCAGACGGCTATCGCCTATCGCTACAAACAGCTTTTGGCCGCAACGGAAGGTTATAGCGCGATTATGGACGCGGCTTTTGATTTTTCCCCGCTGGTAATGACACACGGCGAAGCCCTGATAATGCCGCCGCTGCTGACGAGAGCGGGGGCTTCCATGCGCATCGAAGAGCCGGATACTGCCACGGCCTCGGAAACATCTTACGAATTGCTTGCGCCTGCCGCTTATATTTCCACCGTCCCAAACTGGCGCGAATTTCTTATGGCGGACGCTTTTCCCGCACCGGAAAAGCCCAATCCCGCTGTCATGCCCAAGGATGACAAGGAACGCGCCATCTGGCGGGCCGCTGTGCGGGAAGCCTGGGCACAGGGATTGGCAGAGGCCGATCAGCTTTATGCGGACAATGTGGCGCGTATGACGCGGCAATATCGCGGGGTCATGCTCTACCATCTGCTCACGGCGCAACATCTGCTCAATCGCGTCAATACGGCTTCCGCCGACCTGGGCCTGAAAATCTCCGGCAACAAACTCAATATCGGGCAAAAGGTGTACCGGATCACAGCGCCGTCTTCGTTTACTGTGCCGCCGACTTCGGTTGCTCCGGCAAAGCCCGTGTCTACGCCGACATCCAAGCAAAAACCTATATGGAACCGGGGTTGAAGTAGGCCATGTCAATGGAATTTTACCCCGCCGAGCCCCGTGTACGCTGGGATTACACGGACATTAACGCCTTGCTGCTTTGGGCGACAAGTCACGGCATGTCCGATTTGCTGCTGCGCTCAGGCGGGGTGGTCTGGATGCGTTTGCATGGCGTATGGCTGCCGGTCACGGAAAAATCCATTACGGCGGATGAACTGCTGTCGGCCCTGGAGCGTTTGACCAAAAACAATTCCATTGCCGCCATGCTCAAGTCCGGGCAAGCCGATTACGATTTTGCCCATCAGATTGAAGAATCGCGCGGCCTGCGCCGCCGTTATCGCGGCAACGCCACGCCCATAGCTGACGGCTACTCCACAGGCGTGAGGATTGTTTTCCGCACCATCCCCTCCGAGCCTCCGGCTTTGTCTTCCCTGCAACTGGAACAGGGTATTCTGGACCACTGCTTCCCGGACAACGGGTTAATTTTGGCAACCGGGGTCATGGGGAGCGGCAAGTCAACACTGCTGGCGGCAATCCTGCGCGAGATTATTGAAAAGGGCGGACGCAACGTCATTACCTATGAATCGCCCATTGAATTTGACTTTGACGCCATTCCCAATCCACGCGGGCCGGTCACGCAAAGCACTATTCCAGAACATTTGGCCTCGTTTCTGACTGCGACACGCAACTCCACCCGCGCGGCTCCGAATGTGGTGCTTATCGGTGAAAGCCGTGATCCTGAAACGCTCCGGGGCATGATTGAAAGCGCGGAAATAGGCGTAGCGGCTTACTCTACCGTGCATACGCGCTCCGTGCCGGAAACGCTTTCACGCATTATCAACGTGTTCCCCTTTGAGGAACACACCCAGGTGGCGGCTACGCTGCTGACCAGCTTGCGGCTGGTCATCTCGCAACGCCTCATACCTCATCCCTCCGGGCAGGGCCGTACAGCTTTGCGCGAATTTCTGCCGTTCACGCCGGAAATCCGCGAAACCCTGCTGGATGTGCCGCCGGAACGTCTGAGCTGGAAAACGGAAGAATTGCTCATGGGATACGGCCAGACCATGCAGCAAGCAGCGCAACGGGCTTATGACGAGGGGAAAATCGGCAGGGAATGGCTGCTGTCGATTATGGCCGAACGCAAAAAGAGAAAAGCGCCGGTGGAACAGCAGGAGGTTGTGTCGCCGGAATACACCATTGTTAAAAAATATGTCCGCAAGTTCCTCATCGACCTGCTTGGATTGGACAAAGCCGCTTAGGAGTGACGCATCATGACAAACGAAGTTTTATGGCGGGATACGGGCATTCCTCCCAAAATTTTTATCTTGGACGCCCGCGCTGTTTTTCCCCTGGCTCTGTGGCTGTTCCACTGGTCCTGGTGGACTGCGGGCATAGCCCTGGCCTGCATGGTTGTTCTCTTTCTGGTGCAGCGCACGGGCATGTCGCCTTTAGCCTGTTTCCGCGCCCTGCGTGTGGCTCTTATGGGCAAACGCCGGGAAACGCGCAGCAATGAATTTCAGTGGCGCAGACGCTGCCGCTGGTAACAATATAAACCCTGCAAAGGAGATTGTATGAGCACAGACACCCGTAACCGTTATGGCCTTTACGACGCGCCGGTTCAGCTTGCGGAAAAGGAACACATTGTTCTCACCCAGGAGGATATGGAACGGCAAATGGAAGATGGAGCTTTTTTTATGGACAGGGAGGAAGCCGTGCAAAGCGGGTTTCTGAACCCCTATGACGATGACACCGTTTTCGTGACGGTGCGGAGGACGTTATGAGCCAGACGCCGGAACCCCAGGAAAAGAAAAACCGTTTTTCCGTCAGCCGTCAGGTGCAGTCGGAATTTGTCAATGATCTGGTCGATACCATGCTTAAACTGTCGGACAAAGTACAGGCAGGTGAAAAACCGATGCCGGCGCAACCACCTTTTTGCCCTGTCACCGGACACGCATACGGCGGGGCCAGCATGACGCGCCTTATGCTGGAGAGCATAAAGCAAGGATACAAAGATGATCGGTGGTTAACATTCAATCAGCTTCAGAAATACAAATTTGACAACAAAGATTTCAAGCCGACTGTCCGCAAGGGCCAGCACGGGGTCAAACTTCTGCGGACTGAAGACGTGGCCTTTGTGGTTGATGATCGGGGCAAGTGGGAATTTCTCACGGAAGATTCGGCTAAAGAACGGAAAGCGCAAGGCCAGAAGGTGCAGCACAAGACGGTGTTTTATCCTTACACAGTCTTCAACGCTTCACAAATTGACGGCTTTCCCTCGAAAGAACATCCGGCCCCGAAACTTGATGACGCTGAACGTCATGCGCTCATTGAAAAGTTTGCCGCCTGCTCCGCGATCCCCGTGGAACACGATGAGCGGCCCTACTATGACGTTATGAGCGACACAGTGAAGCTGCCGCCGCCGGATAAAATGGACGGCATGGATGAATATCAGGCCATGAAGCTGCGTTTGCTTTACCACGCCACAGGACACGCCAATCGGGAAAACCGGATTGAAGAAAACATGCAGCCCCGTTTCGAGGAAATGCGCGGAGAAATGTTTTCCCTGCTGGCCGGCGCTCGGTACGGCCTGCCCATGCCCACGAACAATGCCGACCTCTGGAAAAATGAAATTGCCGGAATGGAATACCGCATGGCTTTTGAGGCAACGGCGGACGCCTCCCGGATGCTTGCGCTCATGGATCAGTTTGCGCGCGGCGAACAGCCCAAAGCGCCCTGGTTTCCCAAACAGGAAGAATGGCCCGCCATGACGGCGGAAACCGCAACAAAGCAGGAGATGACCCCTCCCGCTGAACCCGCGCCTGCGCCGCGCATGAGGATGTGAGGGAGGTTTCTCCATGAACGTGCATTTTTCCAGCCGAAAAAATGATTGGGCAACACCTTGGGCGCTCTTCCGGCATTGGGATGCCGTGCAAGGTCCGTTCAGCCTGGATGTGTGTGCCTCGGCGGAAAACGCCAAGTGCGAACGCTATTTTTCCCCGGAACAAGATGGCTTGGCACACGCATGGGACGGCGTGTGCTGGATGAATCCTCCGTATGGACGAGCCATAGGCCGGTGGATCGGCAAGGCTGCGGCGGAAGTACGGGCGGGGCGGGCCAGGCGTGTGGTCTGCCTGATCCCGGCGCGGACGGATACGATCTGGTGGCACGAGTACATTATGCCGCGTGGTGTAGTGCATTTCCTGCGCGGTCGGGTGAGGTTTGAAGGGGCGCTGTATCCGGCTCCATTTCCCAGCGCTGTTGTTGTTTTCACATAAACTCCGGCTGTTCATACATAGCCGTAAGAAAGGATTTGCTATGAAACTGCTCATTCTGGAATCCCCCGGCAAGGTGAAAAAAGTCCAGTCGTTCCTCGGCGCGGACTGGAAAGTGGTGGCCTCCGTTGGTCATGTGCGCGATCTGCCGGAAAAAACTCTCGGAGTGTCCGTGCCGGACTTCACGCCGGAATACGCACCCACGGAACGCGGACGTGATGTTTTGAAACGCCTCGCCGCTCTGGTGAAAACAGCGGAGGACGTCTATCTCGCTACTGACCCTGACCGGGAGGGCGAGGCTATCGCATGGCATTTGCAGGACGCCTTGAAACTGAAAAACCCCAAGCGCGTCACTTACGGTTCCATCACCGAAAATGTGATCAAGGCTGCCGTAAAGACTCCCCGTTCCCTGGACATGCTCCTGGTCAAAGCGCAAGAGGCCCGGCGCGTGCTGGATAGACTTTGTGGATATATAGTGTCGGGGCCGCTTTCCCGCGTGGCTGCGGAACGCCTTTCGGCAGGGCGCGTACAATCTCCGGCCCTGCGGCTGGTGGTGGAACGTGAGCGGATGATCAAAGATTTTGCCTCCGTCACGCATTATGGCGCGGAGCTTGCCTTTGAGGGCGGCTGGAAAGCCGTGTGGATCAGCAAACCCTGGCTGCCGGATGGAGCGGAATATCTGCTCGACAAAACTGTGGCGGAAAAAGCCGCGGCTCTGCGCTCTCTGGAAGTCGGGGAGTGCTCCGAATCCGAAAGCAGAGCCGCGCCTCCCGCGCCTTTCACCACTTCGTCCTTGCAGCAAGCGGCCTCCAATGCCTTGAAATTCACGCCCAAGCACACGATGGAATTGGCCCAAAAACTCTACGAGTCGGGGGCCATAACATATATGCGGACGGATTCGCCCAACCTTTCTGCGGAAGCCATCACCGAAATACGCGCCTACTGCACCGGAAAGGGTTGGTCGCTGGTGGACAAGCCGCGCACATGGAAGTCCAAAGACAGCGCCCAGGAAGCTCATGAAGCCATCAGGGCCACGCACATTGAAATTGAGGACGCCGGGGAAACAGAGGAGGAAAGGGCCTTGTACCGGCTTATACGCATACGATCCCTGGCCAGTCAGCTTGCTGACGCCGTGTATGACGTGCGCGTTCTCCGGCTTCACGCCGATCTGGACGGCAAAGAGGCGGTTTTTGAAGCCAGGGGCCGGACGCTGAAAGATTCCGGCTGGAAAGTTCTGCTGGCTGATGATGAAGCGGTTGCGGATGAAAACGAGAACGATGCGCCGGACAATCCTGTTCCAGCTTTGATGGCGGGAACTGTCATTACCGCTTCTGACGGCAAGGTTGTCACCAAAAAAACCAAGCCGTCGACACGCTACTCCGAGGCCGCCCTTATACGGGAACTGGAAAATCGGGGCATAGGCCGTCCGGCCACTTTCGCGGCCATTGTGGATACCATTCTCAAGCGTGAGTATATCAGAACTGAAAAACGTCTGCTGGTTCCCACTCCGCTGGGGGAAAAAGCCGTGGATTTGCTGGTCGGCGCGTTCACCTTTGCGGATTACGATTTCACCAAAGCTATGGAAAGCGCCCTGGACGACATAGCTGAGGGCAAAGCGGCATACAGGGATGTTCTGGCCGGGGCTTATGACCGGCTCCAAAAGGAACTCGGTGTATTTGCTTCGCGCTATCCCATTGTGTCGCAGGAAAGGCGGCAACCGGAACAGACGGAATTTACCTGCGCCGCCTGCGGCAAGCCTCTTGTTCACATGACCGGGCGAAAAAAAGACGGTTCCGGCGATTATGACTTCTTCAGTTGCTCGGATCGCAAGTGCAACGCCTCCTATCCCAATGACAACGGCAAACCCGGCGAAGCCCGCAAGAAGCCCGAAGCCACAAAATTCAAATGCAAAACTTGCGGTAAGCCGCTTGTGCGGCGGGAAAGCGCCAAAGGCCCTTTTTTCGGCTGCTCAGGCTATCCCGCCTGCAAACAGTTGTATCAGGACAAAGACGGAAAACCAGATTTCGGAGGTAAAAAATGAAAACGCTTATTCTTGCTGTACTCTTGTGCCTTGTGGCCGCTCCCTGCTTCGCGGGTTCCTGCGGCGACACGCAAAGCGCGGCCAATAGCGCCATAAAAGAGCGCAACGGCATGGTCAAAGACAGCCACAACACAATGATGCCCGACCCGGAAGACACACGCGGGCCGCTGGCTGACTGCCTGGGCAGCATCGGGAGCATCGGTGATGCCTTCAGCCTCGGCGTGAGCTTTCCGAGCATGGATCAGATTGTGGCCAGCATGTGCCGTCAGGTGGATTCACTGATTCAGGACAAGATGAATGACGTCCTGAACGAGGCCAAATCCTCTGTGCCGGACATAGGCGGGAACAATCCCTTTCAGGTGACGGGCAGCGCCAGCGGCATTTCCTCGTCCATCATCAGGAAGCTGAAATGAAAGGCGGTATTGTCTGCGCCGCTCTCCTGCTGTGCCTCTTGCCCGCAAGCGGGTACGGGCGTGAACGTGTTGCCGTGCCGGGTACAACGCCCCTGTATCTGGAGTGTGTGCTGGAAGCCGCGCAAAAACACGGTCTGCCCTTGGCCGCGCTGCTCGGCATTCTGGCTGTCGAAGACGGCAAGTCAGGCGAAGCTCTGCTCAATAGCAACGGCACTTGGGATATGGGGCGTTTTCAGATCAACACCTGTCACGTCAATGAATTACTTGCTGTCGGCATCAGGCCGGAAGCCATTTTACGCGACGGCTGTGTAAATGCCCATGCCGCCGCATGGCTGCTCCGTAAGGAGTACAAGCGTACCGGCAACATTTGGGACGCTGTGGGCGCGTATCATTCCAGGACGCCGCGTTTGCGCGATGCCTATATCGCCAAGGTCAGGAAGCATCTTGACCGCCTTGGCAAAGAGGGCGTTGCCGGCCTGTTCGGGAGCGGACGATGAACCGGAACGGGAACAGTCAGGATAATGCCGTGTTCCTTTTTTTTGCGGGCATGTTCATTGTTCTGATTATGATTCCGGCGTTCTATGCGGCGAAAGCGGGCATCATCAACGGGGCGCTGCTCTCCCTCACCAAGTTCCAGCTCAAGCTTTTCACGCTTTTTTCCGCTGAAGCGCAAACAGCCTGGGAACACATTGCAAGCCTTGATCCCGCTGCGCTGACCTGGGAGCGCATGGAGGGCATACTCAGCTACACCGGCAAGTGGACGCGCTGGATTTATGCCCTGTTCCTGGTGTTGTTCGCCTTGGCCTCCCTGTTCATGGGCAGGATTGGCGGGCTTGTCCGGCGGCTGAACATGGAAAGCCTGCTCAAAAATAACGCCGAGTCCTTTGCCTGCCTCACTCCCATTATGGAGTGCGGAAAATATCTGCTCTCCCCGGAGTCCTACGATGCCGGAAACTGGCGCATTGCCCGCAGTCCCATCCAGTTCGCGGCGGAGAATGGTTTGCTGGTGGATGAAAACGGCGCGGCCTTTGCTCCTGATCAGGTGTTGCGGCACGGCCTGGGCCATGCGGACATGCCCGCTTACGGCCAGGCCCGGCTGGATGAACAGAAGGCCGCGCTGGTTCTGACGGCGCAGCTTGGCGATGCCTTTGCCGGTTTCGAGAAACTCACGCCACGGCGCATGGCGCTGGCTGCCGCTTTTTTCGCCTATGCGGGCGGTGATAAAAAGGAATGTGTCGGCATACTGGATGCAGTTTCCCGCTCGTACACAGAACAGAACGGGGTTTGCTCCTGCGCCGTTCTGGATCAAGGCGATTTCACAAGTCGTCTCCATGCGGCGTGGGAGAAGCACAAGGCCCTTGTTTTTGACTCGCTCCCGTCCCGGCATACCGCCTTTGAGCTGCCCTGGTTCATGGGACTGCTGACGCAGGCCAGAAAAAAAGGCGTTCTGGCGTCGTCGCAATTCCTGTGGCTGCGGCCTCTGGATCGCCCGCTCTGGTATGCCCTTTCTCAATGCGGCGGTCGCGCGGCTTGGGCGGAAGGCTTTGCGGCCTGGGCGCATTATGCCGCTGAGGAAAAAACGGGCAAACCACTTTCAGAGCCGCATTTGGCTCAAGCCGTTGCCGCTTTGCGTGAAGCTCTGGCCGTGCAGGGCTGGCTGACGGACAAACCGGCTTCTTCCGTTGCCACGCCGCAAGCTGACGCTGTTTCCGGCAACGCTTCGCCGGTTCCCAAGCCCGTTGTCCAGAACGATGTGAAACAGGATTCCGAAATGGTATTCGCTCCCGCCGAAGAAAATCCCGAATATGACGCCAACAATGACCCGGCGCTCAAACGCGAACAGTTTTAAGCAGGGTGATGTAGTCTGTCAAAATCGGAGGCCATACTCACGCGGCCTTGTGATAGTTTTTTTTATCTTGTGATGTCTTCATAAACTCCACCGGTGAGAGATATCCCAGGCTCTTCTGAAGCC
>JAISZT010000091.1 GCA_031284485.1 Desulfovibrio sp.
GCACAATTCTGTTGGTAAAAGTATTGGTAAAATTTTACCAACACTAAAGCTCACGAGATTTTACCAACATGGGAAAACTGACTGATGCCCGGCTCAGAACCATGAAGCCGAACGGCAAAATTCAAAAGGTTTCCGACGGTGATGGCCTGTACGCCTATATCGGACCGAAAAGCAAAAGCGTTTCCTGGCAAATGGCCTACCGCTTCGGTGGCAAGCAGAAGATTTTGAGCTTCGGCCGTTACCCGGAGGTGAGTCTGGCTGACGCCCGGCGGAAATGTTTTGAGGCGCGGGCATTGCTTGAGGAAGATCTTGATCCCGGCGTGGTCAAAAAAAACGAAAAGGAAACGGCCAAAGCCGCTGAACTGGCTGAATCCCTGACTTTCGAAGCGATAGCCAATCAGTGGTTTGAAAAGGAATACGCGAGCAGTCCGCCAAGCACCAGAGGGAAAATTCGCTGGCACCTGAGCATCCTTTTTCCGCATATAGGAAAGACCCCTTTTCCCCGGCTTGAGCGCAAGGATATTGTGGCCGCTATTTTACCAACACAGGAACGCGGCTGTCTTGATACCGCGCATCGTCTGGCCCAGATAGCCAATGCGGTTTGTTTGTTCGCCTGGGGGCTTGGGTATGCCGACCGCAATGTGGCGGACCGTATTGGCACCACGCTCAAGCCCATTGTCAGGAAGCACCGGGCCGCAATCACCGATCCGGAGAAGGTCGGAGGATTGTTGCGGCGTATTCAGGGTTACGGCGGCGCCGGCCTTTCCGTAAAATACTGTCTCAGGATTCTGCCGTATCTGCCTTTGCGCAGCGAGGAAATACGCCTCGCCAAGTGGGAGGAAATTGATTTCAACGCGAGAAGCTGGACAATCCCCGGCAGGAGAAATCAGCACGGCGGCGGTATGAAGATGCGCGTGTCGCATACTCTTCCCCTCTCCAGACAGGTGATTGACCTGCTTACGGAACTGAAGAGGATTCAGGATATGAACGGCGGCGGCGAATTATGCTTCCCCAGCATCAGGTCGGCCGGCAAACCGATAACAGCCGAGGGGCTGTTGGCCACCTTGCGCGATATGGGATACTCCAAAGAAGAAATGACCATCCACGGGTTCAGGACGATTTTTTCCACCTTGGCGCGCGAGAACAATTTCAACCCTGACCATATTGAAAAACAGTTGGCGCACAAGGAACAAAACGCGGTTGTGGAAGCCTACGATCGCTCGCAATATTTTGAACAGCGCCGGGCGCTCATGCAAGCCTGGGCCGACTATCTGGATGACCTACGCAATAAAACAGACTGAAACCTTGATTGGGATGTTAGAAACGGGATGGGTAAAAAACGGAGCGTACCAAGTGTTTTCAGAATACATTGAAGGTTTTCAAAGAATTAACGCAGGCAGAGGCGATGATGGTTATATTCATATTTTCCAGCCTGACACCGATGTTTTTTATCATTTTAAATATGTCCTGTATACAGAAATGCTGACACCTCGCGAAGCAGTAACCTCGCTGCGAGATATCGCAAAAACCTTTGGCGATAACTTTTTAAGAATTTATGGCATTCCAGTTCACGAAATAGAAATAATATTACGAGGCAATATGGATGAGGCTGAAGTTATTATATATTATGTTCAATTTTATTATAAGGATTTGGAGAACTATGTTCTTCAGGCTCAGAAAATATACTACCGGAGGGCGAAAAAATTTTACGCGGATACGGAGACAAGAAAATCCATTTCACTGATTGCCATGGCCTATGTTGAACTCGCTGGCGGCGAACAAAATATGTATATCTACGACGAGGATCGATACGGGCAAGCACAGGCAGGCACTGGCGGAGAATGCGCAAATGCCTGCTGTAATGGCGTTGGCCTCTGCCGGGTCGTGTGCGACATGCGGCGTCAGGGAAAATCAGACCATGAAATCGCTGAAACTCTTCATGACAGCGGCAGATGGTGCAGCATTGCCCAGATAGGAGCATTGCTACACAGGGACGAAACCCGTGTCGCCGCCGAATCCATGAAAAAACAAGGCTTCCGGCTTCTGTCCAGAACAGGAGAAAAAACCCTTCCGTCTTCCGATTGAATCTCTTTCCCCATCAGATTACAGACAATTGCGCGATGATGCCCTGCGATAGACCGTCCGGCTGAACGCGGACTTGCGTCTCCCCATCACTGCTCCCCGCTGCTGTTCGCTCTTATTCTTCCTATTCGCTGCTACTCCCGTAACCTCCAAACTTTTTTTGGCGAAGAACGCCAAAATCTCCAGACAAAACGCCAACAGCCAAACTTTGGCTACATATGTCCACGCCTCATCCGCTTGCGCTTCAAGGTTTTTCTTGTTGTATCCTCTTGGGAAAAAGCAGGAGGTTTCAACATGTATTGCGATGCATCAGGTACTGTCATTCGGGGAGCGATGCGGGCCAAAGAGTGCGCACGATTCCTCGGCATCGGCGTATCGACGTTCTGGCGTTGGGAGGCAAAGGGGATAGTGCCCAAAGGCATTCGTCTGACGCCGCGCTGCACCGTCTGGCCTGTCGAGGTTTTGCAGGCGCTGCTCAGCCGGCAGAATACCGTCCGGGGGAAGAAGATCAATGTCTGAAAAGCGAAACCCCGGCGGCAACCGGGGCTTACAAAATGTCTTCAGGCAATTTGGGAAGACGGTTAACAGATACCGCCTATCAGCGTATCTCGTCAAGAATCGCGAAAAGCGCGGACACGGCTGTCTTCTGTGGCCGGCATATGGTTGGGGAGGTTCCTCATGAACTCCTCCGACTTCGAGGCTCAAGCCTTGGCCGCTCTCCACGACAGCGGGCTGCTGATAGATGCCATTGTATGGGATCACGAGATACATCGCTGCTCCACCGCCGACAAACCCCGCAAAAAGAACGGAGCCTATGTAGCGCACGGCGACGCGCCCGCTTCCGCCTGGTGGTTGAATTGGGGCACGGGCGAGGAAGGAACGTGGACGGGCAAAGGGCAGGACGCTCTGACTCCCGCCGATCGGAAAAAGCTGAAACTCCGACTGGCGGAAGCGCGGAAGAAACGCGACGCGGAACTGGAGCAGAAACGGATTAACGCCGTCAAACGCGCGCAACGGATTTACTCCGGCGCTGTGGATTGCGTCCGCCATGCCTACCTGACACTGAAGGGCGTTACGTCCGTTTCCGGCTTGAAGGCATATGGCAAAGCGCTCGTTGTGCCCATGTATTTCGGCAACGACGTTGTTTCTTTGCAGTTTATCATGCCGGACGGCGCGAAACGCTTTTTGAGCGGCGGCCGTAAAAAAGGTTGTTTTTTTCCCATCGGCAAGGACGCCGTAAAACCTTTGCTCATTTGCGAAGGGCTGGCAACGGGGCTGTCCTTGTATGAATGCACGGATTATCCGTGGTGGCTTTTGACGCCGGGAATCTGTCACCTGTGGCTGAAACGGCCCGTCAACGCTATGCCGACCGCAAAATTATCATCTGCGCGGACAACGACATCCGGGGAAATGGAGAAAACGCGGGGCTTCTGGCAGCGACTAAAGCCGCTGAGGGGATTGATGCCTTTCTGGCAGTACCCGTTCTCAAGATCGGTGACAAGTGCGATTTCAACGACCTGCACTGTATCGAAGGCAAAGACGCCGTTTGGCGGCACTTTCAGAAGGCGGAAAAACCGGAAGAGAACGCCATGCCCGAAGGCTATTCACTGCGCATGGGCGGCAAACGTCCCGGTTTGTACCATACGGAAGTCAGGGAGGAAGGCGAACCAGTCGAAACATGGCTTTGCGGCCCTGTGGAGGTTCTGGCCATGACCCGCGACAGGGAAAGCACTGCCTGGGGACTTCTTCTCCGCTGGAAAGACGCGGATAATGTGGCGCACGTCTGGCCTATGCCTCGCGCTCTTCTTGCCGGCAGGGACGCGTCGGCATGGCTGGGAAATTTCGCGGACGGCGGGCTGCCCATCGCCTATCCCGCCAGAGCTAGAAATTTGCTGAATGCCTTTTTCATGTCCTGCCGGACAAAACGCCGGGCGCTGTGCGTGAACCGCTGCGGCTGGCATGGCGGCGTTTACGTTTTCCCTGACGTGACATTGAAAAAGAATTCTCCCGGTGCATGTTTCTCGTCCGGACCAACTGGACAAACTGGACAACGCCATGAAGACAATGGGTTATGCCTGTCCGGTTCTGAAAACGGGCATTCCGGAAAACCGGACAAACTGGACAAGCCGGAAGAAACCATCGTCCTGCAAGGAACGCTTTCCCACAATCCCTTCACCACATCCGGCAATCTCGAAGGCTGGCGGCAGACCGTGGGCAGACTCGCCCGGGAGAACAGCCGTCTTGCTTTCGCCGTCTGCGCTTCATTAGCCGGTGCTTTGCTCGAACCTTCCGGTATGGAAAGCGGGGGTTTCAACCTCATCGGCGGCAGTTCCATCGGCAAGACGACAGCCCTTGTGGCTACCGGGAGCGTATGGGGCAAAGGTTCGTCGGCGGGCGGCTATGTTCTCAACTGGCGGGCGACGGCCAACGGTCTTGAAGGATTGGCGGCGCTGCACAGCGACGCGGCCCTCTGCCTGGACGAACTCGGGCAAATCAACGGTCAGGTCGCGGAAAGCGTCGCTTACATGCTTGGCGGCGGGACGGGAAAAATCCGGGCTTCAACGGACGGCAACGCCAGAATCGTCAGGAATTGGCGCGTCATGGTGCTCTCCACCGGCGAAATGAGCCTTGCGGATAAAATCCGGGAAGCGAACGGCATGGTCAGGACCGGGCAACTGGTCAGACTTGTGGATATTCCGGCGGATGCCGGGATGGGATTCGGATTGTTCGAGAATCTGCACGGCTACGTAACCGCCCAGGCTTTCGCCGATGCCGTGAAAAACGCGGCCGCCGTCAGCTACGGCCATGCCGCTCGCGAGTTTATCGCCGCCTTTCTCCGTCAGGAGGCGCAGACAATATATACCGCCATAAATGAAGGCATGGCCAGACTTTGCCCTGAGGATGCCGACGGGCAGGTACGGAGGGTGGCGCGTCGTTTTCTGCTCTGCGCTGTAGCCGGAGAAATGGCGGCGGAATGGGGCGTTTTGCCTTGGGAACAGGGAGATGCCTTTGCCGCCGTAAAGACCTGCTTTGAGGCATGGCTGTCATGGAGAGGCGGACACGGCCCGGCTGAAGACACCGCCATACTGGCGCAAGTGACACTGTTCATCGAACAGCACGGTTCAGGCCGTTTTCAGGATGTGAACAAACCGGACGCCGTATGCGTCAATCGAGTGGGCTTCCGTTTGGCGGAAAGCGGCAGAACGCTGTATTTCGTTTTGAAGGAAAGTTTCAAGGCGGAAATCTGCAAGGGATTTTCACCAAGGCATGTCGCATCACTGCTACTGGACAGGGGAATATTGCTTCCCGGCGACAGCGGCAGTTTCACACGCAAGCCATCCAGCGCATTGCCGGAAATCGGGCGCAAGCGCTGCTATACCCTTGTCTTTGAGGGCGAAGACAATGATCTGCTTTGATGCCTTTACGCAAAAATCCTGTCCGGTTTGTCCAGTTTTCAAAAAAGGGAAAAATGAAAACCGGACGGTGGAAAATTCTGTACCTGTAAGCTGGTCCAGTTTTTCCAGGCTGTCCAGTTCAAAACCATGCACAGGAAAACTGTTTTGGTCTTCCGTCCCTTGCTCCCGCATTCGTGCCGGAATCGGCGGCTCTGTCAAGGTCAGGCCCTGTCGGGTCGCTCCGCGAACCTTGACATTCGCCGCCTGGATTCCGGCCATAAATCCTTGCGGGCGCGGGACGGAAATGACTCCGTCGGGGGCTTACTCTGGAAATATATCAGAAAGAAAAAGCTGTTCGCATGGCTGCGTCCCCATTTGGGCGAAGTACTGCACGAGCTTGCGCGGCAGAAGGAGTGCCGAATCGAAGAAGGGCATTTGCTTGAAGACCATGTGCATATA
>JAISZT010000117.1 GCA_031284485.1 Desulfovibrio sp.
ACCACCACGTCCGGCATGAGGCGGCATTTGGACAACTCCAGCGAGGTGGCATAGCCGCCGCTGCCGCCCACCTTGTGCTCGGCCTTCTTCACGATGTAGCGCCCGGAAAAATCCCCGAAGCCTGTCAGGTCGAGAGTGATGCCCGCCACAATGCCGGGATGCCCCATAACTTCCACCGTCGCCGTGTTTTCTTTTTTGTTGGACTTGTGCAGAGCGGACGCCGCGCCCTTGATGGCCTGCCCGGAAGACTCCACGCGCTGATTCAGCGCCAGCGTCTTTTCATCCTTTTCAGCCGCGTCCGCCGCCTGCACTTCCGCCGTGTGCGTTACGCCCTCCGCAGGGTCGGTATATGACACACTTGCTTTCCTGTGACCGGTTTTGCTGCTCGACTGCTTGAAATTCCAGCTTTTGGCGGACAGCATCCCAGCGCCCTCACGGCTGACAGTCAACACCGGCCTGGCCTGTTCCGCCGCTTTTTCGTTTACAAGTATCAGCTTGCCGTCATGGGCCTTGCAGTACATGCCGCGTTCTTCAGCCAGACGGTCTATGAAGGCGAGATCGCTTTCATCACGCTGATCCTGACGCTCAAAGTTATCATCGTCGTCATCTTCGTACATCAGTTCAAGGTCATTTTCTTCAGCGATCTGACCGGCAACTGTTTGCAGGCCGGTGTTTTCCCAGGCGCGTGTTTTGGAAGTATCCCGCAGGCCGGTGGTGAGCGCGGACGTAACGGCCTTGATTGTCACCTTGTCAGGCGGACCGGAGAATTCCAGCTCATCAATTCTGAACGAGCCGCAGGGCAGGGAAACATTTTCGCCGGGTTTGAACCAGTCCATGCACTCGATTATGGCGTCAACTTCCATGCCCTTTTTGGGCATCCACTCGCTATTCCACTTGCCGTCACGATCATGCAGCGTGATTTGCACTTCATCAGCTTTTTTTCCGGCATTGTCGGTAAAGGAAAAATCCAACAGATAGGGCTGAAGATAGTCTGTGGCATCATGGCCGCCGATGGTAACGTGTACTTTCACGCGGCGGGCGAACTGGGTGTCTTCCTGATTCTGACTCATGACGTAACCCACGGCGGCAAGCTGCTTGCGGTTTTCGCCGATACATCAACAGTGGGAAGCGCCAAAATCACTCCAGCGGGGAAAACCAGCACGTCCGCGTGTTCCGGATTCGCGGCCATCAGGTCGGCCATGAAACGCTCCTCCTCCCAAAGCCGGTACGCTATGGCATCCCAGGCGTCGCCCTGAATAGTGCGGTACGTCTTAGTTTGCGCTGCCATAAGCTACCCTCATCTGGTCATGCACGATTGATGATATGATCCGCTCAATCTCCGACTGGCGATTTTTCAGGGCGTTCATAACGCCGTCTGAAAATTGGCGGTCAGGCGCGCCGTTTATATTGAAGGAAAACGATGCCGATACGGACGGAGATGCGCCGGGCATTGCGGCAACGGGTATGCCCCCGCCCTGCGGATTCAGCGCGGACAAATCAGGCATCCGCAGAGCGGGAATGGCTGCAGGGCCTGTACCGGGTTTGTCTGTCGCGCCTTCGGGAACTTGCTCATCCTTTTCCCCAGAGTCGTCTCCGCTTTTGAACAGACCGCCAATTGCCTTGAAACCCTTGGCTATGGCCGACACTTTTTCCCACAGCCAGGCCGCTTTGGCCCCGATCCAGCCGAACACGGCATCAAAAGCAACACGCACCGGTTCACAGGTGTTGTAGAGATAGACCATAGCGGCGATCAGCGCGCCTATGCCCATGACGACAATACCGATGGGGTTTGCCGTCATGGCGGCGTTCAACGCCCATTGCGCCGCCGTGCCTATGAGAGTGGCCCCGCGCAGCAATAAAAAAGCCGCCCGTACGGCCAGCGCGACAGAACGCACGGCGGACATGGCGTACATTGTGGCAAGGGTACCCAATCTGACGGTGAATAAACCCGCGGCAACGCCCACAAGAACAGTAGTCACAGTCTTATGCCGCCCGGCAATATCCGCCAGCGCGGAAATCCACGGCCCAACGGTGTCAAGCACAGCGACAATGGAGGGCAGCACTACCGCGCCCAGCGAAATGCCAAGCTCCATCACGCGGTTTTTGGCCAAAATCAGCGCATTGGCCGTTGTTTTGGAGCGATTTTCAAATTCCTGCTGCATGGCTCCGGCATATTTTGACGTATCGCCCGCGATAACGAGATTCTTTTTGACCTGATCCAGACTGTCCAGCAGCGGCGCGATTGCGCCGAGGGATTCCCTGCCGAAAATCTGCTGCATAATGGAAAGTTGCTGGGCCTTGGGAAGTTTTTTAATTGATTCCAGAACGCTGATGATTGCCGCCGGGCCGTCCGTCTGCATCTGTTTGGCGAGCTTCACGGTGTCAATGCCAAGCGCGCCGAAAGCCGCCCTTTGTTTTTTTGTGGCGGCGGTTCCGGCAGTCATGGACAAAATCAGATTTTTAATGCCGGTCGCGGCAACTTCCGGAGCGACCTTCATGGCGTCCAGCGTTGCCGCCAGCGCCGTCATCGGCTTTGCCGCCACGCCGCCGACGTTGCCCAGAGGGCCGATGCGCCGCACCACGTCGGCAATGCCTTTTTCCGACGCGCTGGTGGTGTTTGCAAACTGGTTCATCAGGTCAAGCATAGTGCGGGTGTCGGCAAACGACAGATGCATGGCCGAACGATAACCGCCGATGGCATCGGCAGCTTCTTCGGTGGACATGCCGAAGGCCACGCTCATGTGCGCGGCCATCGTGGTGAATTCCTCAAGATCTTTGACTTCAGTGTACCCCTGCTGGCCGCCTGCGGCGAAAAGCGAGGCCAGCTCCTTGTGCGTCAGGGGGAGAGCGCGGCCCATACGCTTGATGGCCGTTTCCATTCCGTAATACTTGTCCGTCAGCTTGCCGCTGTCATCGCGCATGCCGTCGATAGTTTTGGCCGCATCAGCCATCGCGCTCTCAAAATCAATGGCTGCCTTTATCGGCGCTGCCACGGTCATTGCGCCGACAACAGCGCCCATCATTTGACCGCGCAACTCCTTGCGCTTTTTTGTCTGTGCCTGCAAATCGTTGTAGATGCGCAGGCGCGCCGCCGATGCTTCCAGTTGACGGGACGCCGCCGCCTGTTTGGCGGACCAGTCGGCAACACTACCCCCGTAGCCGAGAGCGGATATTTTTGCCTTGCGGTATTCCGCGGACACCTTTGCAAGTTCCTTGCGCAAGGCTGAATCTGTGCCTCCGGACGCTTTGTACTTCGCTGAAATATCATCGCGTGAGGCGCGCAAATTGAGCGCGCTCCGCATGGTTTTGGCTTCCTTGCTTGCCGCGCCGAGCGACTGCTTCATGTTCTGTATTTTCTGCTCGACAGTGCCGAAAGCAGTGGATACAGTGGGAGAAACACTCGCGCCGATGAGGAAACCGATACCAAAAGGGGTTGCCATCGTGGATGCCTTTCTTGAAAACGCGCCAGCCTATCTGCTGATCGGATTTTTCATCTTTATAGGTGCCATGCTCTGCATCATGTTTGTCCTGAAAATGGCGACTGCCCTGCTTTACATTGCCTATGCGCTGATACAGTCATACAACCGGATGGACAACGCTATCTGCGGCCTTCTTCGATTTTTCGGTGTATCTCTACCGTCGCCTCCAGCCACTCATTCAAGTCATCCAGAGGCAGCCCGCGAATGTCGGCCAAAGACATTCCGGCCAGCCGCCCAAGAATGACACAAGCCTGCAGGATTTCCTTACGCCCGGCTGATGCCGCGAAAGGAAAGCAGAACATCCTGCAGTTTGCCGTAGTCGGCAAAATCCAGAAGCCGTATATCTTCGGGATTAACACCGCAAAGCGCGGCAATGAGCCGCGCTTCGCCCTTCACATCGTTTATGCCGTCAAGCGGGTGGTCAATAACATCGCCCACCAACATGCGGCGCATGGAAACTTCATCTAACACCTTGTCGGCAAGCTGAACGGGGTGGTCAAACTTGACCAGCACCCGCTGTGTTTTTGGATTGGACATAGTATCCCCCTACATTCCAAGGTTAGCGCGTATGTCAGCCAGAGAATCCATGCCGTTCACGCGGAATATCAAGTTGAACTTGTCCACCTCCACCCGCTCGACACCGCCAAGCCAGAGTTTGAGGTAGGACACTTCCAGCTCTGTTTCCGGGTCCATTTTCTTGCCCGGCTCAAACTTGCCGATGCCGGAAGTTTTGGGGATGGCACGCACCACTACCTTGACGGCCTTGTTGACGAATGTTCCCGCGCCCGCATCGTATTCCTGCACGGAGCCGCGCACGTCCAGATGGTGCGCCTGCGGCAGAAGCAGCCCCACAGTGTTGTCGTTCACGGTATTCCACGTGATCTTGATGCTCATGGACTTGAAATGCCCGACAACCGGCATATCCATTTCACCGCCTATGCCGAGACCGGCAATGGACTCGGTCATGAACTCGAAATTCGGCAGTTCCACCGTGCCGACGCCGAGCTGATCAGCGCCGTCACGGTAAATTTTGGCGTTGGTCAGCAGGGCCGGAATGGGATTTGTAACGGGTATTGAAATTGCTTGTGACATAACAAACTCCTACGC
>JAISZT010000024.1 GCA_031284485.1 Desulfovibrio sp.
GTTGAAGATATCCGGCTTGCCGTGTTTCGCCAAGGCCTCTTCCAGGGCCGCGATGCAAAAATCCGCGTCCATGGTGTTGGAAAGCCGCCATGACAGTACTTTCCGGCTGTGCCAGTCCAGCATGCTATGCCGCTCTCAAGGCGCATGACGCGCGGTTTGACGGCCGGTTTTTTGTCGGCGTTTCCTCCACCGGCATCTATTGCCGCCCCATCTGCCGCGTAAAAGTGACGAAGGAAGAAAATTGGAGAGTGTCCATCAATAGATAGTTTTGGCGCAAAAATTTTTATAAAATCAATCTGTTATCTGGAAACTTATCAAACCGTGAATTTACCAGAAAAAGATTGTAATTCCAGTATGTTATCGCGACAGCACTATCCATAAGTAAACACTCTCCTGTATAATTTTTATCAGGAGTTGAGTATCGCTTTCGCAAGGTCGTCCTGCGCTTCACAAATGTGCTGCAGGCCTGTCTCTCTTGCAACTTCATGGTTTCCGGCAACAATGTCCTCTCGGCGAATTTCTTCGATAGTGAATCTCCGGCAGCCGGCCATGAATTGTTGTAATCCGGCAGCCAGCTTATCGGTAAGCGTCCACATGGCAATGGCACCATAAGGCAGTTTGTCGATGGCCTGCGCGCCGATTTTTTCTCTGAGCGAGTAGTATCCGGTAAAAATGGCTTCCGGCGTGTCGCCGTATTGACTGACGGTTTGGGGCAATTTGTCCCAGTTGCCAAAAACTTTGGCTTTGTTGGCCGGGTTGAGCACACCTTCAATATTGGAGCCGAGAAAACCTGGAATCATCATGGCCCGCCCCATGATAATCAGCTTGGTAAATGGCGAACCCAGAGCCAACCCTTTGAAAATTGTACTGGATTTGGCAAATCCGCCGCCAAAACTCATATCGGCGGGCTTAATTCCACGTGCGGCCAGAATTGTAGCGTATTCATAGGCTTTCGCATGCAATTGCAGAGACGGCACGCCCCAGTGTTCCATCATATCCCACGGCGACATTCCTGTGCCGCCGCCCGCGCCGTCAATACTCAGCAGGTCAATCTGCGCATCTGCCGCCAGACGCATGGCCTGGGCCAATCCCAGCATGCCGTAGGCACCGGTTTTAAGAGTAACATTCTTGTAGCCCAGTTTGCGCAATTTCTTGACAGCGGCAAGGAAGTCCTTACTGACGGCTTCATGGTTTTTCAGGTTCGTGTAGCCCAAGCGGCTGTGTCTGGCAAAATGCTGTTCCCTGCCGCTCGTTGCGGCCGTCTTCGCGGCGGTGCCTGTGGGATCAGGATCCAGCAGATAACCGCGCGATTTGAGAAAAGCGGCGTAGTCAATATCTGTTACAGTAATTTCACCGCCTATATTTTTTGCTCCTTGCCCCCATTTCAATTCAATGGCGACTTTGTCGCCGAATTTATTGATGACGTATTCCGCAACGCCGTTGCGGGTATCTTCCACATTAAGCTGCACCAATATGGCGCCGTAGCCGTCGTAATAGCGCAAATAGGTCTCGATACGACGATCCAGTTCCGGCGCTTTGTTTATCTTGCCGTTGGAAATTTCCGCCTGTTTGTCAATGCCGACCACATTTTCGCCAATGACTATCGGGATACCGGAAAGGGCGCTGCCGCTGGCAAAAGATTCCCAATATTTCGCGGCGATGGCCGTGGATCCCAGCGCTCCGGTGATAAACGGATAGCGACAGACGATTTTATGTTTCCGACCGAAGGATGTTTCAAGATTCACATCGGTGAAGAGCACGTCTCCCTTGGCGGATTTCGTCGTCTCGCCGTGCGCTCCGAAGTGATAGCCCTGGATGCGTAAGGCTGAATAGTTGACGCCGGTACTGGTGGTATTTGCGGCACCGGAAGTAATAGTTCCAAAATCACGCGGATAGATGGCATCCCGCCCACGCAGACAGGAAAGCCAGGTTTCGCATTTTCCGGTACAGTCTGCCCGGCACAAGGTGCACAGACCGGCTTCGGTGGGATTGCCCCGATTGACGGTTCCAAGGGCGTCATTTGACTTTGACCACTGCAACATAGCGACTCCTTTTAATTAGTTTGTATATGTCCGATTCAGCCATTGTGGGTTCAACTTACGTTAATTTCAAGCGGTTTGTCCATTTGAAATTTGATTTTTTTGTTCATGTCAAATATATATGCATCTCATTTATATTTCACGGGAGTTATCATGGCTCTGGAAACTGAACGCAAATACCTGGAGGTTGATTTCGCAAACCTGCGCACCGTCCTTGCAGAATGCGGCGCAAAGGCTCTGGGCGTTCATTTTGAGAGTAATTGTGTTTTTGACACGCACGGTGAAGAACTTTTTGCCGATGGCCGTTTGTTGCGCCTGCGGACTCAGGAATGGCCCGATGGCAAGCGATTTGTGCTGACGCTTAAATTGCCAGCGCAGCAGCGGGGCGGGTTCAAGACGCGTGAAGAATATGAATTGGAAATCGCTGATGACAAGACCATGCAGGATGTACTTGAGGGATTGGGGTATAGCGTGCGCGCGCGCTATGAAAAAATTCGTGAAACATGGCAATTGCAGGATGTAAAAATAGATTTGGATATCCTGCCCTTTATTCAGGCTGTGGAACTTGAGGGTGAGGCGGACGGTATTTTACGTGTTGCCGCTTGTTTGGGGCTTGACAAGGCGCGGCAGAGCGTCAAGAATTATTACCAACTGCATCAGGAGTGGTTGCGGCAACATTGCCTGCCGCCGGTTTGTTCATTTGTCTTCAGTGAGGAGCAGCAGGTATTCTGGAGGCGAAAGCTGGGATTGACGGCGACAGTCGCAAGTTGGGGAGAATAAGGGAATGCCGTTGAATCCTGTTCACGATGAACATCAAGTTATTGTTGAAAGAAAAATCAAGGAGCCGGAGAGGTATCGCGTCCTGTTGCACAACGACGATTATACAAGTATGGATTTTGTAGTCAGTGTGCTTCAGAATATTTTTCATAAATCAATAGAGCAGGCTACGACTATTATGCTTGCCGTGCATCGCCGCGGCACAGGACAGTGCGGCATTTATACAAAGGAACTGGCTGAAGCAAAGGTGGGACAGGTTAAAAACGCGGCCAGACAAGCCGGGTTTCCCCTCAGATGCACCATGGAAAAAGTTTGTTGAGAGCAACATGCTAAGTAAAAATGTTCAGGAAGTTTTGCGTGACGCTCTGGTGGAAGTACAGCGGCGCGGGCATGAATTTCTCACCGTGGAACACATTCTCTACGCCCTGACCAAGAGCATGAAAGGGCGCATTCTCCTGGAAGGCAGCGGCGCAGGAGTGGAAGTATTGCGGGAGCAACTGGAAGAATTTTTTCGTACCGAGATGGAACAGGTGAGGCACGGCAGCTATGACATCACTAAAACAGAAGGAGTGCAACGCGTTCTTGAGCGGGCGATCAACCATATTCGCTCAGCAGGGCGTGAATACGTTGAAATAGGGGATCTGCTTATTGCCATAATGGACGAAGAAGGCAGCTATGCGGTTTATTATCTGCGCAGGCAGGGAGTGGAACGTCTGGATGTACTGACCTTTGTTTCTCACGGAATGGAAGACTCCAACGGATCACGCGGCACAACAAAGACCGATGCCGAGGAAAAAAGGCAGGAGACGAACGCTCTGGAGAAATACACAGTCGATATTACAACTTGTGCGCGTGAGGGAAAAATTGATCCCCTCATAGGACGTGACAATGAGCTGGACAGGGCATTGGAGGTGCTTTGCCGCCGTCGGAAAAACAATCCGCTTTTTGTCGGAGACCCCGGTGTGGGCAAAACAGCGCTTGTTGAAGGCCTTGCACTGCGCATAGCCGAAGGGCGCGTGCCGGACATTTTTTCCCATACGCGCATTTTTGCCCTGGATATGGGACTTGTGCTGGCAGGTGCCCGCTACCGGGGCGATTTTGAAAACCGTCTTAAAGCTGTGATACAGGCTTTGCAGGCTTTGCCGGACGCTGTCTTGTTTATTGATGAAATCCACACCATTGTGGGGGCCGGCGCAACGTCCGGCGGGTCAATGGACGCTTCCAACCTGCTCAAACCTGCCCTGGCCGGGGGGGATATCCGTTGCATCGGCTCCACAACGTATGAGGAATTTCGCAATTATTTTGAAAAAGATCGTGCTCTGGCCCGCCGGTTTCAGCGCATTGATCTGCATGAATCTGATACCGATGAATGTCTGGCAATTCTCCAAGGTTTGGAAAAACGTTACGCACAGCATCATAACGTGCGTTTCAGTCCCGGCACTCTTAAAATGATTGTTGAACTTTCTGCGCGTCACGTGCAGGATCGTCCTCTCCCGGACAAGGCTATTGACGTCATGGACGAAGCCGGGGCCGCCGTACATCTCAAACAATTGAAAAAATACAAGAACATGCCGGAAGGAGACGAAAATTGCCCTTGTGTGACCATTGCGGATGTGGAGCGTGTGGTGGCGCGTATGGCGGGCATTCCTTTGCGTACCGTTTCCGGTAAAGAGCGCGCCCGCCTTGCGACGCTGGAAAAAAATCTGAAGAAACAGGTTTTTGGGCAGGATGCGGCCATTGAACTGGTTGTACGCGCAATTCTTCGTTCGCGTGCGGGCCTTGCGCAGGAAAAACGGCCAGCCGGGGCATTTTTGTTTTATGGCCCCACAGGCGTTGGAAAAACTGAAGTGGCCAGAGCGCTGGCCCGCCTTATGGGAGTGGAATTTTTGCGTTATGATATGAGCGAATATATGGAAAAACACGCGGTCGCGCGTCTGATTGGCGCGCCTCCGGGCTATGTTGGCTTTGACCAAGGGGGGCTGCTGACTGAAGCTGTGCGCAATTCTCCGTATTCTTTGGTTCTTTTAGATGAAGTTGAAAAAGCGCATCCGGATGTTTTCAATATTTTGTTACAGGTCATGGACGACGCAACACTTACGGACAATACTGGCCGCAAGACAGATTTTTCTCATGTGATAGTAATCATGACATCCAATGCGGGCGCATTCGAAATGTCCCAGTCGTCTATCGGTTTTGCCGACAACACTCCGCATGACGCGACACACAAGGGGCTTAAAGCGCTGGAGGGAATATTTGCGCCGGAATTCCGCAACCGTCTGGACGCGCTGGTTCCGTTCCAGTCTTTGTCACAGGAGATGATGCTCCGCATTGTGGACAAATTCATAGCGCAGACGCGCGCTGTCCTGATTGGACGCAAGGTCACGCTTGCCGTAGCGCCCAAAGCGCGTCAATGGCTGGCGCGTAAGGGGTTTGACCCGGCAATGGGCGCGCGGCCCCTGCGCCGTTTGCTGCGTCAGGAGCTTGACGACCGGCTGGCCAATGAGCTTCTTTTCGGCAAACTGAAAAAGGGTGGGGCTGTCCGTCTGGTGCTTGACGGCGACGCTCTGGCTCTTGTGTCCGCATAAAATATCTTATGGAAGATACAACGGATCCAAATTTATTCAGTCTGCAGACTCCCTACACGCTCACAGGCGACCAACCCGTCGCCGTTGACGAATTGACCGCAAACCTGCTGGCCGGCGTGCCCGCGCAGACGTTGCTTGGCGTGACCGGTTCGGGCAAGACATTTACCATGGCCAACGTGATTGCCCGATGTGGGCGTCCTTCCCTGGTGATTGCCCCAAACAAGACGCTGGCTGCCCAGCTTTACAACGAGTTCCGCGAGCTTTTTCCGCGCAACGCCGTAGAGTATTTTGTCAGTTATTATGATTATTATCAGCCTGAAGCGTATGTGCCGGCTTCCGACACCTACATTGAAAAAGATTCCTCCATCAATGACAACATTGACAAATTGCGGCATGCGGCGACACACGCGCTCCTGACAAGACGTGATGTGATAATTGTAGCCTCGGTATCCTGCATATATGGATTGGGTTCGCCGGAATATTACGCCAGGATGGTTATACCTCTGGAGGTCGGTCAGCGTCAGCCCATGGACAGTCTGATCAGCCGCCTTGTGGAGGTGCATTACGAGCGCAATGATTTTGATTTTCATCGCGGCACCTTTCGTGTGCGTGGCGATGCGCTGGAGATTATTCCGGCTTATCATCACGAGCGCGCCCTGCGCCTGGATTTTTTCGGTGACGACATTGACGCGATGCGTGAAATTGACCCGCTTACAGGCGAAGCGTTGTGTGATGTAAACAAGACCGTGATCTTTCCGGCCAGCCACTATGTGTCTGCCCTGGACAATCTGAAACGCTCGGCAAGAGACATTCGCGAAGAACTGGCTGAACGTCTGGTCTGGTTCAAGGATCAGGGCAAACTTGTGGAAGCCCAGCGTCTGGAGCAGCGCACCCAGCTTGATCTGGAGATGATAGAGGAACTGGGTTACTGTAACGGCATAGAAAATTATACGCGCCATCTGGACGGTCGTAAACCGGGTGAGCCGCCTGCCTGCCTGTTTAATTATTTTCCGCGTGATTTTTTGCTTTTTCTGGATGAATCGCACATAACCGTGCCGCAGATAGGGGGAATGTTCAAGGGCGACCGTTCCCGCAAACAAACGCTGGTGGACTATGGTTTTCGTCTGCCTTCGGCCCTGGATAACCGGCCTTTGCGTTTTGAGGAATTTACAAATTTGATCAATCAGGTTGTGTATGTTTCCGCTACGCCGGGGCGTTATGAAGTTGAGCAGTCCCACGGCATTGTGGTTGAGCAGATAATCCGGCCTACAGGTCTTGTCGATCCGGTGGTGGAAGTGCGGCCTGTCAAGGGGCAGATGGATGGCCTGCTTGGCGAATGCCGCACCAGGGTGACGCGGGGCGAACGGGTGCTGGTTACAACCCTGACTAAACGAATGGCCGAAGATTTGACGGACTATTGCAACAATATGGGCGTCAGGGCGCGCTATCTGCACTCGGACATTGAAACCCTTGAGCGCATGCACATAATTCGCGCCTTGCGTATGGGGGAATTTGATGTGTTGGTGGGCATCAACCTGTTGCGGGAGGGACTGGATATTCCCGAAGTGTCGCTTGTATGTATACTGGATGCGGATAAAGAGGGTTTTTTGCGCTCTGTCGGGTCTCTTATACAAACGTTCGGCAGGGCGGCCCGCAATGTTGACGGGCATGTGCTTCTGTATGCCGACACGGTGACGGCCTCAATGAAAACCGCCATGGATGAAACGGCAAGGCGGCGCGCAAAACAGTCGGACTATAACATTGCCAACAATATTACGCCGCAGAGCACACGAAAAACCCTTGAGTCTCCTCTTGACGCGCTGTATTCTGAAGATAGCGGGCGTGGACGCGGACGTGGCAAAGGCAGTGCCGAAAAAGACGCAATGCCCTTGACGGCCGAGGCGACTGCGGAACTGGTGGGTAAACTGGAGAAGGAAATGCGTCAGGCGGCGCGTGAACTGGAATTTGAACAGGCGGCAGCGCTTCGGGATCGTATTCGCGCCTTGCGCGTACGGCTGATTGCCCTGCCGGAATAATAACATGGCGACTTCGCTTCATGACAAAGATAAAGAACAGGGTCAGGGCACGCTTTTGCCCCTGCCGCCGTCCGTCGAAGAGCGTAGACGCGCCGAATGGCTTGCCGCAGAGCTGGAACGCCATAATTATCTGTATCATACGCTGGACGCTCCGGAAATCAGCGATGATCAGTATGATATTCTGTTCAAAGAACTTATGTCTCTTGAGCAGCGTTTTCCAGATTTGCGAAGTCCCTGGTCGCCGACTCTGCGTGTGGGCGCAGGCCTTTTGGAAAGTCTGGAAAAGAAAGCGCACAGCCGACAGATGTATGGTCTTGACAACGTGTTTTCCGGCGAGGAGTGGCGCGAATTTGTCGAACGCATGCGCCGTGCCGCGCCGGACGCGCCTCTGGCTTTCTGGTGCGACCCTAAACTGGACGGATTGGCCCTGGAGCTCGTCTACGAAAAAGGTCTGTTGACAATGGCGCTGACCAGAGGAGACGGTCGGATTGGGGAAGTTGTCACCGACACTGCGCGCACCATACGCTCCGTGCCCTTGCGTTTGCGGGGCGACGGGCTTTTTCCGGCTTATCTGGAAGTGCGTGGTGAAGTTGTCATATTTAAAAAAGATTTTGCCGCGCTCAACGCCAGGCAGGCCGCCCTTGGACAAAAAATTTTCGCCAATCCGCGTAACGCCGCAGCCGGCGCTTTGCGCAGACTGGACGCTGCCGTCATCAAATCACGCCCCTTGCGTTTTCTGGCCTACAGTCTTGGCAGCGTGACCTGGGCTCCTGCCTTGCCCTGCGCCTTTCACCATGAGCTTATGGAAAGGCTTCTTGTCTATGGTTTCAGTATCCCGCCAGGGGGAAGGCTGTGCCGTACCCCGCATGAAGTGGCGCAGTATGCTGAAAGCGCGCGGGAAAGGCGGCAGGATTTTCCCATGGAGATTGACGGCATCGTGGCCAAGCAGGATAACCTTGAAGCCCAGGAATCCCTGGGGTTCACGGCGCGTGCTCCCCGTTTTGCCGTAGCCTTCAAATTTCCCGCTGTACGGATGGAAACGCTGCTGATTGGCATTGACGTGCAGGTGGGGCGTACAGGAGTTCTGACCCCCGTGGCGATTTTGCAGCCTGTCGCCGTGGGCGGGGTTGTTGTTTCACGGGCAACCCTGCATAATGAAGATGAAATCAGATCCCGTGACGTGCGCGTGGGAGATACGGTCATTATACAGCGTGCCGGAGATGTTATACCGGAAGTACTTGGCCCCGTGCTGTCCAAACGGCCGCCGGAGGCGCAGGAATTCAGCTTTCCGCGCGTCTGCCCCGCCTGCGGGGGAGAGGTTCAACGTGAACCGAATGAAACGGCGTGGCGATGCGGCAATCTTTCCTGTCCAGCCGTGCGCCTTGAGCGGATTATACATTTTGTGTCCAAGGCAGGCCTGGATATTCAGGGCATAGGGCGGAAATGGATAACGCAACTGGTTAAAACAGGCAAAGTGCGTTCTCCGGCTGATCTGTTCACTTTGACGACAGATGCTTTGAAGTGTTTTGAGCGGATGGGACAAAAGCTTGCGGAAAATTTTACGCGCGCCTTTGAGGCCGCGAAAGCCAACGCCACCCTGACAAAACTTATAAGCGCGCTTGGCATACGGCATGTGGGCGCGCAGACTGCGCGCACTCTTGCCGGACATTTCAGCAATCTGGATGAACTGGGTATGGCTGATGCCGAAACGCTGGTGGCTCTGCCGGACATTGGTCCGGAAGTTGCGGCGTCCATCCGCGGCTTTTTTTCCAACCCCGCCAATCTGGCGGAGATTGCGCGTTTGCGCGATCTGGGGCTGGCGTCCCGAAATTTGACGGTTCAGTCGCCTGCTGATGACACGCCCAATCCGTTACGGGGCAAAAATGTGCTGTTCACCGGCACATTGTCGATACCACGTATTCGCGCCCAACATCTGGCTGAATCCGCGGGGGCGGCGTCTGCAAACAGCGTGGGCAAAAAACTGGATTATCTGATTGTCGGCGAAAGTCCCGGCGGTAAGCTGGCAAAAGCGCGGGAACTTGGCGTAACTGTAATTGACGAAAAAGAATTTATAGCCCTGCTTGCCCTGGCAGGCATACGGGCGGAGGAGCAACCATGACAACAGCAATTATTGTGGCCGGTGCGAAAGGGCACATGGGCGGAACCATTCGTGCGCTTGTCCAGTCTGAACCCGAGAGATATCAACTGGCCGGACTTGTGGAGCGCAAGGAATGTCTTGAAGATCTGTCAGGAGCAGGATGCCCGGTGTCTGCTGATATCACGACCGTGCTGGCCGATGCGCCCGGAGCGGTGATCGTTGATTTTACATCGCCATCCGTGAGCCTTTGCCATGCGCGCGCCGCAGCGGAATCAGGGCATGCCCTGGTAATAGGCACTACGGGTTTTACTGTGGAACAAAAAGAGGAACTGGAGCAAATGGCGTATAAAGCACCGATATTCTGGTCTTCAAACATGAGTGTCGGAGTGAATGTGCTGTTGAAAATTCTGCCGGAACTGGCCGGGTTGTTGGGGGAGAGTTACGATATTGAAATTGTGGAGTTGCACCATGGCCGTAAAAAAGACGCGCCAAGCGGCACAGCCCTGACGCTCGGGGAATGTCTGGCGCAAGCAAGGGGCTGGAAGCTGGAAGATGCGCGTTGTTCTTCCCGTGACGGCATCATAGGTGAGCGACCCAAGGCGCAGATTGGTGTCCAGGCGGTTCGAGGCGGCGATGTCGCGGGGGTGCACACCGTCTATTTCATGGGGCAGGGTGAACGCATTGAAATTTGTCACCATGCGCATTCAAGGGAAAATTTTGCGCGCGGCGCGTTGAGAGCCGCGGACTGGCTGAATGGCCGCAAGGCCGGTAAACTGTATGGTATGTCGGATATATTTTGAAAATGCTATAATGTTGCATCGGATGATGAGGGCAAAGAATCTTCTCTTTCACGAGAAAATATCCTGCTGATGACTACAAAACAAAGAGGTGCGCAATAAATGCCAAGCAGCGTTGCGGACAGGACTCCGCAGACAACGGTTGTGCCCACGGTGTTTTGCGCGCCCGAACCTGCGCCGGAGTTGAGCGCGAGCGGCAGCACGCCGAGCGTAAAGGCTGATGAGGTCATGATGAGGGGCCGCAAACGGGTGCGCGCCGCTTGTATTGTGGCCGTATACAGGTCCAGACCGCTGTCTCGCAGGCTTCTCGCAAACTCGACAATCAGAACGGAATTTTTGGTGGCCTATGACGGCCAGCGCTCCAATCTGGAAATATACATCATTGCTTATCCCCTGCGCGGTGACACCGGCAAGCGCCCCGATTACACCCGTGGGCACAACCATGAGCACGGACAAGGGAATGAGCCAGCTTTCATACAGTGCGGCCAGGCACAAAAAGACGACCGCAAGGGAGATGGTGTACAGAAGCCAGGCCAATGCCCCCGACTGCTGTTCCTGAAAGGACATGTCGGTTCAGAGATGGCCGAAACCATCCGGAAGCTGCGACGCCAGGGCTCCCATGGCCGTCATGTCGTTGCCGGATGCTTGGATTAGGGTATTCACATGGGCGCGGGAAGCGTGAAAACTCTTGAGCTGCCGAGCGGACAACCCGCCTTCAAACCCGCCGATGAAAGCTCCGACGCGCTGACGCAATGCTGTGAATTTGCCCATCACAATCCCTTTTCCGCATAGGTCAGCACACGTTTCCTGCCGCGCTTGCCGGTCTTGGCGGCGATTTCCCGTTCAAGGGCATCCATCGCTGCCGCCATTTCCTTATCCGACTTGTAGGTCACCCATTTGTCGCCGGCCCGCACGGTCAACGCGCCGTTGTACCGGGCGGCTTTGAGGGTGTCGCGCATGGTTTGTAATTCATCAATGGTCATGGTATTTCCTCCCAATGACTCAATGCCCTGACAATTTGACATCTCCCGCAAGACGCCGCTGGCTGGTTCCGGTCTTGGCGTTGCCGGTGAACATTCTTGTCTTCATCCCGGCAATCATTCTCTGGCTCACCCGGTATCAATGGAAAACCAATCACCCCGTGCTGCTTGCGCTCGGAATTTTTTTGCTGTGCCTTGGTCTTGGGCTTGCAGCATGGACAATGCATCTGTTTCATCATGTGGGGAAAGGCACAGCCGCTCCGTGGGATCCACCGCAACGTTTGGTTGTGGCCGGACCCTATCGACATATGCGCAATCCAATGCTGACCAGTGTTTTCATCATGCAGGCGGCGGAAGCGCTTCTTTTGAATTCTTGGGCGATTTCCGGGCTTCTCGCCGTTTTTTTCCTCGGCAACATGCTGTATTTCCCGTTTGTCGAGGAAAAATCCCTGGAGAGGCGCTTTGGCGATGCATACTTGGAGTATAAGCGCAATGTACCGCGCTGGTTGCCGCGTTTGATTCCCTGGACTCAAATGTAATTTGACGAGATAGCTCGCCGCCGTCTTGGTGTCGGAGCCGCCGCCACAGCGGTCACCCTCACATCATTCCGGCGAACACGATTCTCCGGTATCGGCGGCAGGGCGTCGACCCGCCTGTTCAGATTCAGTCCCATGCTCAACAGTCCGTGCAGGGCGGCGTAGGCATAGACCCGACAGTCCAGGGCTTCGTTGCGCCGTCCGTCCGGTTTCCACCAAAATTGCTGGGCAAAGCCTTTTTCTATTTCTAAATCAAATATGATATAATATATTCACCTTGAGGAGGTGAATATATGGCACGACCGGCAAGTGGACGAGAGATTTTGGCAACGGCAAAGGAAGCTTTGAGAGAAGCCCGCACTCTGGGTGAATTGCGAAAGGCGCAGGCAGTCATTTTGCCACTGGAATTCGGCTTCAGCTTGGAACAGGTCGCCAGCGTTCTCGGAGTTTCACGTGGTTGGGCTTGTCAATTACGGACACAGTTTATCCGAGCCGGTGGCCTACATTCGGACGAGGATCCCAAAAGAGGAGGGAGACGGCGGGAGAACATGAGCAAGGAGGAAGAGAGAGCCTTTCTTGCTCCTTTTATTGATAAAGCGAGCAAAGGCGGTATTTTGGTTGTCGGAGAAATCAAGCGGGCGCTTGACACGCATTTAGGCCGGGAAGTCGCGCTGGCCTCCGTGTACAATCTGCTCCATCACCACAACTGGCGGAAACTTGCGCCTGACAAAAGGCATCCGCAATTGGACCCTGTTGTGCAGGAAGAGTGGAAAAAAAACTTCCGGGGCTTGTAGCCCAGTTCAAAGATCAATGGCAGGGCCAGGGACAAATTCGGGTATTGTTTCAGGACGAAGCACGGTTTGGCCGTATTTCTGATCCAAGGAGATGCTGGCGTCCTCGCCCGATTCGTCCGACTGTGATGTCTATGGTGCCCCAGGAATAGCTATGCATATGCTGCTGTTTCAGTAGCTGACGGGGAATTTGATGCAGCGATTGCATGCAGATATTTCTCGATGAAATTTCCCTACGCCACATTGACGAAAGAATTATAATGATAATGGACGGAGCAAGTTGACATAAAGCATCATGGTTGCGTATTCCTCCCAATATACGCCTTGTATTCCTGTCGCCGTATTCACCTGAACTCAATCCTGTCGAGCATTTATGGGATGAGTAATTCCAATTCGCATTAAAATATGTAATAATAAGCCATACGTTTCCCAGGAGGCAAGGTATGGCCAGGAAGGCGAGAGGGTATGAGCAGATTGAGGCTGCAAAGAAGCTTTTGCACG
>JAISZT010000053.1 GCA_031284485.1 Desulfovibrio sp.
CGTTCAGTCTGGATGGAGGCATACAATTTGCCGGCAGAGAGGGAGACTGTGATCTGCTTCGGCGTCCCGTCGGTATCGCGACTTTTCCTGTACCGCATCCAGCCGATCTTGGGTAGAAAGATGCGGGCATTGCGTTCGTCCAGCTTGAATCCCTGCGGGTAGCGGAACGCATCGTGGACGCCCTTCTTCTTGAAACGTGGTTGGTCTGCCCGCTTCCGGAAAAAATTGACGTATGCGCGATCCAGGTCTTTCAAAGCCTGCTGAAGAACTTGAGAATGGGCTTCAGCCAGAAAGGCTGTGCCTTCTTCCTTTTTCCAGTCACGCAGAAAACCGGCCAACCTGTTGTATCCGATTCGTTTACCAGTCGTCTCATAGGTTTCCCTTTCCAAGGCAAGCCCCTTATTCCACAAGAATCGGCAGCATCCGGAGAACCGACGCATTCGGGATTCCTGCTGAGCTTTCGGGCGAAGCTGAAATTTGTATGCTTGCAATCTTTCCATCGCCTGATTATAGTTGGTCTATGGAAAATGTCAATGATATACGCACAGGAAGGCATTGTGTTTTTCGCATGCATGTCCATTTGGTCTTTATCGCCAAATACCGGCGCGGTGTATTCACCAAACGGGTGCTGGATGATTTGAAACAAATTTTTGCTTCTGTTTGCGCCGATTTTAGCGCAGAGCTTACGGAATTTGACGGTGAAGACGACCATGTACATCTTCTTGTCATTTACCCGCCAAAAATAGCTATCTCCTCTCTGGTAAACAGTCTGAAGGGAGTCTCCAGCCGCCTGATTCGCAAAAAGGATTATCCGGAACTTCGGAAGAAACTCTTTGGCAACGCTTTGTGGTCCCCAAGCTATTTTGCCGGAAGCTGTGGTGGAGCACCTATTTCTGTTTTGCGCCAATATATTGAAAATCAGCGTTCACCAAGCTAAATGTCAAGATTCCGGTTAAGGTGCGCCTTATATCCTCGCCCTCAAGGGCGGGGTTTTACGGCGCGCTGGATAAGGGAACCTCTATAAACCGGATTTATGCCATGCTCCGTTCTGACGAATACTGGATTTACAACGCTCAATTTCGTCTGAAAAAGAGTTTTTAGAGGTTCCCATTATGCAAAAGTTCTTTTCGGACGACGCCGGCTCGGGCCGGCCTGCCGGAAAAGATTGAGAAAGGATTCGTCCATGGTCGGGCAGAAAACGCCGCAACAGGCGGAATTTCCGCTGAACCGAGCCTTTACCTTCGTCTCAGAATGACTACGCTTTTGTCATTCTGAGCGTAGCGAAGAATCCATCTTCGTGCCGTTCAAAGAATGAATCAGCGTTTCCTTATACCGAAGCATACAGCACAAATTCAACATAGGGCGCGTTTTTGCGGCACCAAAAACGGTATTCAGGCACCATCTCCCGCAGCAGCAGAGGAATCTCCCACATATCCGAAAAACGGTGGTACAGACATACAGCCAAACGCGGCCGGCATTCCGTTATCACTCGCCTCGCCCCGCGCAACGCGGCCGGTTCCGCGCCTTCCACATCCATTTTTATGAAATCCGGCCTGACGTTGTTTTCCCGGCACCACTCGTCCAGGGCCGTTATGGGTACGGAGCCGGCCGTGTCATCCTCCAGCCGGGTGCCGCCTATGTTCCCGGCTTCGGCGATCATGCGCGTACAGCCCGCCGCCGCGCCTACCCCGGAAGGCACGAGGGAGATGCGCTCGCGTCCGTATTTTTTCGCGTTGGCAAGCAGATATTTTTGTGCTTCAGGGTTCGGTTCAAAGGCGTAAACCTTGCCCGCTCCCTTGCCCACGGCCCAGACGGCCGTATCGCCGCAGCAGGCCCCGCAGTCCAGAAAAACGTCTCCTTCGCGCACTTCCACGGCATCGCCGTAACGGTATTGCTCCAGCACAAACAGGCTTGCGTACATGGAGGGTATGACCCAACTGTCGGAAGGCGGGAATTCCAGGTTCGGAAGCTCTCCGGCGGCGCGCAGTTTTTCCGCGCGGGCCAGGGCGGCCTCCCATTCTTCGGGCGAAATATTCCCGGCCGCGCGCACCACGGCCGAGTCATCCCTGAGCAGACCGCGCAGCACCATAAAACGCAGTTCCCGCCGGTACCGCTCCCTGCAGGCGTCGTCTTCCAGCATCTCCAAAACGGCTGCCGCCGGACTGCCTTCCCTCATGTTCGGAGCCGTGAGTCCGTGATCCCGCATGAGACGGTCGATATGCCCGATAACCTGCTTGCCCGTGATCAGCCGGGTGCATTCATACTGCCGTTCCGTACCCTTGAAATGCGGGCACCAAAAAAAATCCCTATGGTCGAAGTTGACGGCAACCTCGTCCCAACAACCCGCGCACCCGTGCGTATTGTAAACCCGGTAAGGCGTGTTGAACTCGCAGTTCGGCAGAGAAAAGCCGCTGATGAGTATGACCGGGATGCGGCAGGCCCAGGCCAGCCATGACAGCCCGCTGCCCAGGCCGATGAAAAAATCCGCGTGGCGCAGCAGGGCTATGCGTTCGGACAAGGGGTGATTCCCCGTAAAATCCTCCACTCCGTGCGGAATTTGATTCCAGGTAAAACCCATGCCGACCGTTGCGTCCCGGTCTATGGCCAACACCCTGTAACCGAGGGATTTCAGATAGGCTGTCACTGTGTTCCAGCCGTGGCCGTTGTTCCAGAACTTGGCCTGACAGGAAGACTTGGTGGCGATGCAGACGTAAGGCTCCGCGATACGCCGGGGAACATCAAGATTCAGGCGCGGCGGAACCTCCTCCGGGTCCACGCCCAGAATATGCCCCGC
>JAISZT010000054.1 GCA_031284485.1 Desulfovibrio sp.
TGCACTGGCTCGCCCTCGAAAGCGGTACCAGCCCTGTCCCCAACCCCGCGCACGTCAGCCTCGCCAAGGTGCTGCTGGCGGCGGGGGCAGACGTCAATCTGGCGGATGACATAGGGCGGGCTCCGCTGCATCTGGTCATGCACAATCCGGCGCTCATGGCGCATTTTCTCGCCGGAGGCAGGGCAAAGGTCAACAACGCCTGGCCTGACGGCTGGACGCAACTGACCGCCGCTGCTTCCCATGAGGCTTTCGCGGATTCCATACCGCTGCTACTCGCCGCCGGAGCCGACCCCCGCAAGCCAGACAAGGAAGGCCGTCTTCCGCTGGATGTCGCCGTGAAGAATAACAACGGCAGGGCTGCGGTCTATCTGCGGGACGCTTTGGAGAAACCTCCGATGAAGCAGACTGTGGATTGAAACACTATTGTAGTTGTTGTGTCAATTCTTGAAACTTTATTCTTTATTACTGACAATAACGAAGAATGTGAAAAAAACTTCCTGTAATTCTGACGTATAATCGGGCTTATTATGACGATAAGCATATCCATATAACCATCAATGGAGATCGAGTAATATCAAAATCTGAACTCAATATCGCGAATATGCTCTTCTACGAAGGCGTTCAATATAAATATGAACTGGAGAAAAAGTTCCCCGGTGGTTTGACCTGTAAACCTGATTTCACGATTACCAAACCGAACGGGGATGTGGTCTATTGGGAGCACCTTGGACTGTTGAGTGATCCAGGCTACGAAAACAAATGGAAATGGAAGAAAAAATTTTATGAAAATAACGACATCTCTGAAGCGATTGGAAATCTGATCACAAGCGAAGATGATCGAAAAGGTGGTCTTGATACCCGAGTAATCAAGGAAAAGATCGCCGCATTGAAAGGTAAATAAAATAAAAACAGATAAGTACATGTAGTAGTTCAAACTTGATCTGACAGTTGGTTCCGCTTGTCCGGTTAATTGAACTGTCTGACCTTTTCCTCCCTTCTTTCTGGCCAATCCCGTCTAAAATCACCCAACGGCATCCTCTCGTTTCAGGGGTATCCGTAGGGGTATCAACATTTATTATATTATTATTACCATGTAATTTCAATATATTACTTTTTAAATAGTAACTGTCTGACGAAAAAGGAGTGCAGCGCCACTGAAGGACCTGGCGTTCTCATGGATTGCCTGAAAAACAAAAAACCGTGCTTCATTGAATACGCGCAGGAAAACGGTGAGAGCGTTTTTTACACCAACAGCCATATTCGTAAGGTATGCGGCGGCAATATCACTATTGAATGCGATCAGGGCCAGTTTATCCTTTTGGCGGACAGGGTGCTGCGCAGCGCATACAGTAAAGAGGAGTTGCCGTAGTTAAAAAATTGGAAGCCGGGCTTCGTGGCGCTCCTTTGTTTCAGGTGTATTTTATGGGTACAAATAACAAAGGAGACGACAGCATGGAAACACATTTTATCGGCCACCGGAACCAGCCATAGAAGAATTTGACCAAATTGTTGCCAAATTGCGCGCCGATCTCTGCGAGATTGCCTCCGGCAAGGCGGACAAGGATGAGGTTATCGCTTACGCGAAGGCGCTTCTCACCCGGGGGCAGCCGCTTGACACAAAGCCGCACTGGATTTTCTGGGGGTTGGCCGCACCCGAGGCCCTGGGCGGTGCGGACGCGCGGGTGGATTTTCTGTACACGCCCACTTATACGGCGCTCGCCTTTTTGACGCGCGCGTTCCTGATGCTGCCGGAAGAGATCGGCCGATTGCCGGATTTTACAACTGTTTTGCGCGGGGGGCTGCTGGCGGCAACGGGCCGCGATTTTTCCGGACACGGATACGAATCGCTCAAAGGGGTGCTGGATACGCTGGAAATATTCAATCTTGGCGGTATGGACAACTTTGTCCGCAGCTACCCGCGCCTTTGCCCAAAATTCTCCCGTCTTTTTACCAAAACGGTTCAGGGGCTTCGGGCGGCGCTCAAGGCAGGCAAGCTGCAGGGGATGTGGGGTGAGGAGTATACCTCAAGGGCGGCGGACATTTTTCACGAAATGGACAATGCCTCACGCACAAGGGTGCTCGTTTACGGCACACTGCTCGGCGGCAACAGCAACAATCGGCGCTATCTTGCCGAAAGCGCGCTGGTCGGCAAAGCCGTCTTGCACGGGTATTCCCTCTATGGGCTTGGCGCGTATCCCGGCGTCAGGGAAAACCCTCGCGATGCTGTGTTGGGCGAGGTCTATGAGGTGGACGCGCCAACCCTTGAACGCCTGAATATGCTGGAAGACGAGGGCTCGCTCTACGCGCTGCGGAGCGGTGTGATCAGCTTTGCCGCAGGGCCGAAGGCGGTGGCTGGAGTATACGTCTACCTGCCGGAAGTGCGGGAAGAGAATTATATTGATCGCAAAAATCAACCCTGGAGGGGATAAAATGACAACCGGCAATGATCGCTGTGTCTGGTATGCGGCTTATGGCTCAAATATGCTGCAAGAACGTTTCCTGTGCTACATAAACCATCCTGAATTGCGTGATGAAGAAATAGGCGAATACCTCAACTCCAGAAACGCGGAGAGGGGCAGATGAGTCTGCCGTGAACAGAAGCAACGGGGCGCCGGTGATTTTTCCGGCGCGCTCTTGCAAGAGAGCGCCAAAACGTCTATTTTACTGCTCTGAAACAATGCCGAAAAGGGCGGGGGCTGTCCGTTTCCGTTCTTTTACCCGCCTAGGCGAAAACCCGCTGTGGGTCTGGCCATTCCCCAACGGGCGGGTTTTTATATTTTTGCGCTTATGGATGCCCTTATGGACAAGGATCACAAAGAGATTTTACAGGTCACCAAGGAATTGACCGGCAAATTCATTGAAACGCGCACGGTCTCGCCCGGAAATTTCGCCGAAATTTTTCCCGCTGTTTACCGCGTCGTCCGCGCCGCCGTTCTTGAAAACGACGGGGAGCAAGCCCGCGTTCCAGCCGATGGCGCTTCGGATGCGGCTGTGGAACGGCGTACATATAAAGACGGCAGCGCGAGAAAAAAGGCGTGAAATCGCCTGACGTGGCCGGCATGTTCGGCCGCATCGCGCGTTTTTATGATATGCTGAACCGTGTGCTTAGCCTGGGGCTTGACCGGCGCTGGCGCGGGGCGCTGGCCCGCGCCGCGTTGCGCAATGCCCCTCCGGGCAATATCGTGGCCCTTGATCTGGCGGCCGGCACGCTGGACGTCGCCCTTGCCCTGCGCCGCCTGCGCGCCGACGCGCTTGTTCCGGCGCTGGATTTCTGCCCGCCCATGCTTGTCCGGGGACGCCGCAAACTTGCGGGGGAAGACGCGGCGGCCATACTGCCCGTGGCGGCGGACGCGAAAAAACTGCCCCTGCCCGCCGCCTCGGCGCACTGCCTCACCATGGCTTTCGGCATACGCAACATCACGCCGCGCGAGACCGCTTTTGCCGAGATGCTGCGCGTGCTCAAACCCGGCGGACGGGGATGCATTCTGGAATTCGGCTCCGGGCAGGAGCGCATATGGGGCGGGCTGTACAATTTTTATCTGAACAACATCCTGCCGCGCGCAGGCGGGTTTTTTTCCGGAGATCCCGCCGCCTATGAATATCTGGCCGAAACCATCCGCGCCTTTCCACCGGCCGGAAAACTGGAAGAAGAAATGAAGGCCGCCGGCTTTGCGCGCGTCTGGCATATCAGGCTGACTTCGGGTATTGTCTGCCTGCATGTGGGAGAAAAGTAGTGGACATGGTCACCTTTGAAGAACTGCGGCAGGGCAAAAAATCCGTGGCCGTCGTGGGCCTCGGCTACGTGGGCCTGCCTCTGGCCGTCGCGCTGTCGCGGCGCGTGCCGGTGCTCGGTTTTGACATCAGCGCCGCGCGCGTTGCCGAATTGACCACCGGGCGCGACCACACGGGCGAAGTCAGTGCCGACGACCTCAAAAACGCCGCCGCGCGCTATACCTGCGACGCGTCGGAACTCAAACGGGCGGCGGTCGTCATTGTGGCCGTTCCCACACCCATCGACGAACACCGCGCCCCGGACCTGTCGCCTGTTCTGGGGGCCACAGCCACTGTGGGCAAACACCTCGGCAGGGGATCTGTGGTAGTGTATGAATCAACGGTCTACCCCGGCCTTACCGAAGAACTCTGTGTCCCCCTTTTGGAAAAAGAATCCGGTCTGCGTCTGGGGCGGGACTTCAGCGTGGGGTATTCGCCCGAGCGCGTCAATCCCGGCGACAAAGTGCACACCCTTGAAACTATCACCAAGATTGTTTCCGGATCGGACGAGGCCACAACCGACCTGCTGGCTCAACTGTACGGCTCGGTGGTCAAGGCTGGCATATGCCGCGCCTCAGGCATACGTGTTGCCGAAGCCGCCAAGGTTATTGAAAATACCCAGCGCGATCTGAATATCGCCCTGATGAACGAACTGGCCCTCATCTTTGACCGTATGGGCATAGACACGCTGGAAGTGCTGGAGGCCGCTGGCAGCAAGTGGAACTTTCTCCCTTTCCGGCCCGGTCTCGTGGGGGGGCACTGCATCGGCGTTGACCCGTACTATCTGACCTTCAAGGCCGAGGCGCTCGGCTATCATCCGGAAGTCATCCTGGCCGGACGCCGCATCAACGACGGCATGGGCAAGTATGTCGCCGAATGCGCCGTCAAGCGCCTGATAAAGCGCGGTGGCGTTGTCAACGGGGCGCGGGTGGGCATCCTGGGGTTCACGTTCAAGGAAAATGTGCCGGATTTGCGCAACACGCGCGTTGTGGATGTTGTGCGTGAACTCAACGACTACGGCATGACGCCGCTTGTTAGCGACGCCCTGGCCGATCCGGCGGAAGCCCTGCGCGAATACGGGCAAACTTTGCTGCCCCTGGAGGAACTGCGTGACCTTGACGCCGTGATTCTGGCTGTCGGGCACAGGGAATACGCCTCGCTGACGCCGCGGGATCTCAGGGAGCGGTTCGCGGACAGGAACAAGGCCGTTCTGCTGGACGTAAAATCCTTTTTTGATCCGGCGGCCATGCGCGCCGCGGGCTTTGACTACTGGAGACTGTAGTGCCTCTGCTGATCTGCGCTTCCACCACACAGGAACTGGCGGCCCTGTTTCCCGACGCGGCCGAGACGCCGACGCGCGAGATGCAGCTTTTGCCCGCGCGTCTGAAAAACAGGGAGGTTCTTCTTTGCGTCACCGGTGTGGGCCCCATCAACGCGGCTCTGGCGGCGGGGCTTTGTTTTGCCCGGGCCGAAGCCGAAAATCGGCCTGTCAGGGCCGTGCTCAACAGCGGTCTTGCCGGAGCCTTTGATTTGCGCCGTCTGCCCTTGTGCTCCCTTTGTCTCGCGCGCGAGGAAATCTGGCCGGAATACGGCCTGCACGACGGGCAGAGCGTGACTGCCGACGCGTTCAGTTTCCCGCTCTGGCGGCGGGACGACGGCACGGAAACGCGTGACCGCCTGCCTCTGGACGATCCGGAGGTTTTGGGCGGGACAAAAGCGACCGTGTTTGCCGAGTGCCGTTCTCTGACCGTGGCCGGCGTGAGCGCCTCCTTTGCCAGGGCGCAAACCCTCTGGAATCGTTACCACGCGGACATGGAAAACATGGAGGGCTTTGCCGTTGCCTATGCCTGCGCCAGACAGGGCATTCCCTGTGTGGAGCTGCGCTGTATCGCGAACAAGGTCGGCCCGCGCGCCAGGGATGAAAAAGATTTTCCCGGCGCGTTGAACGCGCTGGCGGGCATTTTGCCGGCGCTTAATCTTTTGTGAAGTGCGTTGTGATGATAAAATTGTGTCTTGCCCGTGAACTGCCCCTTATCAACGGGGCGCTGGATGAGGCCGCCGCAAGCCTGCCCGAACCGGTGCGGCCTGTGGCCCGGCATATATTGAACGCTGGCGGCAAACGGCTGCGCCCCCTGCTCACGGTGCTCACGGCCCGGTTGTGCGGTTACGCGGCCGGCGACGTTTACAAGCTGGCCGTCACTATGGAAATGCTGCACGCCGCCACTCTGCTGCACGACGATGTGCTGGATAACGCCTCGCACCGCAGGGGCAGCCCCGTAGCGCATACGCTTTTTGACGTGCCCACTGTAATTCTGGCCGGGGACGCGCTGCTGGCCGTGGCCAACGCGCTGGTGGCCGCTTTTGGCGACGCGCGTCTTACCCTGTGTTTTTCCGAAGCGACCAGCCGCACGGCGGCGGGGGAAATTCTGGAAATCGCGGCCAAGGGTAAGGCGGAGATCTCCGCCGCCGAGTATGAGGACATTGTTCGCGGCAAAACGGCCTGGCTCATTCGCGCCGCCTGCGAGTTGGGCGCGTTGCGCGCCGATGCGCCTTCGCCCCTTGTGGATGCCGCCGCCGTCTATGGCGAAAACCTGGGGATGGCCTTCCAGTTTGTGGACGACGCGCTTGATTTCGCGCCGCGGGCCGTCACCGGCAAGCCCACGGGCGGCGATGTGCGCGAGGGCAAAATGACCTTTCCCCTGCGCCTCTACCGCCTGAGTCTTGAAACAGCGGAAAGGGCCGCTTTTGACGCCGCTTTCAGTTGCGGGCTTATGACGGACAACGACGCCTGCTCCATAGCCGACCGTCTGCGCGAAAGCGGCTGCGACGCGCGCGCGCGCGATGAGGCGAACAGGTATCTGGAAGCGGCCCGCGCGGCCTTGCGCCTGCTGCCGGACAAACCGGAACGCGAACTTTTGCGCGCCATGTGCGACTATGTGCGCGATCGCGAAAAATAAAGGAACGACTATGCTCTACCGTGTGGAAACCGGCCCGCGCGCGGAACTTGACGACGCGCTCGGGCGCAAGACGGCCCTGCATTTACAGAACGCCCTCGGGGTTCGGACGGCCGAAGTGCGTCGGCTCAAAATTTATACCACGGACGGTCTTGATGAAGCGCAGGTTCGCCGTCTGCTCGACGAATGCGTTCTGCACGATCCCATCCTGCAGCGCGCGGCCCTCGGCCCTCTGCCCCTGCTTGACCCCGCGCCCGACTGGTTTGTGGAAATAGGCTTCCGCCCCGGCGTCACGGACAACGAGGGCCGCACCGCCAGAGACACGGCCGCCATTGTGCAGGGCATCCCGCGCGATGCCCTGCGCGTGTACACTGCCGTGCAGTACCAGATCCGCAACCGCGCGGACGCGCCCCTCAGCTATGAACAGGTGGAGACAGCGACCCGCGATTTGCTCTGCAATACCCTGATCCAGCGTTTCCGGATCAAAAATACGGCCGAATTTCGCGCCGAAGCGGGCTTTGCCCCGCAGGCCGCCGGAGTGACCGGCGCGGTCAACGACACGGTGGAAACAATACCGCTTTCCGGCATGGACGACGCAAGCCTGCTTCTTGCCAGCCGTGAAAACACCTGGGCTTTGACTCTGAACGAGATGCGGCGGATCAGGGCGCATTTTGCCGTTGCCGGCGAGGCGGACCGCCGCGCCGGCCTGGGACTTCCCGCCGATCCCACGGATGTGGAAATGGAAACCCTGGCCCAGACCTGGTCGGAGCACTGCAAGCACAAAATTTTCGCCGCCCGCATCGCCTACGCCGACGCGGCGTCCCATCGCCGTGAAGACGTGGACAATCTGTACAGAACCTGCATCCGCGACACAACGGCGCTGCTTCGGCGACAGAAGGGAGAAAAGGATTACTGCAAGTCCGTGTTCAGCGACAACGCGGGCGTCATAGCCTTCATCAACGGCTACGATGTCTGCGTCAAGGTGGAGACCCACAACAGCCCTTCGGCCCTTGACCCCTACGGCGGCGCGCTGACGGGCATTGTGGGCGTGAACCGCGACCCCCTGGGCACGGGCATGGGGGCGGAGCTTGTCTGCAACACCAACGTGTTCTGTTTTGCCTCGCCTTTTTATGATCAGCCCCTGCCCCCGCGCCTGCTGCATCCGCGCCGCGTACTGGAAGGTGTGCGCGAGGGCGTGGAGCACGGCGGCAACAAGTCCGGCATCCCCACGGTCAACGGCTCTCTGGTGTTCGATACCCGCTATCTCGGCAAACCGCTGGTGTATTGCGGCACGGTGGGCATCCTCCCCGCCATGCTCAACGGACGCCCTGGCTGGCAAAAGAAAGCCTCTGTCGGGGATGTGATCGTGATGGCCGGCGGGCGCATCGGCAAAGACGGCATCCACGGGGCCACCTTTTCCTCCGAAGAACTGCACGAAGGCTCGCCCGCCACGGCCGTCCAGATAGGCGACCCCATCACCCAGCGCAAATTGTACGACTTTATCCTCCACGCGCGCGATCTCGGCCTGTACACGGCCATTACCGACAACGGGGCCGGGGGGCTTTCCTCCTCTGTGGGGGAAATGGCGTCGGACACGGGCGGCTGCGCGATCGACCTGGGCAAGGCGCCGCTCAAATACGACGGGCTGCGCCCCTGGGAAATACTGCTTTCAGAAGCGCAGGAGCGTATGACCCTTGCCGTGCCGCCCGACAAACTTGACGAATTTCTCGCCCTGGCCGCGCATCTGGATGTGGAAGCCACGGCTTTGGGAATTTTCACGGATTCCGGTTTTTTTGAAGTCCGCTACAAGGGGGCCTGCATCGCGTCCCTGCCCTTGTCCTTCATGCACGACGGCGTGCCGCAACTGGAGCTTGAGGCGACATGGGAGCCGCCGCAGCCGGCGGACGTTCGCGTGGAAGCCGCGGGCATCGCCGGGGGCGAATTTCTGAAGCGTATGCTCGGCCGCCTGAACATCTGCTCCAAGGAATACATTGTCCGTCAGTACGATCATGAAGTGCGGGGCGGCAGCGTGGTCAAACCCATGACAGGGGCGCGGGGCGACGGCCCCTCGGACGCGGCTGCGCTGCGTCCGCTGCTTGAATCGGATGCGGGCCTTGTCATCGCCCACGGCATATGCCCCAAGTTCAGCGATTACGACACCTACTGGATGACGGCCAACGCCATTGACGAGGCCGTGCGCAACGCCGTGGCCACAGGTGCCAACCCGGACGCCCTTGCCGGGGTGGACAACTTCTGCTGGTGCGACCCGGTGGTTTCCGAAAGCAATCCGGACGGGCGGTTCAAACTGGCCCAGCTTGTGCGGGCCTGCAACGCCCTGCGACATTTCTGCCTCGCCTACGGGCTGCCCTGCATTTCCGGCAAGGATTCCATGAAAAACGACTATACCGGCGGGGGAGAGCGCATTTCCATCCCACCGACCCTGCTTTTCACCGTGCTGGGCGCCATCGGCAACGTCACTTGCGCCCAGACCACGGATTTCAAGCGGGAGGGCGAATATATCTATCTGCTGGGCGGCACGTGGCGGGATATGGCGGGCAGCGAGGCCGCGAGCGAACTTGGGCTGGCCGGCGGGCGCGTCCCGCATGTGGACGCTGGCACGGCGCTTCAGCGCTATCGCAGCGTGCATGCGCTCATGGGCATGCGCGCGCTGGCCTCCTGCCATGACTGCTCCGACGGCGGCCTTGCCGTCGCCCTTGCGGAAATGTGCATAGGCGGCAGGCTGGGGGCGCGGGTGCAGCTTGACGACGTGCCGGCCATGGAGGAGATGACGCGCACGGAACTTTTGTACAGCGAAAGCGCAAGTCGCCTGCTGGTCAGTGTGCGGCCGGATCTTGCGCCGCTGCTGGACGCTTTTGCTTCGTATCAGGTATGCAGCCGCATAGGCGTGGTGACCGGCGACGGGCAACTGACCATTACAAGCGGGGATTCCGAGGTGCTGCGGGAACAGGTGGAGGATCTGGCAACGGCGTTCAAGAAAACCCTGAACTGGTAAGGGGGAAGGGCTGTCTTTCCGGGCGCGGCTTTTTCAGTTTGCAAATGGCGGCATAATGTTATACATTATGCCGAAAATGTCAGGTAATATCTTTGAGGGTTTTTGACATGGCAAACGTACAAGTGAAAGTAGATGACCATTTGCGGAATGAGGCGCAGGCAGTAGCTGCCAGTATGGGAATAGATTTGGCCTCCGCCGTGCGGATGTTTTTAACGCAAATGGTGCGGGAAAAGGGCTTGCCCTTTCGGCCGTGCGTCGACCCGTTCCACAGCGCCAAAAATCAGGCGCACTCGGCTCGGATTGTCGATGATTTGAACAATGGGCGAAACTGCGCGACCTATGCCTTATCTGAGGACGACGACTCGGCGCTCCGTTTATTTTTGCATTTCCTGATTGGCGACATCTCCAGATATCCGGAGCGTATTCAGGCCGTTGATGGTGGTACGGTACAATATCTTGCGTCGTTGGTAAGCGATGTGGAAGTAGACCTGGACAGCGCATTGCCGATGGACGAAGAATGAGCGAAAAATCCCTGTCTATCATTGTAAACGGCTGGACGATTTTCGCTCACCCCCTGTTTCTGGCCCAGCTTGAGGCCTTGACCCGACAGGTGGAGGAGTTAAAACGAAAGCATCCTGCGGGTTATACAAAAAAGAACGCCAGTAAGCGTTTGGCGGCCATTATAAAATTGGCCTTCGAGATAATTCCGCAGGAACCGACCCGGTCAGAATACCGCCAGGGCAACACCCTTGGGAGCGAACATAGGCATTGGTTTCGTGCGAAGTTTTTTCAGCGGTATCGGCTTTTTTTTCGCTATCACGTCTCCAGCAGGGTAATTGTGTATGCATGGGTCAATGACGAGGATACGAAGCGCGCTTGTGAAAGCGGCGACGATGCCTACCGTGTATTCCGCAAAATGTTGAAAAACGGCAATCCGCCGGATGATTGGGAGCAATTATTGTCTGAAGCCCGTGCGGAAAAAGAACATTGACAATGTATCTGTCCAGACTGCTCCGGACAATCCCGTGGCCAGTCCGCTACTGCGCGCCCGGCACCACCGCATGCATATTTTTCAGAAGTTCGGGAATGTTCAGCCTCTGGGCGCAGGGCATCACAGGGCATTTTCGGCCGCGCCCTGCTCCTCCTGTAACAGCACAGCCATTTCCCGCAGGGTCTCAAGGCTTTGCCGCGCCTCGTCAGGCGTCAGGGAATGCAGGGCAAAGCCCGCGTGGACGATAAGATAATCCCCCACGTCCGGCGGCTGCGGCAAAAGCATGGTCGAGGCCGTTAAAAAGGTTTCGCTCTCGCCCACGCGCACGCGGGCCATATCGTTCGGCTGAAGTTCCACCACCTGAACCGGCACGGCAAGACACATGATCGCTCCCTTGTTTATTTCAGCCCCGGCAGGTAGGCAAAATTCCGCGATTTGGCATCGCTGACAACTCTTCCCACAGCCGGATAGGGCAAATGCGCCCCGGCCACGGGGATGTTTTCCCGCGCGGCGCTTTCCATGACCGTCCGTCTGGTGCTCACGGCTTGCGGCATATCCATGTCGTAGACGGCGCAAATCTCGGGGTTTGCGAACTGAAAGGCCGCGGAGTGCACAAGGTCGCCCCAGAAGTACAGTTTGCCCTTGCCGGAGGAGAGCAGAAACAGCGTATGCCCCGGCGTGTGCCCGCGTGTGTCGCGCGCGGTGAGGCCCGGCGCGACTTCATCGCCAAAGGCGAAGGACGTCATTTTTTTGCCGTAGGCGGCGCGGACATCGTTCACCATAGCGATGTTTTTCGTCCGATCGGGATAGTCCCGCGCGGTTTTTTCGTCTGTCCAGAAGGCCAGTTCCGGTTCGCTGACCTTGATCTGTGCGTTGGGGAAAAGGGCCTTGCCGTCGCGCAGCAGCCCGCCGATATGATCCCCGTGCATGTGGGTAAGCAGCACAATGTCCACAGATTCAGGCTTGACGCCTGTTTTTTGCAGCAGGGCGGGCAGCGCGCTGACCCTGTCTTGGTCGTTGAAGCCGTAGCCTGCGTCTATCAGGATGGTTTTGCCGTTGTTTTTCACCATAAAGACGTGCACCCCGGCTTCCGCCTTGCCGGAGGGCGCCTTGGCCTTGAGTTCCTCAGCGGATGCGCCCCGGAAAAGACCTGTCTCCATTTGTCCCGGCATGTCCTGCAAAACCGTCACTTCCGCCTGTCCCACAAAAAAGTTCACCGGTTCCGGCGCTTGGGCGGCGTTTGCGGACGCGCAGCCGAGCAGCAATAATCCCGTTACCATACATTGCAGCCGTTTCATTCCGATCTCCTTTGGTTAACAAATCCTCGGCAGTTGCGCCCCTTCCAGCATGCCCAGCAGGCGCTGTCCGCCTATGCGCGTGCGCAGGACAACACTTCCGCCCCGCCCTCGGGTGACGCTGCCTATGCGCGCGGCCCGCGCCCCGTAAGGCGAGGCGCGCATGGCCGCGAGCGCCGCTCTGGCGCGTTCTTCGGGCAGGATGCACACGCACTTGCCTTCATTGGCAAGGTAGAGCGGATCAAGCCCGAGAAAGGAGCAGCCGTTTTTAACCGATTCGCTGACGGGAATCGCCGTCTCGTCCAGTAAAATGGACACGTCCGACTGCTGGGCGATTTCATTGAGCGTTGTGGCGAGGCCGCCGCGTGTGGGATCGCGCAGCACGTGCACCTCCCCGGCGACCATGATGACATCTTCCATCATTTTGTTCAAGGGCGCGGAATCTGAGGCCACGTCCGACAGAAAGGAAAGATTTTCGCGGCTGGCCAGAACCGTCAGACCGTGATCCCCCAGCGTTCCGCTGACAAGCACGGCGTCGCCGACGCGGGCGTTGCGCCCGGACGGCGACGGGTTCGCGTACACAACGCCCAGGCCCGTTGTGTTGACAAACAGCTTGTCGCACGCCCCGCGCGGCACAACCTTCGTATCGCCGGTGACGATACGCACGCCGGCCTCGCGAGCGGCTGCGGCCATATCCCGCGCCACGCGCTCCAGAATGTCCAGAGGCAGGCCCTCTTCCAGAATAAAGGCGCAGCTCAGGTAACGGGGACGCGCGCCGAGCATGGACACGTCGTTCACCGTGCCGTGCACGGCAAGGGTGCCTATGCTGCCGCCGGGGAAGAACAGCGGGGTCACGGTGTAGGAATCCGTGCTGACGGCCAGCGGGGCTGCCATGTCCTCAAGCAGCGCCGCGTCGTCCAGACGGCGCAGGAGGGGATTGTCAAAATGGCGCAGAAAACACCGCTCCACAAGGCGTTGGGATGCCCGGCCGCCGCTGCCGGCGTCGAGTAAAAGACAGTCGTCCATCAGCGCTCCGAATAGTTGTAGTACGCGGCGCAGGAGCCTTCTGTGGAAACCATGCACGGGCCTGTCGGGGCAGCGGGCGTGCAGGCTTTTCCAAACAGCGGGCAGTCCGGCGGCGCGACGCGTCCTTTGAGAACGTCTCCGCAACGGCAGCCGGGGGGAGGCGGCGTTTCTTCCAGGCGCAGGTCATAGGCCGCTGCGGCGTCCATGTCCGCGTATTGCTCCCGCAGGGCGAGGCCGCTTCGGGCGATGGTGCCCATGCCCCGCCAGAGAGCGTCCGTTGGCGTGAACACTTCATCAAGCAGGGCGCGCGCCCTGGGGTTGCCCGTGTCGTTCACCGCGCGCGGGTAGGCGTTGATGACAGCCGGGGACTTGTCGCGCAGACATTCGGCCATGAGGCACAGGGCCAGCAGGATGTCCGCCGGTTCAAAGCCGCCGACAACGCCCGGAACCCCCGCCTCCGCCAGAAAGGCGTAAGGCTCAAGCCCCAGAATGGTGGAAACGTGCCCCGGAAGAAGAAAGGCGCCGATCTGCATATCGGGATCGTCCATCAGGGCGCGCAGGGCGGGCGGCACGCGTTTGTGCAGAGAAAAGAGGCGAAAATTTTTGCGTTTTTCCCGGCGCGCCGCAAGCACCGTCGCGGCCACGGCGGGGGCTGTCGTTTCAAAGCCGACGCCCAGAAAAACAACAGTGTCGCCGGGGTGTTTCGCGGCCAGGGTCAGGGCGTCCAGAGGCGAGTAGACAATTTCTATGCGCGCGCCTTGGGCGCGCGCGTGTTTCAGGCTTTTGCCGCCGGGGCCGGGCACGCGCAGCATGTCGCCGAAAGTGGCGATGACCACGCCGTCTTTTTCGGCAAGCCGCAGAAAGGCCGCGATTTCCGCGTCGTGCGTCACGCAGACAGGGCAGCCGGGGCCGGAAAGATGGGTGATGGAATCGGGCAGCAGGCTTTTCAGGCCGCTTTGAAAAATGGCGGTCGTGTGTGTGCCGCAGACTTCCATGAAACGCAGGGGTTTTTGGCCGTCAAGGGCACGCGTGAGGCGGGCAAGCAGCGCCGCGCAGAGGTCAGGATCCTGAAAGGCCGTGGTGAGCGACATGGGTTGTTTTGAACGACTCATAGATTTGCCGCGTACCAGTCTCCGGCAAGGCGCAGGCCCTGTCGGACATCATAGTCCGGCGCGTAGCCGAGCAGGGTTTTTGCCCGGGTGATATCCGCCAGGGAATGGCGCACGTCGCCGGCGCGAAAATCGCGGTACACGGCGGTCGCCTGCGCCGCTTCCGGTTTGTGCCGCGCGACTTCTTCCTGGATAAGGGCAAAAAGTTCGTTGAGCGTTGTGCGCTCGCCGAAGGCCACGTTGTATATTTTGTCGCGGGCCTCGTCCCTGGCAAAACTGGCCAGGAGATTGGCCTGTACCACATTGTCTATGTGGCAGAAATCACGGCTTGTTTCTCCGTCGCCGTTGATATGGACTGTTTTTTCCCGGAGCAGACTGGCGAACCATTGCGGTATCACCGCCGCGTACGCGCCGAAAGGGTCCTGCCGCTGTCCGAACACGTTGAAGTAGCGCAGGCCGATGCTTGTGAAGCCGTAGCAGCGGGCAAAAACCTCGGCGTAGAGTTCGTCCACATATTTTGTTACTGCGTAGGGGGAGAGCGGGCGGCCTATCTCGTCTTCCACCTTGGGCAGACCGGGGGAATCCCCGTAGGTGGAGGATGACGCCGCGTACACGAAGCTTTTTACCCCGGCATCGCGCGCGGCCGTCAGCATGTTCACAAAGCCTGTGATGTTGCAGCCGTTGGAAAGCAGCGGGTCGTCAATGGAGCGCGGCACGGAGCCGAGCGCCGCCTCGTGCAGTACATGGTCCACGCCCGCGCAGACTGCGCGGCAGGTGTCCGTATCCCGGATGTCGCCCTCGACAAAGGTAAAATTTTTCCATGCGTTGCTCCCTGCGATATCGCGCGCCATGTCAAGATTTTTCTGGTATCCGGTGAGAAAATTGTCAAGCCCGACAACCGTTTGTCCAAGGGCTAAAAGGCGTTCCAGCAGGTTGGAACCGATAAAACCCGCCACGCCGGTGATCAGCCAGCGGGAGGGCGAATCCGTCATGGCGCGGCTCAGGGTGGAATATGCTGTCATTGTGCGTCCCCGGTAGTTTTTTCTTTATATACACGTTTGGCATGTTTTCGGCAATTGGACAAAATTGCCGTACAGGCGTAAGAATTTCAAAAAAGGATTTTTTATGCCCGAAGCCCGCCGGCAGTTTCAGGAGTCCGTTACCCACATTCTTGAAGCCGTGATGTTTGAAAACTGGCTCCGTTTTTATTTTATCGCGGAAAAATCCGGCGCGCAGGCCGATGGCGACGGGCTGGAACCCCTTGTTCTGGCTGTGCCCGACAAGGGCATGGAACGCATAAAGGAGGAGTATCCGCATCTTTTGCCCCTGGCCGAAGCCATGAACGGCCAGGATCTGGATTTTGAGGCATCCCGCAAGGCCGTGTGCCTTTTTGTGATTGAGCGCCTTGACGGGACGGTCATGCCGAGGGACAGCGCCGCCGGTATTTTTGAAAGCGCGACATTTCAGAGCAGAATGCAGTTGTTCAACATCTGGGTACAGACGCATGAAGACGCGCTTGACCGGACATTTCTGGACTTTGCGGCCTGGCGCGGGCTGTTTGCCGAATGGCTGAAGAGCGACGGAGCGCGGGAGCTTTCTGAAAAGCTGCTCTGATTCTCGCCTGCGGATTGACGTTTGCCCTTCCCGGTTTTGCCGGAGCCCAAGGTCGCACCGTCGCCGCCCCTCAACCATGAAGGGCGGCGACACGAGCAGTCAAGCCAGCTATTATATTGCGGAAAACCTCGGCGCACAGGCCGATGGCGACTGGTGGGCCAGCGGCCTCCCGCGAGGCTTATGCTTTTGTCGCGTTTCCGCTTTTCAATTTTCGCCACAGCGTGGAACGGCTTATGCCCAGCCGTGCGGCAGCGACGCCTTTTTTGCCGTCGGCATTGCTCAGAGCTTCAGAAATAGCTCGGCTACGGCCTGTTTTTTGCCGTGCATCTGTACCTTGCCACTACGGGAGAGACCCTTGGGGCGCTCATCCGCAGAATGTTTTGTCCGCAGCCGCGATATTGACAAATGACGGGTAATTATATATGCAGTAACTACAAATAATAATTAGGAGTTATCACACTATGGCAGCAAAAAAGATTCTGCTCCTTGCCGGAGATTTTGTGGAAGATTATGAAATCATGGTGCCGTTTCAGGCCCTACAGGCTGTGGGGCACAAGGTTGACGCCGTCTGCCCCGGCAAGAAAGCCGGGGAACAGGTCAAGACAGCCATTCATGATTTTGAGGGCGCCCAAACATATTCAGAAAAACCGGGGCACAATTTCACGCTGAACGCCGATTTTGATTCCGTAAAAACAGAAAACTACGATGCCCTTGTCATCCCCGGCGGTCGCGCGCCGGAGTATCTGCGCCTGAATCCGCGCATTATCGAGATCGTGCGTGAATTCGACGCCGCCAAAAAACCCATCGCCTCCATCTGCCACGGCCCGCAGATTCTTGTGTCCGCGGGAATCCTGAAAGGCCGAACCTGCACGGCATATCCCGCATTGCAGCCCGATGTCGCGGATGCCGGGGCAACGTGGCGTCCGGTGAATGACACCGCCAGCAATTCCTGCTCGGACGGCAATCTCGTCACCGCCCCAGCCTGGCCTGCGCATCCGGCATGGATTGCTGATTTCCTGAAAGTGCTCGGCACGAAAATAGAGCTTTAAGTTACTAATTGCTGTCTTCATCCCTAAGCCGCTTCGCGGCAAGGGCTGAAGCAGCCTGGCCTGCGCATCCGGCATGGATTGCCGATTTCCTGAAGGTGCTCGGCACGAAAATAGAATTTAGGCAAAAATTCCTGTCAGGCGCGGAGAGTGAGAACCCACGCCCTGACAGGGGTCATTCCGCGTCTTCCGCCAGAGCTTCCGTAAAGCGGCTTTTCAGGGCTTGCAGAGTGGTGATTGTTTCCAGCAGCTTTGTGGCGTGTTCCTGTTCTCTGGCCACCACTTCAGCCGGAGCGCGGGAAGTGAAGCTTTCGTTCAGGAGCTTTTTGTTCGTGTTGATGATCTCTTTTTCCAGCTTCGCCAGTTCCTTGTCCAGACGCTGCAGTTCTCCGCCAAGGTCTACCGTGCCGCGCAACGGCACAATTACCTGACAGCCCCGCACAACGGCCGATGCCGATGCTTTCGGTATCTGTGTGTCGCTTGCGGTGGTCAGGGATTCCAGCCGCGCGAGCGTTATGATCATGTCGCGGTTTTGTTCAAGCAGAGCGGCCTGTGCGGCGTCAACAGGGCGCAGGAGCAGCCTGGCCTTGTGGGAGGGAGCGATGTTCAACTCCGCCTTGATGGTGCGCACGGCGACGATGACTTCCTGAATCAGTTCCATATGCCGCGCTTCCGTTTCGCGCAGGCAGCCGGGCCGGAACGCCGGGTAGCGTTCTTTCGCCAGATCTGAAACCGTATTCGCCTCGTTCTGCGCGCCGGGCAGCGCCTGCCAGATTTCAGCGGTGACAAAGGGCATGATGGGATGCAGCAAAATCAGCGTTTCGCGCAGGACAGTCCAGAGCACAAAGCGGGCCGCGGCCGCGCGCTGCGGGTCTTCGGACTGCGCCCCCAATCCGATGTCCGGTTTGAGCAGTTCCAGATACCAGTCGCAAACCTCGTTCCAGAGAAATTTGTAGCCGGTCTGGGCGGCATCGTTGAAGCGGTATTCCGACAGGGCCTGATCCATCTGCTTTTTGACCGTTTCAAGCCGGTGCAGTATCCACTGGTTGTGCAGGCCGGATACATTTTCCAGCGGCACAGGATCCGGCATTTCGCGTAAATGCATCAAGGCAAAGCGCGCGGCGTTCCAGAGCTTGTTGACAAAATGCCTGTACCCTTCAATGCGGTCTTCGGAAAGACGTATGTCGCGGCCCATGGCTGCAAAAGCCGTAAGCGTGAAGCGCAGGGCATCGCAGCCGTATTTGTTGATCATCTCAAGCGGGTCAATGACGTTGCCTTTGGATTTTGACATTTTCTGGCCTGCGGAGTCCCGCACAAGCGCGTGCAGATAGACGTGGCGGAAAGGCGTTTTGCCCGTCAGGTGCAGTCCCATCATCATCATTCTGGCCACCCAGAAAAAAAGGATGTCAAAGCCGGTCACCAGAACCGAGGTGGGGTACCAGCGTTCAAAATCCCTGGAGTCATCGGGCCATCCCATGGTTGAAAAAGGCCAGAGGGCCGAGGAAAACCAAGTGTCCAGCACGTCCGCGTCCTGCACAAGAGCGGCCGCGCCGCATTTGGGACAGTGATCGGGCGTTTCTTCGGCAACCGTCAGCGCATCGCAGGAGGTGCATGTCCATGCCGGAATGCGGTGCCCCCACCATATCTGGCGGCTGATGCACCAGTCGCGTATGTTGTCGAGCCAGTGATAATAGGTTTTGAGCCAGACTTCGGGAAATATCTGCGTCAGTTCCGGCACGGCGGCGTGTGCGGCCGGGGCCAGTTTTGTGGCGGCCACAAACCACTGGGCGGAAACGTGCGGCTCAACCACCGTGTGGCAGCGGTAACAGTGCCCAACGGCATGAACCATGTCCTCCACGCCTTCCAGATCTCCCGCGGCTTCAATATCCGCGACGATTTTTTCGCGGCACTCGTGTTTGGGCAAGCTGGCGTATATTTCAGATTCGGCCGTCATCAGACCGTTTTCGTCAATAACCTGTATAAATTCAAGATCGTGTTTTTTGCCCAGCATCCAGTCGTTGTGGTCGTGACAGGGCGTCACTTTCAGCGCCCCGGTGCCGAATTCCATGTTGACGTAGCTGTCCGCGATAATCGGAATATTTCTGCCGAGTACCGGCACGATCGCGCTTTTGCCGATGAGGTGATGGTAACGCATATCTTCAGGGTGAACGCAGATGGCCGTGTCGCCAGGGATAGTTTCGGGCCGCGTGGTGGCGACGGTAACGTGTCCCGCGCCGTCCGCAAGGTGGTACCGTATACGCCAGAGATTCCCTTTGCCCTGTTCGTGCTCCACTTCGTCATCGGCAAGGGCCGTGTGGCAGCGCGAGCACCAGTTGATTATATAATCACCCTTGTAGATCAATCCTTCGTTGTAGAGGCTCACAAACACCTTGCGCACTGCGGCGGAAAGCCCATCGTCCATGGTGAAGCGCAGGCGCTTCCAGTCCACGGAAGCGCCCAGAGCGCCGATTTGATCCAGTATGCGGTGGCCGTAGTCTTCCCGCCATTCCCAAATCTTCTTGACAAACGCCCAACGCCCTAGGCTCTGACGGTCCGCGCCTTCCAGAGCGATGGCCCGCTCCACCACGTTTTGCGTGGCGATGCCCGCATGGTCTGTGCCGGGAATCCAGAGCACATTTTTGCCTTTTTGCCGGGCGTGCCGACAGAGCACGTCAATGAGCGTCAGGTTCAGCGCATGCCCTATGTGCAGGGCGCCGGTGACATTCGGCGGCGGGATGACTATGGAAAACGGCTCGCCCGGCGCATCGGGATCAGGGGTGAAAACGTGTGTTTCTTCCCAGTGTTTGCGCCATTTGGCTTCAACATCATGCGGCTCGTAGCCTTTTTGGAGGGGTTCACCCATCTTGCTTTCTCCGTGCAAGGCGGCATATAGTGACAGTTATGGACGCCGCGCAGTCAATATGTATTTTGTGGGACGCGTCCCATATCTGGGGGCTGATGGCCTGGCGCGCGGTTCGCGCTCTGGGTCTGCCCTGTCGCCTTGTCAAGGCTTCCGATATAGCCGAAGGCGCGCTTTTAGGCAAGCCGGGGGCAAAAGGCCAAAAATCGCCGCTACTCCTGGTTCCCGGCGGTAACGCCAGGCGCAAGTCACTGGCGCTCGGCGCGGCAGGGCGCAAAGCCGTGCGCGACTATGTTGCTTCGGGCGGGCGCTATCTTGGTTTTTGCGGCGGCGCCGGTCTTGCCCTCACGCATGCCGATGCTGAAGACGGTCTGAACATCTGCCCATGGGGCAGGGCAGTTCCCGCTGAACGGTTGCAACATTTGATTTCCGGGCACGTCCGGGCGCATGTTCCGGCGCGAACGCCCGCAGGGAAAGTGTTGTCCCTGCCGGTTTGGTGGCCCGGACGTTTTGAACCCAAGGGCGACGATGTGCGTGTTCTTGCCGTGTGTGACGCTCCGGACAACGATTTCTGGATTGCGGATCTGCCTTTGCAACGTATTCCGGCGCATGTTTTCGCCGCCTGGCAGGAGGTGTACGGCGTTGATCTGTCGGCGGATTTTCTCACGGGGGAACCGCTGGTGATAAGCGGCGACTTCGGCAAGGGGCGTTACGTGCTGAGTTATTCACATCTGGAAACGCCGCAAAGCGCGGACGCAAACCGCTGGCTTGGGCATTTGCTGTGTGAGTTGACCGGACACGCGCCAAAAACCGCCATTGTTCCGGCATGGGATTTACGCAAGCCGGGCTTGGGCGGGGTATGCGCGCCGCTGGCGGAGGCCGTGCAAAAAAGCCATGCCTTGCTGCGCCTTGCCGTGGAACATTATCTTTTTTTTGAACGCGCGCCCTGGTTCTGGGGTTGGCGCGCCGGGCTGCCGGGCGCGGTTTGCAATCATTTGCATGCCGCCCTGTGCACCGCGGCCGCCCTTGCCTCGGCACCGCCAGCCTGCCGGAAGGATGACCAACAGCGTTTTTTGGAGCTTTCTTTCCTGTTTTTTTCCGGGGCGGAAAAATATTTGCTGGCCTGCCGCCTTGCCGGGGCGCTTGCCTCTACCTTGCCGGGCGTTGTGGACAATCAGGAGCTTGCCGGACAGCGGGACGCGTATTTCGGGCACCCCATGCACGGCGGCGGCATTGTGGAGGAACTGCTGACCATTCTGGAGGAATTTTTGTATCTTTCGCAAACCGGCGAGGGCAATGTATCGTGAAAACACAGTGCCTTTTGTGTGTTTTCAGCGTGGTTCTTGCCTGTTGCGCAACGGCCGTTCCGGCTGGCGGCGCTGCTTCCGTTTCCAAAAGCATGGCTCTCTACGCGCGGGATATGGAGTTTTATTACCAGAACAAACGCCCTGAAGTGCTGCCGGGCATTTTGCGCGTGTTTGACGCGCAGGGAGTGCTGGCTGACGGCGAAAAGCGGCTGGCGACGGCGGCTTTTCTGGCCGAGGCGTTGCGCCACGACGCTTCGGCCAGGGGGCGTGTGCTGCCGCCTGCAGCTTCCTTGAGCCGCAATGCCCGCCGTACTTTGGCCTGGACGGCGCATTTGGCCGGATTTCCGGACGAAGCCGCGCTGCTTGGACAATTGCTTGACAAGGACGATGCTGTGCTGTTGCGGCAAATTCAGGAATCCCCGGTTTCCCTTGCCAGGTGGAATATTTCTGAGTCTTCCGTGCTTCAGATGTACTGGGCGGCTTTTTTCGCCGCAGGCAAGGACGTGTGGCTTGACGCGATTATCAACGCCGCCCTGCGCTATTCCCGGCTGAACGCGGCGGGGCTGCAAAACAACCCGGACTATGCGGCAGGCGCGGCGGCGGCGGCATCGTTGTATGAAACAGCCCCGCGCCACGCGGCGGTACATGCCCGCCTGGAGAGTTTTTTGAAGGACAGAACGAACTCGGCGGAAATTGACACGCTGCTCCTCATTCTGCGGAAAAAATGAGCGCGCGGATGCCCGATGCCCCGGCGAGTGACTGCGGATGCACTATTGTTTTGCCGATTACGGCAAGGGGTATTCCCGTATTCTTGTAAACACCGCGCCGTCCTTGACAAATCCCTGCGCGGCCGCTCTGGCGTACCACAGGGCCGCTTCGGCGGGGTCTTTCGGGGCGCCGATGCCGTGTTCATAGGCGGCGGCCACCAGAAGCGCGGCCTGTCCGTATCCCTGGTCGGCAGAGCGTTTGGCCCATAAAAAACTTTCTTCGGGATATTTTGGCAGGCCGTGGCGCCCCTGCCCGTAGTACAGCGCCAGATTGAACTGCGCCTCGGCGTTTCCGGCGCCGGCGGCGGCGGCCATCAGCCGGACAACGGCTGGAGAATCCACGGGCACGCCCGCGCCCACTTCATGACAATAGGCCAGCAACACCTGTGCTTCGCTGTCGTTTTGCTCCGCCGCGAGCCTGTACCACTTGGCCGCTGATTCCAGATCCTGCGGTGTGCCGAGGCCGTTTTCGCAGCAACGGCCAACGAGAACCTGAGCGCGCGCGTTGCCTTCCTGAGCCAGAGGAAGCAGCAGACGCAGGGTTTTTTTGTAGTCGCCGATATTGTAGGCCGTCCAGGCGTCAGCCAGAACGGCATCGGGCGCGGCAGCCCGCGCGGACAGGCATGTCAGCAGGGGAACAAGCAGCAACAGAGGAAGCAGTGTATTGATGATGGAGCGTGTTTTCATGGTTGTCTTGTCTCTTTTCTGTGTTCAGGGGAGGCTGTCCCGCCTGTAGCCCAGAATATCGTAGAATATGGGGACCATCTCAGTTTGTGCTGTCGCACCAGGCTTTCATTTTGCTCATCAATTCGGCCGGTTCCAGCGGCTTGCCCACGTGGTCGTTCATGCCCGCGGCCAGGCATTTTTCCACGTCTTCCCGGAACACGTTGGCGGTCATGGCCACGATGGGAACGGTTGCGGATCGGCCGCGCTTCAGGCGTCGGATGGCCTTCGTGGCGTCGTAGCCGTCCATTTCCGGCATATGGATGTCCATGAAAATCAGATCATAGGCGTCCGGGTTGGCGGCGAACATCCGAACGGCTTCGCGTCCGTTCACGGCACAGTCCACGACGACCCCGGTGTCTTCCAGCAGGGTCAGCAGAATTTCCCGGTTAATGTCCACGTCTTCCGCCAGAAGAATGCGCTTTCCGGCGAAAACCGGTCCCCGCTCCGCCGGAGCGCCGAGCGCGCCCGCCTCTTCCTCGTCCGAAGCCGTGCCGATGATGGCGTTCATGGGCGTGCGCATCTCGTGGCTCATACGGGCCAGGAAACTGCTCTTGCTCAGGTTTTCCTCGTCGGACCGCAGTTTCTCCACCCGCGTGCGCACCAGCAGGTAGCTGAGCGCCGAGGCCAGCAGAAAGCCCATGACCGCCAGCACGGCGGCCAGGGCGTAAACTTCGTGGTAATAACTGGTGCGGGGGATGATGATGCCGATGTGCCAGCCGTTGAAGATTTTGCGGAAAAAGACCACGCTGTCCGTTCCGTCGGCGTCGTTGAAACGGGCCGCGGAAATCTGCTCTTCCCGCGCCAGCATGTCCGCCAGCCTGCCGTAGTCGCCCCCGGCCCGGGCCATCTGTCTGCCGATCAATTCCGTATTCCGGTGCACGGTGAAGTGCATGCGGTCGTCGACCAACACGCCGTACCCGTTCCCGGCGATGTTCTGTTTACGGATGTGCTCGGTCACGGTCGCCAGCTTCAAATCCACAGCCAGAACGCCGTACGGGACCTTGTTCTGGTCGCGCAACTCCTGCGAAAAACTGATGCACATGCCGCCGGTCTGGGCGTCGACGTACGGTTCGGAAAAAAAGATCCGGCCGTTGTTGGCCACCGCGCCGATGTGCCAGGGGCGCTGCTCCGGCACATAGCCGGGCGGCGGGGTCCAGCGGGCCCCGTCGAACCAGTCGCCCCTGATATACCCGTATACCTTCATGAAGTCGCGCAGGGGCGAGCGTTCTGCGTTGAAATAATCTTGTGTTTCGTAAAGAAATTGCAGGAGCTCGGCATTGGTCCTGCCCGAGGATACCATGGTTTTGAGAGACTGCACCACATTGCCGACCCACAGTTCCGACTCGGTCAGGCCCGCGGAAACCGCCGTCTGGGTGGCGTCCATGGTGGCGTCCATGGTGGCGTCCCCGATAACCTTGACCTGTTGCCGGACGATGCTGCTGACATAAAAATAGCTGACCAACACCATGGCCAGAAAGGCAACAAAGACCAGCAGCACCTGCCGGTAGCCGAATTTGAGCAGTCCTTTCGCGTTCACTGTCCTCTCCCGCTTTGGATGCCTTTATTCTCAGACCTGTTTTCGTGCGGCGGGTTCTCAGGTACTATGGGGAAATCAGACTTCTCCTGATCGTGCGTACACAGATAACGGATCCGCCTTCCAGTGCCGTTCAGGTTCCTCCATCCAGAACCAGAAAATCAGGAGATCTCACAGCTCCCGCTCATAGAATTTCCATACATGCCAGGGTCTATGACATCGCGGGATTCAGATATACCTCGCACATATAGCTATACCTGATGTTGCCTTCCGTCAGCCTGACAACGTCGGCATCCCGAAACAGAAGGATTTCGCTGCTCAATATCCTGGCCTGCATGTGCCCTTGTCAACGCTTCGCCCATAGCCTCGCAGCTATACACGCATGACTCGGGGTCGGCGTGGGGCGCTAACCCTTCACCGTAAGGCTCTTTCATCCTCTACTCTATGACGGTTTGTGCTGTCGCACCAAACTTTCCTTCAGTGCCTTGCCGGGCGTGAATTTCACTGTCGTGGAGGCAGGAATCTTGATTTCCTGACCAGTCCGGGGATTTCGGCCTTTGCGCGCGGCGCGCTTCACGGGCTTAAAGCTTCCGAAGCCGGATATTGCGACCGACTCGCCGTCTTTCAATACTCCGGAGATGACCGCGAACAGTTTTTCATAGGCGGCTTCGGCTTGGGTCAGAGTCGCCAGCCCGGCTTCATCTTTCAGCTTTCTGACGATATCCGTTTTGGTCATAGAACTCCCTCCATAATGTTTCAGTATAGATAACACGTTATCCCCTCTGCCGCAAGCCGTTCCACAACCAAAGATTGTCGAAAGATACTTTTTGGCGTAGGTGAGTAAAAAAGGAGAACGCCATGAAACGATTTATTTCGGTAACATTTTGCTTGCTCTTTATTCTCATGTTTGCCATTACTGTCCACGCTGATGGATATGCGTGGGGAAAGACAAAATGGGGCATGTCCCCTGAACAAGTGTCTAAGGTTCTCGGCAAAAAGCTGATTTTCGATAAAAAAAATGATAATGGTGAAGATGTTTATATATTGAAAGGGTATAAAATCGGAGAGTTTCAATATGATGTACGCATGATCTTCAATGTCAAAAAAATGAATATGGTCATGGTGATGGGGGTGGGAAATTCTGAAATCAAGGAAAAAGCATGCGCGGATATGGCGTCTTCCCTGAAAGAAAGACTTGGTCATGGAAGGGTTAGTGCTGTAGGCAATGCTGTCTCAAGAGAATGGAACACACCTGAAACATATATAAGCCTTATGTGTTTTCCGGACAACACATGGTTGAGCTACAAGAAAAAACCAAAGCCTGGAGCAAGTAAGTTTTGACCATAGATTGCCGGGCGCTGAAAACAGCTCAAGGAACTGCGAACTATTTCCCCGAAGGTGTTGTATTTCGTTCACACCCGGCAAATATGGCACAAATTATACCCCGAAAAAGGGCAAAAAGAAAGGCCAGACTGTCGGGATGGCGTTGCCGCCACTGGGCTTTTTCAGATGCGGGTGTCCCCTTTATCTATTATTCCCAGATAGCGTTAAATGCCTGCTTCTGTTTCAATAAATCCATATATTTTTCCTTTATTGCTTGTGGGCCATCGCATGTCGAAATGGCAGTGCCTTGGGCGCACACTAGAACCATGCCTTTCCCAGCCGTCAGTTCGCCATAGGAAAAATGGGTACTGGCTATTCTATTAGCGTCCATCATAATAGCCTTATATAAAAGTTTTTTGACGCAACTATTTTCAGCTTCTTCCATCTTCCCTTTATATGAGCCTGATTCCATGCCCCAGAAATCTGTTATAGAAGAAAAAGCCTCAATCAGTGGTCCGGTTCCAATTGCAGTGTGCGCTGTAATTAGGCCACGATATGTATACGCATTGTCAGTCGGCGGAAAAGTTGAAATTTCTATTGAAAGCAAGAGAGTATCGAGCTCTAGATCTAGCTCTTTGCATTTTTTAGCAGTGCACTCTCTTAATTTTAGGAGTATCGGAAGGAAGCAGTTTTCACAGACTACATCCTTAACACTGTACCCCATCGCACGAGCTAGCTGAACTTCTTCAGTGGATGCCAGACTAACGCCAAACGCACCACCAATTTTAGAGCCGCAGGATTCACATTTTATTGACATTTCCTTTGTTCTCTTTATTTTTATTTACTGAGTAAATCCACAAATCCCCTCAATCCATCCCATGAGGCTACTTTTTTGTTTGAACACATGATTTTTATTGTGTAGTCAGACGGATTTTCCTCAATTCCAGACAATTTTCCTGTATGCGTCCAGAAAGAGAATATATTTTTAATAAGTTCTTCGCGTTCCTTTGGTACAGAATGTATCCATATATCATTTACATTAATAAGTATATTGTCCCCGCCAATAGAGATTGATTCAATGGAACTGTTGTAATAGTCTGTTGTGTTTATTTTTTTTATCAGCTGTTTCATTCTATGGTCAAACACCTCTTCTCTAGACATTTTAGTGTTATCGCGTGTATCTCCTTTATTTTGTGATACATTAGAGTATTTTCTGTTAGAGAATTCAGAAAAGCTTTTTGATTTTTCGTCTTTGTATTCTATTCGCGCCCATGCTTCGTCACCAATAACAAAAGCGCCATAGTTATGAGATACATCCCAACAGTCCAAGCACATATTTCTGATATTTTTTACCGCCATAGGATATACGGGCGCGCCTTTAGGTATCTTATAAATATACTTTTCAGGATTTGACTTTGCTTCGGGGATAAGGCTTTTTATATATATACAAATTGATTCTTTATCCACTTGTGTAATCTTTTTCCAAGTTGTTTCTTTGTGGAAAACAAAAGATAACCGTGGATCATTTGTAAGGTCTCCATAGCAAAAAAGAGTAGCCTGGTTGGCATCCAAATATTTTTTTACCAATTTCTTGCCTCTTTTAATGCTTTCAATATGTTCAGCACGATAGCTATCTTCTGATGTCACGTTCCCCTTTTCGGATATAGCCGCTGATGCTGTTACCGTTTTTATTTCCGGCTTTCTCTCGGTAATGGCTGGATTTATGACTTGTGTCTGCTTTGCAGAAGCGTCCTGCTTAGACTTTTTTCCAGACACTGAATAAATAAATGCGGACATGACAAGAACAATAGCAATCAATATAAGGCATGCCGTTTTTATGGGCATGCCGTTTTTCTCAATAGGGCACCCACATTTTTGGCAATTCGATGCCTTATCGGAAATTTGAGTGCCACATTCAGGGCATTTGACAAGTGCCATGCTTACTGCCCCGCCTCTTTCGCCCTGATTTGCGCTGCATCTTCTTCGGTGCTCGGGCGAATATATTTCAGCTTTGGCAGCATTTTATCAGCTATCACTTTTGATATTTCCGATAATGCGAAGGTATAAGAATATACATGTTCAACGTAGTATGTTTGGCCTGCCTGTATATCTAATTTTACCGCTACATGTTCATCTCCTAAATCAATCCAATAAATGTGCTTGCCTGGAGCTGTTCTGTGAATAAAATATGTTCCGGATTTCAGAAGCCCAATCCTCTCATTGTCTTCTAAAATGAAATAATTTGCGCCCCCTATAACAGGGCTATCTCGCATGAAATATACAACCGCGCTTGATTCGTCCGGTTTTAAGATTTTTGGGTTAGCTTCATAAACATAATCGCCGTGCTGCGCCATTTGGCCGCGCGTACATCCCACCACTGCCAACAAAAGGGACACTACCAGCAAGGCATGGACGATTCTACGCATGTTCATCGTTACTGCCATGCCTCTTTTGCTCTAATCTGCGCCGCTTCTTCTTCCGTGCTTAACCGGGCATATCTCAAGCCCGGCAAAATTTTTTCAGCTATGGGGCGCGTGACTTCCATAAAATGAGGCTTGGATGTGTTGGTGAAAAGGGTGTAATGATTGTCAATACCGCCATCAATGTAGTATGTCTGTCCAGCTTTGATATCTAACGTGGTGTAAACTTTGTCTCCAACATCGACCCAATATGTATGCTTGCTTGGCGTGGTTTTATGCACGAAATATGTGCCTGACTTGAGCAATCCAATTCTATTTGCGTCCTCATTGATGAAATAGTTTAGCCCCCCGTTTACGAAAGCACTTTCCCGGAAGAAATATATAACGGCGCTGGAATCGTCGGCGACTGGAATCTGCGGATTTGTTTCATAAACATAGTCAGCCCTGAGCGGCATCTTCGCGCAGCCCGCAACCGCCAACACAAGAACAGCCGCCAGAAAAGTCGTCAGCTTTCGCGTCATCATGTCCCACCCCGCTTAATAATTTTCTTTTCCCGCGCTAAAGAAAAATACCAATAACCCCTTGCCTGTCGGGATTTCTCATCGTCTATACTATGCGGAACTGTTTGTATAGCCCCGCGAGGCACCCGGAAATATCTTGTTGCAGACTGAAAACTTTTTACCCGTTATCCCTTGCCGCCAGCAAAATATTGCCTTCAATATTAAGGAAATCCTGTGAGGTGACAGATGCCGGTTTTTAATCTGGAAATTCAGTTCGACGACAAGGGGGAAATGCCGCCGTCGCTTCCTTCAAGCGCGTGGAAGCTGCGGCTAACGACGCGGCGGCGGCAAACCGCCACAAACAGGGGGGGCGTGACGCAAAAGTGACGCAAAAGTTACGCAGAAGTGCGTAACTTTTTGACCATTCCTGACCATTTTTGACCATTACGCCAAAGGCCCCGTTTGGCATTAAAACCAAACAGGGCCTTGTTTTTCTTGGCTCCCCGAGACGGACTTGAACCGCCAACCTAGTGATTAACAGTCACCCGCTCTGCCGATTGAGCTATCGGGGAATAGTGAAGTAAGGTTTGTTTACGGAAAAAATACCGGCAGGTCAAGCGAAAAAGGCGAAAAAAGGCGAAAATGGAGGTGAAGCGTAACGCATCCATAGTTTCAGACCGCGCTTAAGCCGTTGCCGCGCAGCGGCTTACGGATATCGTTATTGCTGCCGCTCCACGTACGCCTCGTGGACTCATCCGCATCCATCGCCGCAAGCCGTGTCAGGCGGCGGCTGTAGCGTTCCGCCTCGCTGTATATGCAGCCGCAGTACGGCTGACGGTAAATTCCCATGGTTTTTGAGCGGTCAATGCCTTCCTGCCAGTCTGCACGAAAATCGCGGTACACAAAGGCCGAAGAATTTTTTCGGGCAAGCCGCGCGCCCGCTGCCGCAATATCTTCATGCGGCTGCATGCGCGAATACAAGAGCGATGTGCTGACATGGGCAAAGCCAAGTTCCCCGGCCTTTACAAAGGCGGCCGCAAGGCGGCTTTCGCAGCAAAAGGCGCAGCGTCGCGGCATTGTGTCCTGCCCGGCCACGGCGCGCAGCCAGGCAGTAATGTCCCAGGCGGCGTCCTCATGCAGTATGTCCACGCCAAGGCGCTCGGCGCAGATTCCCGCGGCCTCGCGACGACGCAGATATTCCGTCAGGGGGTGGATGTTGGGGTTCATAAACCAGAGCGTCACGGCAAAGCCCTCGTCCTGAAGACGCAAGACGGGCATTATGGCGCAAGGTCCGCAACAAACGTGCAACAGCAGGTTTTTGTCCGCCCTCAGGGGGCCGCTATGATTTCCAGGCATTTCCCGTAATCCTGCTCAATTTCGCGTATGGCGTCGCGTTTGTGATTGAGCAGATACATCGCTAATTCCGGCGCGGCTTCAATGACGCATTTTTCGCCGTTTTCAGCGCGCAGGGCGCGGCGCATATCCCGCAGAGCCTGAAGCGCCCTCCATTCCAGGTTGCGGCGCTGCCCTGTGCCGCCGCAGGCGGGGCAGGGCTCCATGGTAATGGCCAGCGCGGATGATCCCGTGCGCTGGCGCACGAGTTCAAGCAGACCAAAGGCGCTGATATGGGCCACATCGTGGCGGGCGCGGTCATTCTTCATGGCGTTGCGGAGCGTTTTTTCCACTTCCTGAGTATGCTTGCTTTCACGCATTTCAATAAAATCAATAACCACCTGCCCGCCCACATCGCGCAGTTTGATCTGGTCGGCTATGACCTTGGCGGCCTCCATGTTTGTTTTGTACGCCATGGCCTCAAAATTGCCCTTGCCGGAAATTTTGCCGGAATTGATGTCAATAGCCATAAGGGCTTCTGTCTGATCAAAAACCAGACGGCCGCCGGAAGGGAGTGACACTTCACGGGAGTATATCTGGTCAAGCTGGCGGCGCAGGTTAAAGCGCTCCCACAAGGACTGGCGCGTGTCCTGATGCAGACGCACCAAGTCTTTTCTGCGCGGAAAAAGCAGGCTTGCCATTTCACGGACACTCTGGGCGGTTATTTCATCGTCCAGCCAGATTTCACACACATCTTCCGTGAGATAGTCGCGCACCGCGCGCTCCGAAAGGCCCGGTTCCTGGTAGATCAGAGCGGGCGTCGCAACTTCGGTCACTTTTTTGCGGATATCGCGCCAAAGGCGCTTCAGATACTGCAAATCGTTTTTCAGGGTTGTTTTCGTCATGCCCGCGCTCACCGTGCGCACGATAACGCCAAGCCCCGAACCTGGTTCGGTATCGCCCATCAGTTCCCGCAGGCGGGCGCGCTCTTCCTCATCTTCCACCTTGCGCGAAACGCCGATCTGCTCCTGCCCCGGCGTGAGCACCAGAAAACGCCCCGCCAGGGAAAGCCAGGTGGTCAGAAAAGCGCCCTTGTTGCCCGTCGGCTCCTTGACCACCTGCACCAGCACTTCCTGCCCGGCCTTGATCACTTTTTGCAGCGGTGGCAGTTTACTGCCCTTTGCCGCCTCATGGTGACTTTGCCAGTACTCGGGGTGAATTTCGTCAATCTGTAAAAATCCGTTTTTGCCTTCGCCGTAATTCACAAAAGCGGCCTGCAGATTCGTGTCGATATTGTGAACCACGCCTTTATAGATATTTCCCTTGATTTTGCGCTGGTGGAGCATGTCAAGATAATATTCCAGAACCCTGTTTTCTTCGGTCAGGGCCACTTCCACCTGCTCTCCGGGCAGCACGCTGATAAACATGCGCCGTTTGCCGATCGCTGCAGCAGTCGTGGTTTCAGTGCTTTCCTTCGCGGCCGGGGCGCGTCCGTTGCGCCGCCTGCGCCGCGACTTGGCCCCATCGTCGGACGCGGGGACAGATTCCTGTGCGGCATCGGCATTTGTCGGGGAACTTCCCAGGACATCAGCCGGCGCATCGGCCTGGGCCTCGTCAGGGACAATCGGGGTTTTTTTTAGGGATTTTCGGGAAGATTTACGGCGTGCGGGAACGCTTTGACCAGAGTCGGTCTTGGTGTCTTCAGGTATCATGTACATCCTTGTAAACGATGGCCACAAACGACCATCACCAGAAATTTTCCGCTAACTCTACGTCTTTTTGAAAAACATGCAAGCGATATTCCAAAAAGTGCTTCAAGGCGGGGCGCGCCGTCCGTTTTACGAAAGATCAGGAAAGGTTTCAACGCGCAATGGCAGTTAAACCGCCTTTTTTCCCTGGGGCGCGGCGGGCAGCAGCACGCGCACAAGCGCCCCGCCTTGCGGCGAGTTTTCAAATTCTATTGCGCCGCCGTGGCTGACGATAATTGATTGCACAATGGGCAGGCCAAGGCCTGTTCCGCCGTCCTTTGTGGTGAAAAAAGGATCCAGCAGTCTGGGCAGAACCGCGGGATCAAACCCTTTTCCCGAATCCAGAAATTCCAGACGCACACGCCCCCGGTCGTCCCGATCGGCGCTGACGCGCAGGACGCCGGGACCGTCCATGGCCTGCTGTCCGTTGACCAGAATGTTGTAAAAGGCGCGGTACAGCAAATCTTTGTCGCCAAGCACAAAAAGCCCGGGCGCTGTCTGCCGCTCGACGCTCACGCCGCATCTGCCCATTTCGCCTTCCAAAAAGGCCAGGGTCTGATCCAGAATCAGATTGATATCCGCCGTGTCCTGGCGGGGTTGCCGCGGCCGGGCGTAGTCAAGAAAGTCGTTGACAGTCTGGGACAGGCGCACGGACTCATCATAAATGGCGCCCAGGATGCGCGCCGCGCCCGCGTCGGTTTTGTCCATGCGTTTTTGCAGAAACTCGGCGCTGGAACGTATGATCCCCAGGGGATTGCGTATCTCGTGGGCAATGCTTGATATCACCCTCCCCATGCCCGCCAGTTTTTCATTGCTGTGCAGTTCACGTTCAAGTTGACGGGTTTTTTGCATGCGCGCCGCCAGCACGCGTTCGGCGCGGTGAATCAGCATGAGCAGAAGCGCGAACATCACCATTGATGAAAGCAGGCACATAATCACAATGATGCCTTGAAACGTCAGCACCTGTTCGTAATCATCGGTAATGTCCTGCGTCACTTCAAGCGCGCCCATGACAGGCGGGGGCATGTCGGGCTGCAGGGGTTCGCCGCGCAGCGGATAGAGCACGCGCAGCACAAAGTCGCCGTCGGCAAACGGAATCCTGAACGGGGCCTGCCAGGCGGGAATATTGGAAATTATTTGAAATTTTGACGCTTCCCCGTGCAGCACGTCCTCGACATTGGGGGGAGCGAGGCCGGATCTGCCCAATTCCTCCTTGTTGGTGGAATAGGCCACGATATGCGAAAAATCATAGATGCGCAGGCGATCCACTGGCAGCCCGTGTATGACGGACTGCACCACCTGATCCAGACGCTCGTATTGTGACGGCTGGCGCAGGGATATGCGTCCGTTCGCCAGAATGGTGGGCAGGGCGAAGCGGCGGAAAATCTGGTAATTCAGATTTTCCACCAGGACACGCATGAAATTTTCCTGCCGGGTCAGCAGCGTTTCACGCGCCGAGTTGGAAATGAAGAAAGAAAGCGCCAGATTGGTCAGCAAAACAACCGCCAGCGACAACGACGACAGAGTGCGTGCATAACTCAGCGGGAGGTCTCTGCCCGCATCCTTTGCCTCAGCCTCGTCAACCTGGTTTTTTATCGGGGCGACAGGTTCCGGCATGGGTTAAAAAGGCTGCTCCCGCCTGGAGGCGGCCAGGAAGGCGGCCAGGTCGGCTTCCTCCACGGGATAGCCGCTTGCGCCCAGTCGGGCGTTTGCCAGACGTTTGCCCAGTTCCACCGCAGGCTGATCCAGCGGATTGATGTCCATAAGCCATCCGGTGAAAACCGTGGCCGCTTCCAGAAGCATCATCAGCGAACCAGCGGCGCGTGGCCCGGTATCGGCCATGTCAATGCCCACCAGCGGCACGCCGCTCGACGTGAGCGCCATGCGCGTGCCGAGCGCTTCGGCTTCCAGCAGGCTGCCGAAAGGTTTGCCGCGCAGCCAGGCCCATTGTTCGGGCAGGTTCAGGTCAAAATTGCGGCCTCCGGGCTGGTTGCGGCTTGTAAGAAAAAGGCAGCCTTTGTTGCGCGGGCCGTCCAGGAACATCTGGTTGACGGAATGCTGATCCGTAACCCCGGTCGCCGGCACAGGCATGGTTCCCAGCCCGCCTTTGCCGAGGCTTTCCGCCCAGAGTTGGGCAAACCAGAGGCCGAATGCGGCCCACTGCGGGATGTAGCAAAAAAAGATCAGTTGCGAGTAGTCATACTCCTCAAGCGCCCTGGCCCAGCGGGCCAAGGCAAAGGCGGGGTGCGAAGCGAGATTTTCCGGCTGCCGCGCAAGGGGACGGGCCACATCGGCAGCGCCGTCAAGCAGCGCTCGCCAGTCAATGCCGAGAAAGGCCGCGGGGGCCATGCCGACGGCGGAAAGGGCCGAATAGCGGCCTCCCAGATTGTCCGGAACTTCCAGCGAAGCAAGATTGTACTGGTTTGCTTCTTCCCGCAAATAACCTTTTGCCGCATCGGTGATCACGATCATCTGTTTTGACCATTGATCGCCAAGGGCCGCTTTGAGCCAGTCCCGCACCAGAAAATACTGGGCCAGAGTTTCAATGGTGCCGCCGGATTTACTGATGCACAGCACAAGAGTGTCGGCCGGGACAAGTTTGTGAAGCCAGGCTTCAAACTGTTCAGCGCAGACATTGTCGGCAATCCAGAGCGAGCGGCCTTTGTGGTTCGGGCCATCCTGACCGGGGGCAAAAGCCCTCTGTATTGCCCGCGCGCCCAAGGCCGAGCCGCCGATGCCCAGCACCAGCATGTTGTTGAAAGACAGCATGCCCGGCAGAATTTTTTCCATGGACGCGTCCAGCTTCGCCCGGTAGGACATGGTGAGAAAGGGCAATTCGCCGGATGTTGTTTCATGGGCAAGGCGTTTTGCCAGTTCTTCCCCCTGGGAAGCGGAAGCTCCGGCAGCGTCGCCGGGCAGGCGATGTGTATAGGCCGCCGACCATTCAAGCGTGTGGGTGGTAGTGGGCATAGGTTTCTCCGTATGAAAAAAGTGCGCGTTACGTGGTCGCATCTTGCCCGAACGGGCGCAAATAGACAAGAAAATCCCTTTCAACGGGGGTACCTGCCGGCGCATGCAGTAAAAGCGTGCTCTTTTTTTGTTCCGCGATAACAGCCTGGCCGATTATCCGGCCATCGGGGGCAAGAATGGCGTGTATCTGTCCGGGGGGCAGGAGGCGTTTTTTATCGGCCAGACACCAGAGGACAAGGGTTTCTTTTTCACTGCCGACGTAAAAAATTTCCGCGCAGTCCATATTGGCCAGAATGACGAAGTAACGTCTGCCCGCGGAGTAGGTGGCGATGCCGCAGAGAAGGGCAATCGCGACGCATGCTCCTGCCGGGACAAAGGAGTTTATGCCGAACAGGCGTTGGGTGAAAAAAAGTGATCCCGCGCGCATGTCGTTTTCGTCAGCCCAAACGATTACAGTATATTTTTGCGCGTTTCGTGCCGAAGATCCCCTGAAGCGCAGAGTGAGTTCATAGCGTCCGGGCGGGCAGAGCGCATCAGACTGCACATCGCCGCGCCACATGCCGCTGCCGAACCAGTAACTGGGGAAATAGCCTTCAAAGACAAAACGCAACAGCCCGTCGTCAGGAACAAGACTTACTTGTAAATCGCCCACAGCGGGATTTTTGACCGCAGTCGATCCCGCGATCATGACGCTTTGGCCGGGCAGAATTTCCAGCGTGTCGGAACCGGCGCGCATGACGCCCTGCAAACCGTCAATCAGCCCAAGGGAGGCCAGGATCAGAAAAAATGCGCACAGTTTTCCGGCAAGGCGCTGTTGCTGTCGCGCTTTCCGGCAGGACGGCAGTTTGTCAGAATGGGGAAACATGCCTCACTGTACGCCCAAGGCGCTGTGAGGACAAGGGGAAAGCGTCGGGAGAAAGCGTCTGGCGCACATGCCAGCGCACAAGCTGACGCCCCAGATGCGGCAGGTCGACAAAACTTTCATGTTCAGCCGGAAAGCGTTTTCTGATAAAGCGCGTCAGGTAGAAAATGCCCGTCCACAGCGGCAGCGTGAGGCCGAAAAACCAGAGGCAAAACCCGGCTTCAGTCGGCAGTGACCCGATCGACGCCTGGCGCATGCTCAGGAACAAAAAGCCTATCATGGCAATATTGGCGATAACCCGGATTGTTCCGATGTACAGGGATTGTTTGTAGCTGTTCATGACGCGTCCCGGCCGAACGAGGTGGCCGGGGAGTGAAGAAACACCGCCCCGGCCACAACAAACTAACGCCTGAAGATGTTGGTTTGGGAAACGTTCATGACGCGTGTGGCTTGCGTCTTGTCCGTCTGCTTGAATGCTATGCGCATTTCATCGCCGGGAGCCCATACTTCAGCAGGCAATTCCATTGCCGCCTGCGGCGGTTTGAAGGTCGTCAGTGTGCTCAGACGGGCCGAGTAGATGGTGATGGTCTGCTTTTCCTTGTCAATCAAAGGAAAAGTTTTGCCCGCCACCTTGGGATTGGTTCTGTTGATGTTTTTTTCCACGCTGGTGAATTCCACGGCAATTTCCCTGGGTTTCTTGCTGACGGGATCAAAAACCAGCACATTGGATTTTTCCACATCGACCATAAGACGGCCGCCCACAGAGGGCGCCGGCCCCATTTCCTTGCTTTCGGCCGGCAGTTTATAGGTAATGACGGCGCCGCTGTAGTCCGTTCTGCTGCGGTCGTCGCGTACGGTGTCCGCTACAAGGGTCATAGTTTTGGCCGCAGGATCAAAGGCCACACAACGCCCCTGTTCCACGCCGCTGTCAGAAGTGCAGGCGGCGAGGGCAAGGGTGCTGGCCAGAAGCGACAGGAGCAGTGTTTTTGTTTTTTTCATGGCATATCTCCTAGTTGCCCGCGGCCTTTTTGGCGGCCAGTTCTGCTTTGGCCCCCTGAACCATCCGAACCGTAATGTAAAGGGAAGTCAGGCTCACGAGGGCGAGCACCACTATGGTGGCCAGCACATCGAAAACCCTGGCCATGGAGGCTATTTCCGCCTGAAGCAGCTTGAGCACCACGGACAGGAGGCAGCCGACAACGGCCAGACCGAACACGAAACGGATGCCGTAGCCCTTGACGTATTTTGTGGCCACAACGCCTATCTGCGCGCCGACGGCGCCGCCGCAGAGCATGATCAGCGCCGCGACCAGTTCGGTACGTCCCTTGTAGGTGTAGGAACCCGCGCCGTACAGGCCGGAAATGGCCACTTCAAAAAGGTCCGTGCCCACGGCGATGTGTGTCTGGCAACCTATGAGATAGACCAGAGCGGGCATGCGGATAAGACCGCCGCCGATGCCCAGGATGCCGGCCAGCCAACCCGTGAACAGACTCACGGTTATCGGCAGCCAGAACGAGCAGGTCACGCCCGCCTGTTTGTAGTGCACCATGGGGGGAATGCGGATGGCCTGAAGGGCTTTGCCCCATTCAAGACCTGTCGCGTTCTTTTCGAGAACCTGATTTTTCTCCCGCGCCGCGATTTCCTTGGCGCGACGTTTTGCCACATCGGCAAAAACCATCCAGGCGATGCAGGCCAGCAGCACCACGTAGAGCCAGCGCACCACTTTATCCACCGAGCCGATGCGTTCAAGCCACATGACCATCTGCGCGCCTATTTCCACGCCCACAATCGTGCCCACGAGCATGGTAATGCCGAGCGCATAGTCCACATTGCCGAATTTACTGTGGCGCATGGTGGAAATCAGCGATTTGCCGGCCATCTGCGCCACGTCCGTGCCGATGGCAAACGCCATGGGGAATCCAAGAATATTCAGGCCGGGCGTCACCATCCACGCGCCGCCCAAGCCGAAAAACCCGCCGATGATTCCGACGCCCAGCCCAAGAATAATCAGACCGGGCCAGAAGATGTTCACGCCGGAAATAGGCATCATCATATATAGCCATTCCATAAATGCCTCCTTAATTCCCGGCCTAGTGTTCGGCCAGTTCGCGGCTCTTGAGGTTAATGCCGATTTTCGACATGAAGAAGTCGGCTATAACACCGAGAACGCAGCCCATCACGGGGATAATGAGCATGGTCATAATCGCGAAAGTCAAGTGGCTTTCATTGTACATTTCCGCCCATAAGCGCATCAGTCCGTCCAGTTGACGCGTGTCAGCCACAATGACAACGTCAGCTCTTTTTGCTGCCGCCAGGGCGGCGGTTGGCATGAATACGGTCAGCGCCAGCGCGCTGCACGTAAGCCAAGCCCAAAGCCTGCGCATTTTTCTCATGTGAACCCCCCACTGTTACAGGTTATTATTTGTTTCGCGGCAATACCGCGATTCCTTGAGCGGGTAGTATGGTTTTCAAGTGTATAATTAGACGTATTCCATGTCTTCGTCAAGAAATATAATTATTATTGCCGAAAAACACGCATTAATATTGTCAAAGGGTAATTATTTCACTATATTGTTTTTGACAGCGCCGGGGAATTTTTTTTATCCGCCGATTGTTGCCACCTGTTACGCGGTTGAATTATCATGCCTGCTGTGAGCGATCCTTCTCAAAAACTTTTAAGTCGTGATTTTATTTTGCTTTCTTGTCTGGCCATGTGCAGCAACAGCCACATTGCCGTGTTTTACTGTTTTGAACAGTGGCTGGAGGGTTTTGGCGTCAGCCCGAACTGGCGCGGCATGCTGATTTCCTCAATGTTCATCATGGTTCTGCTGTGCCGGACGCCGACAAGCGTGCTGCTGCTCAGAGGAGGGAGGCTGCCGGCGCTTGCGATCTCAACATTTGTGCTTATCGGGGTTATGCTGACCTATCCCTTTGTTTCCAGCGCGCATGTTGTGGGCGTGGTGCTGTTGTTGCGCGTTGTTCAGGGCATTGCCCTTGCGATTCAGTCCAGTTGTGTGGTGGCCGTGCTTGTCAGTTGCATCCCCCCCGGTCAGAGCGCGCGCGGGTTCGCCCTGTTTTCCCTGACCATTCTTTTGCCGTATTCGATTATTCCGGCAGTGGCCGAGCATATTCTGCTGCCCCTGCTCGGCGGGGAGCAGTACCTTTTCGCCATGACTTCCGTACTGGGTTTTGTTTCTCTGGCTATGGTGATTCCCCTTGCGCCGAAATTGAGAAAACCGGAAATTTCCCTGGAGGAAAAAGGCGGAATGTCCGGTCTTTTGTGGGCAGTCAGCCATTCCGGCCTGATGTTTGTCTATCTGGCCTGTCTGAACTTCAGCACCATGACCATCCTGGCGATTTTTTTCATGAAAGGTCTTTGCTCCGTCACCGGGGCGCGGCCAGAATGGTTTTTCACCATATATACCGTCACCATCATTATGGTCAGGGTGCTCGGGAGCCGCCGCCTGGACGCCCTGCCGCGCTACCGCGTCATTTATATCTGCGCCGCCGGGCTGGCCTTGTGCATGCTTGGCTACGCCTGGGGACCTTTATGGGCTTTTGTGCCGATAACGCTGCTGTACGGCGTGGGTTTGGGCCTGCTCTATCCCATGCTGGCGGCAGTGGTGTATGACCGTTCAACGCCGGCCACCCGCTCCATCAATTCCAACGCGATGATGTCCGCTTTTGACGCCAGCGGCGCGCTGGCGCCGCTTTTGGGCGGCCTGGTGGTTCATGCCGGCTATGGGTACAGGGGGGTGTTTGTGGTCACGGCCATTGCCGTGACGGCCTGCGGCCTGTGCATGGCGGCCGACAGGGCGCGCGCGAACAGACGGGCCACATGAGAAAAGCCCCCGCCGGAGCGGGGGCCGATAAACCTTTGAGCCGGGCGCGCTATTTGGCGGGCGCGGCGCTCAGACGCGTTTGCCCGTCCCAGACCTGATCGGACGCGGGCAGGGGCTTGAGCATTTGCAGCCACGGGTGCGTCAGCAAATGTTCCGGACTCTGCATCAGCTTGCGGCTGTGTTTCAGAATCGGCGGAACTATCTTTTCAATGTCGCCGACAAGGTCTTTGGCGATGGCAAAGTTTGTCGCGGCGCTTGCCAGCTCAACAGCGCTGTTGCTGCTTTCCACGGAGAGCATCAGCGTGTCCAGAGCCTTGACCGGATTGTGGAAGCCCACGCTGTTTTCAGCGGACACATAATCCCAGTAAAGCTGACCCTTGCGTATCATTTCACGCGCCTGCGCCAGCAGGGCGTCGTAATCCGGCGCGCGCTCCCCGTTATAGGCCGCCGCGAGGCGCACCGCTTCATGGGCTTTCACCGAAGCCGCCTCAGCCTTGAGCAACTGATCAAAGGAGCGTTTTTGGTCATACAGCACACGCTCGCGCAGGTAGTCGGCCGATTTGTCGGCATGGCACTGGCGGCAGGCGCGCATTTCCTTGTCCTTCATGGGCGAGGTCATCCAGTGACTGGACACTTTTTTGCCGTCCTCCCGCTGGTACTGCATATGGCAGTCCGCGCAGGAAACGCCGGCCGCGCCGTGCGGGCTGTCCTGAAACATTTCGTATTCAGGATGCTGCATCTTGATGATGGGGGCCTTGGAAACGGCATGCACAAAGTCGACAAAGGGTCCGGGCTTGCCGGCGGCGTCCTTTTTGCCGTGGCCGCTGTAGTAGCGGTACATGTCTTCCGGATCGAAGCCGTCATCCCAGGGGAACACGGGCTTGGCGGCAGGGCCGTTGTCGGCGTGCTGGAAATAGTATTCCGAATGGCACTGGGCGCACATCAGCGAGCGCTTTTCATTGCGCGACAGCGTGGCCCAATCCTTGCCGGAGCGTTTCAGCCAGTCCTTGAGAGGTTCGGAATACAGGCGCAGTTCCATATTGGCGGGGTTGTGACAATTGGCGCAGTTGATTGTTTCGTCCATGGCGTCAATCTTGTCCTTGGTGCGGAAGAGATTGGGATCCATGCTCCACAGCTTGTCGCCGAATTCCTTGTACCAGGTCATCATCTTGGGCGTCTTGCAGTTCCAGCAGGTGGTGGGCAGTTGCCCCTTGCCGTCGCCGTAGCGGTTGATGCGGTCAATATTGACAAAGTCTTCCACCGCGTAGGTATGCCCGCGCGCCTCGTTGTATTCAAAGCTGAAAGGATACCCCAGCCAGAGGTTTTTCAGATATGGCTGGGCCTTTTTGAAGCCTTCGGGCAGGGGGTTGACGTTGTCGTTCTTGTGGTAGGCAATGGAGCCTTTATAGTCCGTCATCACTTCAGATTCATTGTTTTTCTGATAGGAGGCGTATTCCAGGGGAAACTGCGCCTTGAAGGCGGACATGCGCGTTTCGTCTTCCTTGATGGTTGTTTTGTAGGTCGGTGGCTTCAACGGCGTTGAAACGTCGTTACAGGCGCTCAGGAGCAGCATGCTCAAAAGGGAAACAGAAACCGTGACCAGGGAAAAGAGCTTTTTATTCATACGCTACCATCCTTGTGCTGACAGGCTTGTATCTCATGTGGGCCACATTGCGGTGACAGTCAACGCAATAGGGCTTTACGTCCATGGAGGCCACATTGAGATTGGTCGGGGCGTGGCAGGACTTGCAGTTGTCGTTCACAACCGAGCGCGTGTCTCCGCTTGCCGGATGGGGCACGTCCTTGCCTGACTGGTTGGCAAAAAAATCGGAAATACCTGCTTTGGTCTTGAAAGAAACTTTTGAAATCAGACCGGTCGGGGTGTGGCAGTCATTACAGGCGAGGTTTGCGTGCGTGCTCATTTTGTGCGTTGCCGCCGCCTCCGTCATGACATGACAGGAAGAGCAGAACGGTCGCTGATCCGACGCCGTCATGGCCCCGGCCAGCACGCCGACAAGCGCAATACCCGCAATAACGCCGCATAACAAAACCTTAATACAGGTACAGGATCCGGTCGGGGATGTTCCCATAAGCGCGGCCTCCTACATAAAAGATGTTGAAACTGCGGACAGCTATAACAATTGTTAAGACCATAAATCCATAATGGGCGGCATAATGTCAGTTGTTTTTGCAACAAAATGGGAAAATATGGGAAAATATTTTCCTGAGTTTGAACCTGCCTGCCGGCTGCCGGGGCAGACCCGGCCAGCCAAAGGTCAGGCGCGCGGCAGCCATTGGGATAGACCCGCTCCAAAACGCCCAGGCTATCGGCATCATGGCGCGGTGTTGTTTGAAGAAGATAATACCGGCAATTCCTATGCTTGCAAAACTTTCATGACAAAATCAGGCGCTTTCTCAATCACCCGTAACGCGCCGCCGGATCAGGTGCGTGGCCTCGCAAAAAAGTCTGCGCGTCTATTCCTCATCAAAGAGATCCTTGACCTTGCACTCCAGGCACTGAGCTATAGTTTCCAGCGTGCTCAGCCTGCACTGAGTGATTTGATGCCGCCTTGCGCGAAGGATCGTCATATCGGCCAAGCCGGTTTTCATAAACATGCCTCTTATTGTAACACCTTTATCTTCCATAATTTTTTTAACATTTGATCTGATCATATTGCACCTCATCCGCGCAATATATCCAGAATTCTTAATAGATTATGTACTTAAAGATTAGCACTTGACAAATTATGTTATAATAAATTATGTCATCGTTTGTAATGATAATGGAGCACACTTTGCATACCGAACACGCCAAAGGACTTCACCTGACAATTCGGGGATCGCTCGCGGCCCCTTGGGCGGAAAAAGAACCGCAATGAACCCGCGCGCGCTGCTTCACTCTTTCTGGCGTCGCATACCGCCGCGTTTGCGCCCCTCTGCGTGGGCAGGAGGGTACGCCCTGTGACGGATGCCCGCTCCAAGTATCAAGGAGACGGAGAGGTATTTCGCCTCGAACCTCATCCTGCTTGACTGGCGGCGGTTCAACCTTGTCGCGCCGGCAAAATTTTGCAGCTTCGCCCGCAATGACTACGCGTCCTGCGTCACGCATGTGGAATGGCAAAAATTATACAGAAAATATGTTGATCCCGCCGTGTCCGTGTCCCGCTGTGATGATGTGCGTTGGCGTATTCGCAAAAAAATGGTGCTGGTTTACTGCTGCAAATTGCTTGCCCGTTGCGTCGCCCTGCCGTTTCGGGGGGAATCGCGGCGGGTCTTGCGGCAAAATATCCGGGAGCGGGTTATCAGCTTTTTGCTGAACCATGTGAAGTTTGTCTGAGAATCTCTTGCTGTTGCGGCTTGCGTGTAACACAACGCAAAAATAACCATGCGACAAGCCCCGGCGGCACGAGAGCGGCGTCCGCATCTTCATTGCTTATGCGGAAACGAAGAGGTATAACCCGCCATGCTTAAACGTTTCCTTGCCGACTTCCTGCGCGTCTACGCCGTTCTTCCCTCGGCCCTGCGGCGGCGCACCCTGGGCGTGTTCTTCTTCATCGTCGTTCTTGCCTGCCTGGAAGTCCTCAGCATACTCAGCATTTCATTTCTGGCTTTGAGCATCGCCGCGCCGGAAAAGCTGGCCGATTTCGGCATTGTGGCAAGGGTTTTCCGGCAGTTCCCCGCTCTGGCCGCCCTGTGCGCCGACCCGCGCGTTTTCGCCCTTATCGCGTCAGCGTCCGTTGTGCTGCTGGCGGCGGCCAAAAACGCCATGTCGGCCTTTGTGGCCCTGATCACGGCAAGGCTTGGCGAAAAAATCGCCCTTTTCGCCTGGGAAACGATCTTCCGCCACTTTCTTTACAGCCCTTATATTGATCACATTTCCGGTGACAGCCAGAAAATTTATCAGGCCATGTCCTGGCGCGGGCAACTGGGCGCGCTGATCATAAACATCATGATGGTGTACACCTACGCGGCCATTGCTCTGGGGCTTCTGTTCACCCTTGTGTCGGCCACGCCCGAAACACTGTTCCTGATCATCGTCTGCGTGGGGATTGTCTCCTGGGGTATTTATAAAAGCGTCAAAAAATCGCTGGATCAGGCCGGTCTGGAATCCGTCGAATTCAGCCAGAAAGAATTCGCCGCCACCATGAACGCCATGCGGGGCATACGGGAAGTGCTCATCTACAGGCAGCAGCCTGTTTTTTTTGAAAAGTTTCAGCAAGCCAGCCTCGGCGGCATGCCAAGCCGCGCTTTTTTGGGCATGGCCCCGTCCATTCCCACCTGGATACTGGAAACCGTCGGTTTTCTCGTCATTCCCATCACCCTGTGGATTCTCCTCAGATTCCACGACGCCTCCATGGCGCGCATCACCGGCGTACTGACCATGATCATGCTGGCCTGCTGGCGCATACTCCCCATTCTGAACCGTTCTCTCGCCTGTCTGGTGACGGTGCGCGGCGCGCGCGCAACGGCCATGGAATGCCTGACGCGTGTGGAACACGTTCTGGCGAACCCCGTTGCCGACGCGGCGGTTGAACCGGATCCGCAGTTTACCCTGAAAAACGACATATGTTTTCACCGTGTGTCGTTCCGCTACCCGAAGGCGGAGGAAGACTGCCTGAGCGATCTGGAATTTTCCCTCGTCCGCGGCCAATGCACCGGCATTGTCGGGCCGTCGGGCGCGGGCAAAAGCACCATGGTCGGCCTGTTGAGCGGCCTGCTGAAACCCACGGAAGGGGTCGTGCTGGTGGACGGAAAAGATCTGTCCCCGGCGGAACTGGCGGCCTATGCCCTGCAGGTGGGCTACGTGCCGCAGACCCCCTACATCATGCCCGGCACCCTGGCGGAAAACGTGGCCTTCAGCCAGTGGGGCAAGCCGTATGACGAGGAACAGGTGCGGCGGGCCTGCCGCTTGGCCGCGCTGGATATTGTGGAAGCCCAGGGCATTCTTCTGCCCATCGGGGAGAACGGGGCCGGGCTTTCCGGCGGGCAGGCCCAGCGGCTTTCCATCGCCCGCGCCCTCTACGCCAACCCAAAACTGCTCATTCTGGACGAAGCCACCAGCGCGCTGGATTCAGCCACGGAAGCGGCCATCATGAACACCATCTACTCCCTGTCCAAATCCATAACCACCATCATCATAGCCCACAGGCTGACAACTGTGCAGCGCTGCGACAGCCTGCTCCGGATCGACAAGGGCAAACTGGTGGAAAGCGGGCCGTGCGCAGCGGTGCTGCCAAAATATGAGGCGTATTTGGCAGGCCAATC
>JAISZT010000101.1 GCA_031284485.1 Desulfovibrio sp.
CGCAGTGTTTTACGTTCGTCATCCGTGAGCATTATGACATATTTTTTCGTTCTCATTTTTGACCCACCCTTTCTTTGGATGAGTCCATTGTATCAAAATATTTAGATGACGCAAGTCACTAGTTGTAAAAACAACATATAAATATGTGTAGTAAACCTATAAATTACAAAAGCAGACACGTCAAAACAACCGAATATGCGCCCCAGCCACGCGGACATTCAGGAGATTCTTATGGATATAGGCCAATACACCTTCGCGCAATTCAAGGAGCGTTCCACGGCCTTCCACGGCTATCCCGCGCCGGGGCTGCTCATCGGGGCCTATATGGTCGAGATGGTCAAGGCCGCCCTGCCCGCCGGCGTTCTGTTTGAAGCTATGGTCGAGAGCGGCAAATGCCTGCCCGACGCGGTGCAACTGCTCACTGTGTGCAGCACGGGCAACAACCGTCTGAAAATTGTGAACCTCGGGCGCTACGCCCTTTCACTTTTTGACAAGAACACGGGTGAAGGCTTTCGGGTGCATCTCGACGTTGAAAAACTCAAAAATTTTCCTGAAGTCCACGCTTGGTTTTTCAAAACAAAGGCCAAGGCCGAACAGGACGAAGAACAACTGTTGCGTGAAATCGAAAAGGCCGGCGACAGCATCTGCGCCATAACGCCCATACGCATTCACAAGCGCTTTCTGGGGCATTCGCACATGGGCAAAGGGACCGTGTGTCCCTGCTGCGGCGAAGCCTACCCCGCGAGCGACGGCAATATCTGTCGCGGCTGTCAGGGGGAAGCCCCGTATGACCACGACTCCGGGCGGCAGATCGCGCCGGACGCGGACTTCCCCCGTATCTCCGTGCTGAGCGCCGAGCAGGCTATCGGCCAGAAAGCCCTGCACGACATGATCTCCATCGTGCCGGACGTTTTCAAGGGCACAGCCATCGCGGCGGGGCAGCGCATCGGCCCGGAGGATGTGGAAAAGCTGCACAGGATGGGGCGCTACACAATTGCCGTGGAACAGGGAACCTCGCCTTCCGGCACCCTGCACGAAAACGAGGCCGCCGAAAAAATTGCCGGGCGCATGGGCGGCGCGAACATCTCCCCCAACGCGCCTGAAATGGGGCGCGTCGCCTTCAAGGCCAGCATTGAGGGGCTTTTTTCCCTGGACATCGGGCGGCTGACCGCCCTGAACATGAACGACAAGGTCATGTGCGCCGCCAGGCAGGACGGCACGTTTGTCGCCCCGGGTTCTTCCGTGGCCGTTGTCCGCATCATCCCGCTCTTTCTTGAAAAAAACGCGTACGCGGAAACGCTTTCACAGCTTGAGCGCCCGCTCTTTTCCGTGCTGCCGCTCAGGAAGGCCAGGGTGGGCATACTTGTCACCGGAACCGAGGTTTTTAACGGGCTTGTGGAAGACAAGTTCATTCCGCGCATCACGGCCAAGGTCGAGCAATACGCCTGTAACGTGGTGAAAACCGTCATAGCGCCCGACGATATGGCGGCCATAGGGCGCGGCATTGAGGAAATTCGGGCGGCCGGAGCCGATCTGCTTGTGGCCACGGGGGGGCTTTCGGTAGACCCCGGCGATCTGACAAGGACGGCCCTGCTGTCGGCCGGGCTTTGCGACGCGCTCTACGGAGCGCCGGTGCTGCCGGGTTCCATGATCCTTGTGGGGCGCATGGGCAAGACGGGCGAAAAAGAGGATTCGGCAAAGACGCGTTCCGGCGATTCCGTCCGTCAGCCAATGGCCGGAGAAATGCAGGTCGTCGGCGTGCCCGCCGGCGCGCTCTACCACAAGACCACGCTTTTCGATGCGCTTTTGCCGCGCCTTTTGGCCGGGCGGATCATTTCCCGGCTGGAGCTTGCCCGCATGGGAGACGGCGGCCTGTGCATGAATTGCAAGATATGCGCCTGGCCGAAATGTTTTTTCATGAAATGACGCGCAACGCCTCAGCTTCGCTTTCGTCCCTGCGGTAATTGACGACGAAACGTTATTTGCGGACACGTTCTCTCAGCAGTTCAAAATAATTCCGCCTGCAGCGCAAAATGTTCTCATCCCGCATTTTTGACAATTCGTTTGACAGGGCGCTTCTGTCAACTGAGAGATAGTTCGCCAGTTCCTGACGGTTAAAGGGAATTTCAAATGCGCTGTCCCCTGCCCGCGCGGCCCACGCCGAAAGATACGACAGCAGTTTTTCCCGCGTGGTGCGCCGTGTGATGTGCCATATTTTTTGCGTGAGATAGATATTCTTGCCCGCGAGAATCCGTACCATATTTTTGATCATGTCCGTGTGAAACGCGCAGGGCGTGGAACAGCACGCCATGATCCGGTTACAGTCGAGCAGGAGAATGTCGGATTTTTCAACAGCCAGCACGCTGGGTTGCAGGGTTTGTATCTCCGCGCAGGTGACGGCTTCCCCAAATGTGCCCCCTGGTTCCAGTTGCGTCAGAATGGAACGGTTGCCCCAATAGTCCTCCTGCAGAACCTGGACTCTCCCGGACAGGACAATACCGGTCAGTCCGGCGGCATCACCGGTATGGAATATAAAGCAGTTTTTTTCAAAACCGGCCCGCGCAGCCCCAAGACAATGCAGCAATTTTTTCAGATCGGGCGTAGCGATCCCCGCAAACAACCGGCATGTTTTGATGACAGGCAAATATTTTTCCATAATTTCCCCGTTTGTTGTAAAAAAAACAGACTATGCCTGTTCACATAGTATGGTGAAATCAAACAGTCAAGGTTTTTAACCGGGGCGGTCATGTGTTGCGGCGGATTATCAAAATAGATGAAGAAAAATGCGACGGTTGCGGCTTGTGCGTTGACGCCTGCCATGAGGGCGCGATCAGCGTGACAGACGGCAGGGCGAAGCTGCTGCGGGAAGATTACTGCGACGGCCTGGGAAACTGCCTGCCCGCCTGTCCGACCGGGGCCATCACCTTTGAAGAGCGGGAAGCGGCGGCTTTCAATGAAGCGGAGGTAACGGCGGCGGTCAGGGCGCGCAATGCGGAACAGGCGCTCCTGCCCTGCGGCTGCCCCGGAAGCAATGCCCACGCCATCAGGTGGGAGCCGCCGCTGGCCTCAAACCCCGAACCGGTTGCCAGCCGGCTTGGTCAGTGGCCGGTGCAAATCAAGCTTGTTCCCGTGAACGCGCCCTATTTTGAAAACGCCGGACTGCTCGTGTCCGCGGATTGCGGCGCGTATGCCTACGGCAATTTCCACAATGAGTTCATGCGCGACAACGTCACGCTGATCGGCTGCCCTAAGCTGGACAATGGGGATTACAGCGAAAAATTGGCAAAAATTATCAGCGCGAACAACATCAAAGCCGTGACCGTGGTTCGGATGGAGGTTCCCTGTTGCGGCGGCATTGAAAATGCCGTGAGAACCGCGCTTGAGCATTCCGGCAAAACGCTTCCCTGGAACATTGTCACTCTCTCCACTGAAGGGAAAATTCTGGCGGACCGGACATGAAAAAAACTCTTTTCTCCCCCTTGGGAATTGGGGGCATTGGCGTCATTGCCGTTGTTCTGGCCGCATCGGCCTTTGGCCTGCGCGCGACCTCCACAACGGCTTTCTGCCTTTCCTGCCATGAAATGACGCCCTACCGGAAAGAGCTTGCCCTTTCTTCCCACGCCAGGGACAAAGACGGCAAGGACATAGGCTGTAGTCAGTGCCATCTGCCGCTGGGCGTCGGCCCGCGCTATCTGGCCGTGAAAGCCTGGTCGGGCGTAAAAGACCTTGCCCTCCATGTCTGGGAAAATCCCGTGCGCATAGACAGGCTTGCCTCGCAAGCTGTGGCCCGTCGTTTTCTGGACGACGCCAACTGCCTTGCCTGCCACACCCTCGACCATACAGCCGACGGTCAGGCGCCGGTGTCGCCCATCGGGCGCGTGGCCCACGACGCCTACCTCGGCAAAAACGGAACAACGCGCCGGGGTTGCGCCGGCTGTCACGTCAATCTTGCCCATCTGCCGGAATTTGACAAGCGCTTGCCGGGCAATAAAGACTTTGCGGAAAAACTCTCACAGGAGGCGTCACGCTGATGGCCGCGCTGACAAAAAAATCTCTCGGGCTCGCCCTTGTCGTTCTTGTTCTTGGCGTTGCGGGGTACTTCACCTATATGGACTACGCCTTCCCCAAAACGCGCTGTGAAGGAGCGATCAAGCACCCCGATGCCCCGGAGGAACTGGCGGACTGCGTTGCCTGCCACAGCAAAACAACGCCGCAGGTTGTGACGGACTGGAACGAATCCAAGCACGGCGTTGTGCTGGTCAAGTGCGCCGTGTGCCATGGAGAGCCGGACGGCTCCGGCTCACGCGCCTTCACCTCAAGCCCTGATCCGCAAACCGTGTGCGCGAGCTGCCACGACCCGGCCTTGCAGCGCATGCAGGCCAAATACGGCCTTGCGGCCGAGTGCGTGTCGTGCCACCCGCACCACCAGAATTCCATGCACGGCAACGCCTTTGAAAACAGAACAGCCTCCGGCAAGACGTCATTATAGGTTTCACGCGCGTTGGCATTGACCCGTATATTATGAAAATGTTGATAATTAATTATATAATCATAAAGGAGGAGCTATGGCTACCAGACGGGAATTCATCAAAGGCTCTGCCGCGGCTGTAGCCCTTTCGGTCATGGGCGTTCCGGCTTTTGGCGCGCAGGGCGATACCCAGGCCGACACATGGGTCAAGGGCGTCTGCCGCTATTGCGGCACAGGCTGCGGCGTGCTCATCGGCGTCAGGGACGGCAGAGCCGTGGCCATCAAGGGCGACCCGAACAACCACAACCAGGGGGTGCTCTGCCAGAAAGGCATGCTGCTTGTCCCCGTGATTTACGCCAAAGACCGCCTTGTCAGACCGCACATACGCAAAAACGGCAAATCCAGCCCGCTGGAGCCGGTTTCATGGGAAGAAGCCATGAAATTCGCCACGGACAAATTTGCCCAGGTTCTGAAGGAAGACGGGCCGAACGCCGTTGCCTATTACGGCTCCGGTCAGGCCCTGACCGAAGAATCCTACCTTGCCAATAAAATCTGGAAGGGCGGCTTCAAGTCGAACAATGTTGACGGCAACCCGCGCCTGTGCATGGCCTCGGCCGTGGGCGGCTATATGTCGACCTTCGGCAAGGACGAGCCGATGGGCACCTATGACGATCTCGACAACGCCACCTGTTTCTTCATTATCGGCTCAAACACGTCCGAAGCCCATCCCGTGCTTTTCCAGCGCATAGCCAAGCGCAAGCAGTCTTCGAGCGAGGTCAGGGTCATCGTGGCCGACCCGCGCCGCACAAACACCTCGCGCATCGCCGACATGCACCTTTCTTTCAAGCCGGGCACGGACCTCGCCCTGCTGAACGGCATGGCCCACGTCATCGTGCGCGATGAAATGGACAATTACCGTTTCCACGGCAAATACTGCACCTTCCAGAAAGGCGACGACGCCGTGACCTTTGACGACTACAAAGCCTTTTTGCAGGACTACACCCCGGAAAAAGTCGCCGAAATCACCGGCCTTGCCGCCGACGACATTGTGAAAGTCGCCCACACCTTTGCCCAGTCTTCGGCCACAACCAGCCTCTGGTGCATGGGCATCAATCAGCGCACGCGCGGCGTGTGGGCCAACAACCTCATCCACAATCTCCATCTTCTCACCGGGCATATCGGCCGCCCCGGCGCGACGCCACTGTCCTTGACAGGTCAGCCCAACGCCTGCGGCGGGGTGCGCGATGTGGGCGCTCTGGCCCACCTTCTGCCTGCCGGCCGCGTGATCGGCAATCAACAGCACCGCAATGAAGTGGAAGACTACTGGGGCATCCCCCGCGGCTCAATTCCCGATAAAATGGGGCTGCACACCATAGCCCTGTTTGAAGCCATGGCCGAAGGCAAGGTGAAGGCGGTGTTCATCCACTGCACCAACCCGGCGCACACCCTGCCGCACCTCAACAAACACACAAAAGGCTTGCAAACGGCCTTTGTTGTGCAAACAGAAGCCTTTATGAGCGCGGAAACGCTCAAATACGCCGATGTCGCCTTCCCCGCCGCTTTCTGGTGCGAGACGGACGGCGTGTACGGCTGCACGGAACGCCGCTACGCGCTGACCGAGCAGGCCATAAAGCCGCAGGGCGAAGCCCGCCCGTGCGTGAATATCCTGATGGATTTCGCCAAACGCCTGGGCATTGACGAAAAATTCATTCCCTACAAAAACGCGGAAGACATATGGGAAGAATGGCGCAAGTTCAACGAAAAAGGCCCCTATAACTTCTTCGGCATCACCCGCGCCCGCCTCAGGAAAGAGTCCGGCATCAAGTGGCCCTGCCCTTCGGAGACGCACCCCGGCACGAATTTGCGCTACGTGCGCGGCAAAGACCCCCTTGTGCCGGCAAACCATCCGGACCCGATCTTTTTCTACGGCAAGCCCAACGCCAAGGCCACGGTGTTTTTGCGCCCCTACGCGCCGCCGTTTGAAACGGCTGACGCGGAATACCCCTTTGTGCTGACGACGGGCCGCGTCATTGACCAGTGGCACAGCGCCACCATGACGGGCACAGTGCCGGAACTGCAAAGGGCCTATCCCACCAATTTTGTTGAAATCAATCCCGAGGACGCCAAAAAGCTCGGCATCCGCAACGGCGACAAGGTTGAGCTTGAAACCCGGCGGGACAAGATGGTCTTGCCGGCGGTGGTGACGGACGTGTGCATGCCGGGCCTTGTGTTCACGCCGTTTTTTGACAAAAACCTGCTTGTGAACAAACTGTTGCACGACGCTGTGGACGCGGTTTCAAAAGAGCCTGAATACAAGATTTGCGCGACCAGAGTGAGAAAAGCGAGCTGATGGCTGTAGTCGGTTTTCTTGTTCATACGGGCGGCGGGCGGGCGCAAAGCGCGCTCGCCGCCCTTGACGCCATGCCGGAACTGACAACGTACGGCATCCACAAGGACAATGTTATTGTCGCCGTGGCCGAGGTCGCGTCCGTCAAACTGGACGCCCTGCTCTCTGTAATCAAAAAAATCGAAGGGGTTATCGACGTCAGCCTCACTTCCATGAATGTGGAGGATGAAGACCCGGGCGCCGCGCTTTCCTCGGAAATCCTTGACCGGCCGTAGCCGGGAAGGCGCCCATGCTCTGGTCAGGGACTTATCTGCGGCCGCCCGGCGCACTCTCTGAAAAACAGTTGAAAGCACGGTGCGTGTCCTGCGGGCAGTGCGCGGCCGTGTGCAATTTTCGCGCTGTCGAGATGACGCCCGACGGGCTGTTCGGCCCTGAAACGCCGAAGATATACGCCAGAAAAAATCCCTGCCGTCTCTGCATGCGCTGCAGCGACATCTGCCCGACAGACGCCCTGCGCAAGGTTGAACAGGACAACGCGCGCATGGGCATGGCCGTGATCGACACGCGGCGTTGCGTTGACTATCAGGAACGGAGCAACACCATCTGCTGGACGTGTTTCAACATCTGCCCCCTGCGCGGACGCGCCATCATCCTGAAATACGGGTATGCGCCGGTCATAACGGATCAGTGCCAGGGCTGCGGCGTGTGCGCCTTCGTCTGTCTGGTTTCGGCCGTCACCATTGTGCCGGAGCGGATGCGATGAAACCGGGGCCTCCGGCATGGCGAACCTTCCGCCCTTACCGCAGGCTGTGCCAGATGTCTGTCGTTGTCGCCTTTATCGTCATCCCCTTTTTGAATATGCGCGACATCACTTTTTTTTCCGGCAATTTGCTGTCCTTTTCAGCAGGCGGCTTTTCTGTGATGGATCCGCTGGCGGCGTTGCAGGTGATTGCGACTTCCGGAGATGTCAACCTTGAGCTTGCTTGCGGCGCGGGGTTTGTGCTTGCGCTCGCCTTTGTTCTTGGGCGCGTGTTTTGTTCCTGGCTTTGCCCCTATGGTTTTTTTTCGGAACTGGTTCACAAATTCCGGCGCAGGCCCGCTTCCGCCATAACTGCCGGCCCCGGCTCGGGCGCTGTCTTTCTGCGCGTGTTTCCGGCCCTGGCCGGGGTGCTTTGCGTGGCGGCGCTTGCGCCCTCCCCCTGGCTGAACCAGCTTTCCATGCCCGGATGGTACACGCGCTTTGCGCAGCATGCGGTGTTTTTTGGAGTATTTTTGCCCGGCACTCTGCTGCTGCCCGCTGCCCTGGCCCTTGAATGCGCCCTGCAAAAACGCCTGTGGTGCCGCTATCTGTGCCCGCAGGCCGTATTGCCGGCCCTGTGCGCCTGTTTGAAGGACGGAGCGCGGGTGGCGTTCAGGCCGAAAAAGTGCACGTGCGGCAAAGGGGACAGACCGTGCCGCAAGGCGTGTTCCCTTGGACTTGACCCGCGCAGGCAAACCCTGGCGCAACGCTTTGAATGCACCAGTTGCGGCGACTGCGTTGACGCCTGCCGTCGCGTAGGTTCCGGCGCCCTGCGCATAGGGCAACGCCCTACGCGGGTTACGCCGGAGTCATGACGTCACCCGGCTTGATCACGCCGCCGCGCAGCACCCTGGCGAACACTCCTTGCGTGGGCATGATGCACTCGCCCATGGTGTGATATATCTGGCAGTGGGAGTGGCATTCCTTGCCGATTTGCGAAATTTCAAGCAAGGCCTCGCCGCAGGCAAGCCGCGTCCCCACAGGCAGAGCGGCAAAGTCAATGCCGTCCACAACGAGATTTTCGCCGAAACAACCGTGTGAAACCAGCGCGCCGCGCGCTTTGAAAATTTCTATTTTTTCGTGGGACAAAAGACTTACCTGCCGGTGCCAGTGGCTGCCCGCGTGGGCGTCGTTTTCAATGCCGAAATTTTCGACAAGGGTGACCGATGCGGCAGGTTTTTTTTGCGTGCCTTTTTTGGAGCTTGTACAGACGGCTATAATTGTGGACATGACTGCTTCCTTGAATAACTATTTGCGGCCACTCTTTCAGTGAGCATCGGCCCAGTTTTCCCCCACGCCCCAATCCACTGTCAGGGGTACGGACAGCCGCACGCCCCCCGGCGTGACATTGGCCATCAACCCGGCTGTGCGCGCGCCCGCGTCCTTTGCCGTCGCCTCCGGCGCTTCCAGCAGCAGTTCGTCATGCACCTGCATGAGCAGGCGGGCGTCCATGCGGCGCAACTCGTCATCCTGCGCGACGGCCAGCATGGCAAGTTTTATGATGTCCGCAGCCGAGCCTTGTATCACGGTATTGATGGCCTGACGCCGCGCCAGGGCGCAGGCCTGCCCGTTTGACGAGTTGATGTCCGGCAAAAGACGGCGGCGGCCGCCAAGGGTCGTCACGAAACCATTCTTTTTGGCCGCGGCTTCCACATTGTCGTAAAATTCTTTGAGGCCCATGAGGCGCGCGAAGTAGCGGGCGATGAATTCCCTGGCTTCATTCGAACTTATCTTGATCTCCTGGGCAAGCTTGTGCGCGCCCATGCCGTAAATCAGGCCGAAATTGATGGTTTTGGCGTTCCGGCGCTGGTCGCCGTTCACCTGTTCGGGCGGCAGATCATAAATGAGCGCCGCCGTGCGGATATGGATATCCTCATTGCGCCGGAAAGCCTCCAACAGCGTTCTGTCGCCGGATATATGGGCCAGCACGCGCAGCTCTATCTGGGAATAATCCGCGGACACCAGTCCCTTGCCCGGCGCGGCTATGAAGCAGGCCCGCATTCTTTTGCCCATCGGCCCGCGCACGGGAATATTCTGCAAATTGGGATTGCTGGAGGAAAGCCGGCCTGTGGCAGTGGCTTTTTGATTGAAGGTGGTGTGCAGCCGCCCCTGCCCGTCCATGAGGCGCGGCAGGGGAGCAAGATAGGTGGAACGCATCTTTTCCAGTTTACGGAATTGTAAAATGTCGTCCACTATGGCGTGGCTGCCCGCCAGTTTTTCCAGGGTCTGCTGGCTGGTGGAGTCCTGGCCGCCCCTGGTTTTGCGCGGTTTGGGAAGGCGTAGAATGTTGAAAAGCACATCGCCCGTCTGCTGGGCGGAACGCAGGTTGAACGGCGCACCCGCGTGGGCGTATATTTTTTCCGTGAGCGTGTCGATCTGCTGTTGCACGTCCGTCAGAAAGGCTTGAAAAGCGGCGGCGTCCACGGCGACGCCCAGCGCCTCCATCCGGACCAGCACCGGGGTGAGGGGCAGTTCCAGCGTGGCGTACAGATCAAACAGCCCGTCGTTTTTCAGGCGTGTTTCAAAGGCGGAGGACATGGCAAGGGCCAACGTTGCCGGCCCGCCGTCGGCTTTGAGCGCCGCGCCGAAACGGCTTGCCAGCCTGGGCCAGGAATAGTCGCTTTCTTCAGGGTTGATCAGGTAGGCGGCAATGCCCAGATCAAAGTATTTCGGCTCACAACAGTGCGAGATTCCGGAACAGATGCTGGCCGCGATGAGTTCCCTGACGTCCGCCGTGACAACGCGCCTGGCATGGGCAAGCCAGGGCCGGAGGGCCTCGGGATGCCCTGTCCACCGGAATTCGGAGCCAGGATCGGCCACGCGCAGATGCAGCGCTGCCCCCTGCGGCCGGATAAGCGCGACGTCACGGTTCGCGCAGTCCGGCAGGGCGGTGGGATCGCGCAATTCCGGCACGCTTGTGTCCGATCCGTCCGTCCCGCCTCCCGGCTCATCCAGCAGGCTTGCCTGTCTGCCCGGACGCGGGCTCACAGCGCTTCCCGCCAGTGCCGCGGATTCGCCCTGTACGGGCGTCAAGGCGGCTATTTCCCTGCGCAGGGCCAGCAGTTCAAACTCGTCGCTCAGCGCCCGGCATTGCTCCATGTCGGCGGGACGCACGGCCATGTCCTGCAGAGTAAGACTTTCGCAGACCTTTTGCGAAAGCGTGGTCAGTTTGCGCCAGACAAAGGCGTTTTCCATCTGATCGCGCAATTTGTCCCGAATTTTTTCCGGCAACTGCTCCAGACGGTTCTGTATGTCTTCCAGGCTGCTGCAAATGCTGAATATTTTGCGCGCCGTGGTCGGCCCTATGCCGGGCACCCCCGGAATATTGTCGCTTGTATCGCCCACAAGGGCCTGCACGTCCGGCCACTGGGCGGGGCGCACGCCGGATTCTTCCGTGAATTGCGCCTCGGTGAGCAGCTTTTCTTCCCTTGCCGCCGGATCCCACATAAAGACGTTCGGCCCGAGGCACTGCTTCAAGTCTTTGTCTCCGCTGACGATGATTACAGGATGCCGAGAACTGAAACGGGCCGCCAGGGAGGCGATGCAGTCGTCCGCTTCGCAATTTTCCGAAACTTCCTGGCTGATTCCGAGGGCGCGCAGCATGCGCCGGACAGGTTCTATCTGCACGACAAGCTCTTCGGGCATGGCCTCCCTGTTGGCCTTGTAGAGGGGATAGATTTCATGGCGAAAATTTTTTCCCCTGCCGTCCTGCACGAAGAGCAGGTGGCGCGGTTTTTCTTCGCGCAAAATACGCAGCAGTATGCGGGTCACCACAACAAGGGCGTTGGTGGGGAAACCGTCCGAGCGGCGCAGGTTTTTGTTGCCGAAAAACGCGCGGTAGATGAAGGCGGAGCCGTCCAGTAAAAAAATGGGGTCGTTTTGCAGTTGCAGACGTTCTTTCAGCGACATGGCGTATCCTTGGTTGCGGAATATCCGCAGAACAATGCGCGGAACAAGTCTTGCGCAGATGTCTTGCCGCGGGTATACTACAAAGATGGAATCAAGTCCGCAAGTGGCAGTTTTAACCGAGGGTATGTCCTTGCGCGTCAGCGTGGGGGGGCAGTGGAGCATGGACGCCGGCCTGCCTTCCGCCGCCGGGCAGGCTCTGGCAGACGTCGCCGGCCGGCGGGTGCGTGAACTGCGTCTGGAAGCAATCGATCTGGGGCGCTGGGACACAAGCCTGCTTGTGTTTCTGGTGCGTATCGTCAAGGCGGCGCGGGCGCGCGATATTTCCGTAGATATGGAATTGCCGGACGGATTGAAACGCCTTGTGGGCATGGCCTTTGCCGTGCCTGCCCAGGAAGGGGCTGCGCGCGCGCGCCGTGAGGAGGCTTTTCTGGCCGCCGTCGGCGGGGCAACGCTTGACATGCTCCCGCAACTGGCTCTGTTCTTCCGGTTTATCGGTGAGATTACCGCTTCGTTCAAGCGCCTCCTGTCCGGACGCGCGCAAATGCGCATGCAGGATTTTACCGACGCCATTTACGAAAGCGGCGTGCTCGCCCTGCCGATCATTGCCCTCACCAGCCTGCTTTTCGGGCTTATTCTGGCTTTTGTGGGCGCTGTGCAACTGACGCGCTTCGGGGCGCAGATATATGTCGCGGGGCTTGTGGGCATAGGCGTTTTGCGCGTCATGGGGGCGGTGATGGTGGGCATTGTCATGTCCGGCCGCGTGGGTGCTTCCTATGCGGCCCTGATAGGCTCCATGCAGGTAAATGAAGAGGTGGACGCGCTGTCTGTCGCCGGCATCTCGCCTGTTGATTTTCTGGTGCTGCCGCGCGTGCTGGCCCTCACGCTCATGACGCCCCTCCTGACGCTGTATGCCGACGTCATGGGCATTCTGGGCGGATATTTTGTGGGAGTGACGATGCTTGACCTCAACCCGGCGGAATATGTCAACGCCACCATGCAGATGACCTCATTCAGGCACATGTGCATCGGCCTTGCGTACGGCACGGTGTTCGGGGTCATCATATCCGTCGCGGGTTGCCGGCAGGGCATCACCTGCGGACGCAGCGCGCGGGCCGTCGGCCTTGCCACCACGGCGGCCGTTGTGCATTCCATTGTGGGCATTATTGTGGCAACGGCCATTCTGACTGTCGTTTTTAACGTGCTGGAAATCTGAAATGACCACGGAGCCTCTGCTGCGCGCGCGCGATCTGCAACTGGGATACGGCGAATTTGTGCTCATGCGTCACGTCGGTTTTGATGTGCGCGCCGGGGAAATATTTTTTATCATGGGCGGATCCGGTTGTGGAAAAAGCACGCTGCTGCGCGCCCTCATGGGCCTGCATCCCCCGCAGGCCGGGCAGATATTTTACGGGAAACAGGACTTCTGGGGCGGCGACGAGGGAGCGCGGCACGGCATCATGCGCCGGACAGGGGCGCTTTTTCAGGGCGGGGCGCTTTGGAGTTCCATGACGCTGGCCGAAAATGTGAGCCTTGTGCTGGAGGAATATACGGGTCTGTCCGAGGGGGACATTCGCGATCAGGCTTCTCTCAAACTGGCGCTGGTTGGCCTTGCCGGCTTTGAGGAGTATTATCCCTCGGAAATCAGCGGCGGCATGCGCAAGCGAGCCGGTCTGGCAAGGGCGCTTGCCCTTGATCCGCCCATGCTTTTCCTGGACGAGCCTTCAGCCGGGCTTGACCCTGTAAGCTCACGCATGCTAGACGATCTTGTTCTGGAATTGCGCGATACCCTGCACACGGCATTTGTGATAGTTTCTCATGAGTTGGCAAGTATTTTCGCTATTGCGGACAACAGCATTTTTCTGGACGCGGGCACACGTTCCATTACGGCTTCCGGCAAACCGGATGATATTGTGCGCGATCCAAAAACCGAAATGAGCGCTCTGAATTTTTTGACCAGGGGCGGCGACAGGAGTGTGGCGGCATGACGTCTTCACGGGGTAAAACGCTGGTCGGGGCTTTTGTTCTGACCGGCATCCTGCTTTTTGTCGCAGGACTGGCGCTGCTCGGCGGACGGCGATTTTTTCAGTTTGACACGGAGTATGTGCTGTATTTTGACGGATCCGTCAGCGGCCTTTCCATTGGCTCACCGGTGGTTTTTCGCGGTGTGCCCATGGGCAGCGTCACGCGGATCATGCTGGTGCCTGAAGCCAACGAAAAAGGCAACGACCTGACCGTGGCCATCCCCGTGTACATACAGATTGACGCGAAACATCTGTTGAAGGATGACGGCACCCAGGAAATATCGGAAGAAATGGAGCAGCAGATTATACGCCGCATGGTGCAAAACAGCATGCAGGCCCGTTTGCAGTTGCAGAGCATCATTACCGGCCAATACCGCATTGAGCTGGATTTTTTTCCCGGCACGGCGCAAAAGTTTCGCTCCTCGACGCCGGAACTGGAAATCCCCACCCTGCCCTCGCCAATGGAGGCTTTGCAGCGCGCGTTGAACAAAGTGCCGCTGGAGCGCGTGGTGCAATCACTGGACGCCATTATGGGCAATCTTGCCCTGGCTCTGGCTGACGGCAAGCTGAATGACGGCATAAAAGCGTTTTCCGACACGTTTTCCCTGACGCGGGAAATTTTGCAAAATGAGGAAACGCGGCGCTCCATCGCCCTGATGGTGAAACAGGTTTCCGACGTCGCGCAGGCTGTCGGCACCCAGACCCCGGAGGCGATCGCCGCATTTCGCGACGCCATGGAGACTATGGCCGACGCCGCCGAGCAGGCTCGGCGCGTTGCCGTCGCGGCCCAGGATATTTTGGGAAGGGACTCGGCATCCATGGTTGAACTGCACCGGCTGCTTCATGAAAGCACTGCGGCGGTGCGTGCTCTGCGCGAGTTTGCAACCATGCTGGAACGTAATCCTGAAATTCTTCTGCAGGGCAGAAAAGGAAGATAGCAATAATGGTGAGGCCTGTCTTTTTTTTCCTGTTCGCGCTGTTTCTGCTTGCCGCCTGCGGACGTAGCGTGCCGGACACGTATTACCTGCTGGAGAGCGCCTGCGCGCCGCTTTCCGTTGAGCGCCTTCCCGGGCGAAGTTTGCGCATTGCCAGGGTCAGCGTGCCGGAATATCTGGATCGCAGCAGCATCGTCAGCCGCATTGACGACCGGGCGCAACTCATGGTAGCCCAGTTCCATATCTGGGCCGAGCCGCTTGCCCAAAGCGTGCGGCGCGTGGTTCAGGAGGGGCTTGCGCGCCTTCTGCTTGCGAGGGGCCTTACCGTGCAGAGCCCAGGCGACGAGACGGCGGGTGATTTTACGCTCTTTCTGGACGTGCAGAGGCTGGACGGGGCTGTGGGAGGCAAGGCTGTGCTGAATGTGCAATGGATGCTCAAAAATAAACGCGGCGCCATCCTTGGCCGCGGCGTTTACGCGGACGAGGAGCAGACATCCGGCAATACCTACGACGCTTTTGTTCACGCGCAAAGCGAACTTGTGCGCCGCATGACCGAACGTCTGGCGCAGACGCTGCCCTTGCTGATTGCGGAGGAGAAAGCATGAGCGCATTAACTCCTGTGATGTCCCCGGGTCGTGTGCTCGTTGTGGACGACGCTTCGGAAAATCTGCGGATTTTGAGTGAAAGCCTGCGTGACAGCTATACCATTATGTTCGCCAAGAACGGCAAGGACGCCCTGCGGCTGGCTCAAAGCGACCCGCAGCCGGACATTGTTCTGCTGGATGTCATCATGCCCGGCATGAACGGCTATGAGGCGTGCAACAAACTCAAGGAATCACCCAGAACGCGTGATATTCCCGTAATATTCATCACCGCTCAGGATGACGGGGTGGACGAGGCCACCGGCCTTGCCCTGGGCGCGCAGGATTACATCAAAAAACCTTTTCAGGCCACGCTTGTGCGCAACCGCGTCGCCAGTCATCTGGAACTCAAACGCCACCGCGACCACCTGAACGAACTGGTTCGGGATCGCACAAAGGAATTGCTGCTTACCCAGGAAGCGACCATTCATGCCATGGCGAACCTTGCCGAATGGCGCGACCCGGAAACGGGCGGGCACATCAGGCGCACGCAGAACTATGTGCGCTCCCTGGCCGAATATCTGGCCAAACTGCCGAAATTTGCCGGTCAGCTTGATCCGGACACCATTTCCTGGCTGTATTTGTCCGCGCCACTGCACGATGTGGGCAAGGTGGCCATCCCGGACGCCGTGCTGCACAAGCCGGGGCGGCTTACAGAGGAAGAATTTGAAACAATGAAGGAGCACGCCACCTTTGGCCACAAAGTGCTGACTTCAACCTCGGCCATTCTGGGCGAGCAATCTTTTCTGGACATTGCGGCGGCCATTGCCCACTGCCACCACGAGCGATGGGACGGCAAAGGCTATCCGCGCGGTCTCAAGGAAGAAGAAATTCCCCTGAGCGCCCGTTTGATGAGCCTTGCGGACGTGTATGACGCGCTGCGCAGCGTCCGCGTGTACAAGCCGTCCATGAGTCATGAAACAGCCGTCGGAATTATCCGCGAAGGCCGAGGGACGCAGTTTGACCCGGATGTGTTCGACGCCTTTGAGGCGCTGGATACCGATTTTCAGGAAATTGCGCGTCAGTTTGAGGGATAAAGCCTCCTGAGAGTGTTTACTTATGGATAGGCACTGTCGCGATAGCATACTGGAATTACAATATTTTTCTGGTAAATTCACGGCTTGATAAGTTTCCAGATAACAGATTGATTTCATTTTATAAAAATTTTTGCGCCAAAACTATCTATTGATGGACACTCTCCCATATCCTTTTAACGGCCTTTTCCCGCGCCTCAACCGTATAATTTTTTGCCGTGGCGCGGCAATTGGCGACAAGCGCCTCCCACGGCCCGCCCTCGGCATGAGCCAGCCGGACGGCGTGCGCCAGCGCCCTGCCCGCGCCAAGCACGTCCCCGTCTGAAACAAAAAATCCGTTGCCTGCCGCGAGTTTTGCCGTATCTTCAGCAGGCGGCAGATCAAAGGGCGGAGAATACAACCCGCGCAAAACGCAGGTCTTGGGATTACGCATATATTCAAAGCCGCCCAAGCCGCTGAACCCCACAGGCACACAGCCGCAGGCCATGGCCTCGGCCGGCGGCAGTCCGAAGCCCTCGGGAAAGCCGGTACTCATAAAAATATGGCAACTTGCCAGCACCTGCGCCACCTCGCTGCGCGACCTGCCATGTATGGAAACAAACTCCACCCGCGCCCCGCACCCCTTGACCTCAAGACAGGCCATGGCGATAGCGCGTATCTGATCGGCAAGCGCCCTGTTTTTGCGCGGCATGTACGCGATGCGGATGTGCTTGTCCCGCGTGCCCTGTACAAAAAACTCCGGATGAATGGATGGGGGAAGCACGGCGTCCACAGCCAGACCCAGCACGTCTTCACAAAACCAGCGCACCGGACGGGAAACGGCAAGATAACGCACCGGCAGCCGCGACCACCTGGCCCCCTCGGGCAGCGCCGTCATCATGAACAGCCAGTTCTGCACGTACACAAGCGTTTGCGCGCCCGCCTCGGCGCCGGGGGCTATGGCGTTGGGCCAGCCCTCCGGCACAAGCCAGATGTCGTGAGGCCCAAGAAAAGGTTTGTTCCACGACAACCGGGAAATGGAAACATCCACGCCGTCCAGAACGTCCCCGGCTCCGGGCTGCGCGGTCGAGGCGACAGCGACGTCAAAGCCGAGGCGGCCCAGCAGACAGGCCAGTTCCTGAAGCGCGACAAGGCCTCCGGAAGCTTTTTTCAGCGGGGGAATAAAAATGACGGTACGCATGCTCGGCCGCCAAATCACAAAACAGCGATAGTTTCGGGCGCTGTCAGGACGTTTTTAAGACTCTCGTCCAGGGTCGGATGGGCAAACATGAACCGGCGCAACGTTTCCGGTGTGTGCCCGTGCAGCACAAGCAACTGCGCCGCCGTGACCAGATGGGAAACATTGTGCCCGATGGCGGCCATGCCCACAAGGACGTCGCCCTGCCGGACGGCTTTGACAAATCCCGTGGAAGAACCGTGCGCCTGGGCGATGGGATTGAGGGACATAGGCGAGACGGCGACGCCCGGACGGCTGCCCGAAGCCAGAAGCTCTTTCGCCGTCCTGCCCACGCGCATGATCTCGACATGCCCGAAAATGCAGGAAGGCACAGGTCCGGAAGAATATTCGCCCTTTTCCAACCCCAGAATGCGCCGCGCCGCCCATTCTCCCTGGTGTTCGGCGGCATGGGCCAGCAGCGCAAGGCCGTTCACATCGCCGATGGCGTGGCAGTGGGGGGCGGCCTCCAGAAAGGCGTTGGTCACGACAAAACCCCTTTTGTCCAGCGCGCAGCCCGCGTGTTCAAGCGCTTGCGTGTTCGCCTTTCTCCCCACGGCGATCAGGGCTTTTTCCGCCGTCAGCACACGGCCGTCGGCCAATGTCAGTTCAGCCTGCCCGCCCCTGGTGAGTACCGAGGCCACCTTCTGCCCGGTCAGGCAAACCCGCCCGGACTTCTGGACAATTTTTCTCAATTCCTCGGCAATGTCGGCGTCCTCAGCGGGCACAAGCTGCGGCATCCCTTCCACCAGCGTGACCTTTACGCCCAGGGCGGAGAAGAAATCGGAAAATTCCATGCCGATCGCTCCCGCGCCCACGATAATCAGGCTTTCGGGAACACGTTCCAGAGAAAGCAGCATGGTGCTGTCCAGAACAGCCGCGCCGTCGGGTTCAAGACCGGGAAAAGCGGCGGCGCGCGACCCGGTGGCCAGAATGACATCCGCAGCGCGCAGCGTGGCCTGTGTACCGCCTTCACATTGCACCAGTCCGGCCCCTTTGCAGACGCCGCGCCCCTGAATCAGCGTCACGCCCGCCACCTGCAGGGCTTTGCCCAACGCTGCGGACGCCCCCTGGACAAAGCGGTTCTTGCGTTTTTGCAGGGCGGCAAAATCAACCTTGAGTTCGCCGCTCACAATGCCGTGGCGCTGGTGGTCGCGCAACGCGCCCAAAGGCGCTGTCGCGGCCAGAAAAAATTTTGTCGGGATGCAGCCGTGGTTCAGGCATGTGCCGCCAAGACCCGCCTCCTCCACAAGGGCGACTTTTTTCCCCCCCCGGGCCAGAACGCCGGCCGCAGCCGCGCCGCCGGGACCGCCGCCCACTACAATGACATCAAAAGCCGCGCCGCCAACACTCACGTTTACCATTGCCTATTTCTCCGCTGAAATGGACAGGCTGACAACATAGTCTTCCAGGTTTTCCCCCGAAGGCAGACCTTCGGCTATTTTTTTATACAAAGGATCGTAGCGCATCCCGCACATATACTCCGGTTCGGGCCTGAGAACAACAGAACGAAATCCCGTCTTTTCCAGCGCGGCCCTTGTTTCTTCCACGGGAACCGCCCCGGCGACACAGCCGACGAGCGCCTTCGCCGTTGAGGCCACAGACAGGGGCAGGGGCTTCAAAAGGGCAATATCCGCTATGGACACCCGCCCTCCGGGCTTCAGGACGCGGTATATTTCACGCCACACCCGCGCCTTGTCGGGCGAGAGATTGATGACGCAGTTGGACAGAACCACGTCGATGCTGTTGTCGGCCACGGGCAGACGCTCAATTTCCCCCGGAAGGAACTCCACGTTGTCAAGGCCGGTGCGCTCCCGGTATTGCCTTGTGCCGTCGCGCGCCACCCGCAGCATCTCCGGCGTCATGTCCACGCCGATCACCCTGCCCGCCGCCCGCACTTTCACTCCAGCCTGAAAGGCGTCGAAGCCGCCGCCGCTACCGAGATCAAGCACAATCTGCCCTTCCCGCAAATCGGCGGCAGCCAGGGGGTTGCCGCAGGAAAGCCCCATGTTCGCGCCGTCGGGGAGCAGAGCAAGGTCGGCCGCGTCGTATCCCGCGGCCGCAGCCCGCCGGCCGGAACAGCAGCGCGCTTTCCGCCCCGTGACAATGTCCGCGTAGACTTCCCGCACACTGTCCCTGACGGCCTGCTCTCCCTGCAATCGCGAATGTGTTTCCATATAAATTTCTTAACTAAACAGATCGGAATGTGTTCCTGTCCATGAAACGGTCAGAATAAGCAGATCTTGATGAATAGAGTAAATCAATAGCAGTCGGGCAGTATATGACATTCCCTGACTCCAGCATAATCACCTGCCAGCGGGTGATCTTTGTGCATGGGAGCAAGTGGTGTCAATTTCCGTAAAAAGTTCTTTTGCCGATGAATAGCCGTTTGAGATAACCCGCCCTGCGGCAATTTCCCGCGCTTCCCTGATGGCGGCTTCCGTTTCAGCATTAAAACGGGGTTGCTTCATCTCAAAGGGCAAGCCCCCCACCACTAAGGCTTGACGCAAAAAAATATTGACGGCATCCGTCACGGTTATCCCGAAACTTGAAAATAGCCGCTCTGCCCCGATCTTGGTTTCCGGGTCAATGCGGATATTCAGATTTGCTGTTTTTGCCATAGCCTCACCTTCTGAAAAAAATGGCACAATGCGTACACAATGTCAACACGTTTTTCGGCGCTGTCGCTCGCCGCTTCCATGCCTTCCCATTATGAGAGTGTCCATCAATAGATAGTTTTGGCGCAAAAATTTTTATAAAATCAATCTGTTATCTGGAAACTTATCAAACCGTGAATTTACCAGAAAAATATTGTAATTCCAGTATGTTATCGCGACAGTGCCTATCCATAAGTAAACACTCTCCAAGTTGGAACTGGAACCAAGGCACTTATGGGACTGAAGGTACACATCCGGCTACAAGTTATGCTCTCACGAGTCCTTCTGGCCCTAACATTGATACCGAAACTCGCCCGGTCAACATGGCAGTGCGTTATCTCATCCGCTCTCTGCCGTAGTAGGCATATCACACAGCCAGGATGACTGATTTTCCTGGAACGGGTCAGGGTGAAGGGCTTTTCTCTTGTTCGTCAAGATGAAATTCAACAGCGCGCATAAGGGTCGAGTGATATCTGCGTTGTATTCCATATAGACACCCAGTCAATGCCGGCATATTCGTGTACAATAAAATTGCGTAGTCTTTTTGCTTCGTTAACAGGAATATCTTTGTGCTTCTCACAGAATTCAGGAAACTTTTTGGCAAGAATGGACGCCGCTTCACCAATGACTGTCAGGCGTCTTGCCACTATATCCTGAATATTCAGATTGTTCGCGTCCGTGAAACTTTGCTCAGTTTCCAATTTGAGCACATCTTCAATGCGTCGGCAGGAGAAGGAAATATCTTGCGGGAGGGAAAGTATTCTGGCTTCTATATCGCTCACACAAGTACCGCCTCATTCAATATTTTGG
>JAISZT010000115.1 GCA_031284485.1 Desulfovibrio sp.
ACTTGCCATCATTGTTTCCTTCACGCCAAACAGCGTCTGTTTCGCTTCCCCCTCGCGGATGTACGTTGCGTCCGTCTGCTTCACGCCTATGGCCGCGCTTTTCCCGCCAACCCCACGCAGGAACTGTCCCCGCAGATCCGGCACGGCTGACGCGCCGCCCAGGACCGCGGACAGTTCCGGATAAACTGCTGGCGAAAATGACTGCCCATTGCATTCCAGCCAGTTTTCAAAACCGTCAGGATTTTGGACGACTGGCCAAGCTATGACCGTTCCCACAGGCACACCGCCGCTGCCTTTTGCTTCAACTGCAATTGGCAACGGATTGAAAGATGTGGAGTCAACAGCGGCAAACGTGACGCTGCTGGTAACGGCCAACGCCAGCAGAAGCGGAAGCACAAAGCGATACACGGTTTTCATGGCTTTTCTCTGGGGTTAAAGGTTCAGAGCAGACTGCATAGCCTGTTCATTAAATTTCTTGAGTGCCGATTTCAGGGCAACCTGCCGATCTGGAGAGATCCTGATGTCGCTCATTGCGGCGCTGACCAATTCATTTTCCCGCGTTAGCGGTAACTCAATTCCACGCACCACGTTTTTCAACGCCTGTCGCATTCCCCTCAGTTCCGTTTGCCCTTCAGGTGTTGCGTCATACCGTGCAAATTGGAGATATTTTTCAATTAGTTCCGGGGATTCATTTGCGGCCGCAATGCGTTCGAGATACGGCTTTTGCCAAGCTTCACGGACTTCATCAACCCATTGGTTTTGAGGCAAGACACTCATCGCAAGTCTGGCCAATTCGGTTCGGTAGTCTGAGGATTGCTTTTGCTGAAAAAATGGATTGACATTATTTGCATATTGAGCGAGATTTAAGCCACTACCGCTTTGGCCCGAGACCGCGCCAGGGATTTCCTCCGGGAAATGATTTGACTGCGCCACTTCCCAAAGCGGTTTTTTATTTTTGTAAAAATCTGAACGTATAGGTTGTGCGGTAATTACCGTATAGTGTCTACCCTGTTGTTCAAACTCAATTCCAGCTATAATTTGTCCGCTAGGACGACGTACTCTCGTAACAAATGCAATTCTGTTGGGTTTGTTCCCAAGATATACAGCATCAACATTCGCAAGGACAAACTGTATAAATTCATTAACATTTGCATACCCAACATTACGGATTTGTTCTCCGTGTTGACTTTCAATATGTTCAGCCGCATGTCGTTCAAGGATGATATTCCCAACGGGAATTCCAGTTCGTATAGAAATTTCAGGAGTTATTGCTCCAACTTGATTCAATGTGTCCTCCTGTTTTTTTGTGTCCATGCGCAATGATTCTTCAGCCAGATCATCCTGGGACGTGGAAGCCGCATCCGGACTCTGCGATACAGTCTGATGCAGTTCCGCCTTTGGTTCCCAAGAGGACACATAGCCCGGTTCGTTCTGCATCCTTTGCAGTTCCCGCATGACCGCGCCATGATTCTCTCTGGTCAGCGCCAGCTCGTCTTTTTGCGGAAATTCCTGCCCAAGGGCTGCCTTAACTGTTTCCAGTTCCGCCAATTCACGCGATACATTTGTTTTGTATGTCTCAAACGCCTGTTCCAACCCCTTGTCCAAAAAATTGTCCAAACGCTGAAAAAAACCGGACAGACTGAATTTTTCGTCAAAAGAATAGACCAGATTGTCCGGTTGAAATTCCTGATCACCAGAACCCTTGAGCATAAAACGAAATCCGTCATCGCGCATGGAACGCAAAACGGCTATTTCAAATCCACGGTATGAACCGAACGCAGCCTTCTTACTGGAGAATTTCATCACTTCGTTCACACACGTCCGCAGGGACTCTTTTATTGCTTCATCGTCTCTGATTGTGCGCCCATCAACCACAATTTCCGACCTGATCCTTTCCTTGCCCTTCTCAATGACGGTGCGCGTACCGGCATCCCGGCGCTTGAGGTTTTCGGCATGTAACGTATTCGCAGCGACCAGACGATCTTGAGCCGACGAAAGCCATTTCAGCCGGTCTTTGAGCCGGTGCTGTGAACGCTGATGCTGCGAATGCAGGGCTTCCAGCTTACGCAAATCGCTTGCCAACTTGACCTGCATGAGGATGAGGGGATTGCCGGACGCAGCGGCTTTCATTTCAGCGGCATTGGCCGCTTCTGACTGCACATCGTCAATAACGCGCTGGAGTAGATCGCCCTTGCGGAACTGTTCAATCGCGGCTGCCTTGTACTCTATTGTCTGCCACATTCGGGCGTCATACGTTTGTTTTGTGGCGTAATAATAGATGCCTACGTTGAAATTGTCCGGATCGCGCTCATAGAGCATGTTGCCTTGGCGGATGATGCGCCCGTTGCGCTGCTCAAGGTCAGACGGACGCCAGGGCGCGTCCAGATGATGCGCGGCAACAAGGCGCTCCTGGACATTCATTCCCGCGCCCATTTTGAAAGTGGAACCGAGCAGAATGCGGACGCGACCAGTCTGTACATCACTGAACAGCTTGGCTTTCCTTATGTCCGTATTGGCATCGTGAATAAAGGCTATCTCGTCGGCGGGAATGCCCCTGTCCATGAGTTTTTGCCGCATATCATCATACACGGAAAATTTGGAAGTGATGGCCACAAACTCGTCCATATTCGGCTCTGTGGTCGCGTCCTCCCCGTCCTTGTCGCTTTCTTCCATCAACTCAGCGTCCGACATATCAGCGCTGGCTGGTTCTTCCGCAAAGTCAAAAGCCGGAAACCTCTCCGTTTGTCGTCCGGAGGGTTTTGCCGCGCCTTTCGGAGTGGATAAATCGCAAAAAACAAGCTGTGTCCCACTGTCGGCGGCGGTATCGCGCCATATTGCGTATATGCGCTCAACAGCCGCATTAATTTTCGAGCCGGGATGATCCTCGGCTCCGGGGTCGATAAGACGGTAATCCAGACCGGCTTTTCTGGCGTCATTGGTGATTACGAGCGGGTTGTCTTTTCGGGGATCGGGAGGCAGGTTTTCCATACGATGAATAATGCTCTGCATGTATTCAGCCTGGTTCTCCGAGCGATCCACCACATGGTTAAAGGGCTTGCCGTCCAGAACCGGAGGCGTCATAGGCCGCTCTCCGATCTGCTTCGTGTGTTCGTCCAGATCGTTCCTGGTCACGACATCCGCGAAACTGCGATACATGGCCAGGAGTTCCGGCACGTTTTGAAAAGACGCAAACCGGCTTTTCAGTTTGTAGTTGACCCCGGTGGAGTCAAGCTCCCACCCGGACGTGACCTGGCCGAAGGTGGAGGCCCATGCGTCAAAATGCTCAATATTTTTGCCTTGCAATTCCTCGTACTGCATGTACCTCTGAAGCGTGTAGACTTCCGCGATGGTGTTGGAAATTGGCGTCCCGGTCATGAAGTACACGCCACGGCCATTGTGTTTTTTCTGAAGGTAACGGCACTTGATAAAGAGATCGAGAGCCTTTGCCGAACCGGTAATGTTGCCGAGGCCCGACACGTTCATTGTGGTGGCATACGACAGGTTCTTGAACTCATGGCTCTCATCCACAAACAGACCGTCCACTCCCAAATCGGCAAAATCCACGGAACGATCCTTGGGGCCGGTACCGGCCAGCAACTTGTCGTACCGGGCTTCCATTTTTTCTTTTTGCTTTTCAAGCTGCTTGATGGTCGCCCTCGCTCCGTTGTTTTCCTTGCCTTCCCGTATGGCGTCAATCACGGCGTTTATTTGCTCCTGAAGAATTTCTTCCTGCATGTCGCGGGGCATATCGATTTTACGGAAACTGGAATGGGCGACTATAACCGCGTCCCACTCCCCGGTAGCAATGCGGCCGAAGAAGCGCTCGCGGTTCTGTTTGGTAAAATCCGTTTTATCGGCCACCAGAATATTCGCGTCGGGGTAGAGACGATAAAAATCATCGCGCCATTGGAAAAGCAGGTGGTTGGGCACTACGACCATGGGCTTTTGTAAAAAGCCCATGCGCTTGGACTCCATGATGGCAGCGGCGCAGGCAAAGGTCTTTCCCGCGCCCACAACATGATCGTACAGACATGTGCCTTCCTGGATGCTCCGCCAGACCACATCTTTCTGGTGCGGCCGCAGGGTGACACTCGAAGAAGCGTTGACCAGTTCAATGTGCGCTCCGTCATAATGGGGAGGAACATGCGTGTTGAAACGCTCGTTATAGAGTTTGGCCAGCATGTCGCGCCGGGCGTCATCCGTCCACACCCAATCCAGAAACTCCTGACGTATGGCGTCAGCTTTGGCCATTGCGGCGGCGGTCAGTTCCTGATCCACCACCTTGATCGGGTTGCCGCGCTCGTCATCCTGGCCGGTGTCCTTTTCCACCTTGATTGCCTTGTTGGTCAGCAGGGACTCAAGAATTTCATTGGCCGGATATTCGGGAATACCCCAAATGTCTGTGTTGGAGGAAGGATCATAGAGGTTGATCTTTGCCTCCCAACGGCCAAGAACGGGGATATAGCTGATTGTGTTATACCCTCTGTCAGAAATGCGCTCATTGATGAAGTCGGAAAAAATCTCACCCGGCACCCAGGTGGAACCAAATTTGATACCTATGTCCACAGCTTCAATTTCCGGCGGCATGGCCTTGGCCAGAGCCTCCACATTGACCTGCCATTTTTCGTCGCCTTTGGCGGCGGCTTCCCGCGCTATACGCAGTTTTTCGCGCACATTGCCGGTCAAATATTTATCCCGAATTTCCCATTCCTCCCCGACCGGATTCTGAAAAATCAGGCCAGCGTCCTGAAGTTCCTTCCGGATGGATTCGGCGGGACGGCCCAATAGCTGATCCATGCGGGCAAAGTCCACCTTGCCTGTTTCGCGCAGGGCGATCACCAGGGCATCCTTGGCCGTTGCCGCATGTTCGACTGCCTGGGAAGGCTTAAGGACACGCTGCTGGAAAATAGCCGCTTTACGCGCTGATGCCGGTCTTGCGGCCCGGCCTTGGCGTTTGGCCGTATCCGGGGAAATACCCTTGTCGTACTTGACTTCCAGCGATTCCAAAAGCGAATGTTCCGGATCATCGCGCATAAGGGCGCGGTTGGTCTGCGAGTTGAGATGCCCGTAACGCCGGACGTGAGAATCGTAATGGATATTGAGTTGGTGGCGCAGTTTTTCAATATGGCCTTCCTCAGCGTCGGTCTTTTCCGCGTTAAGCAGTTCGCGCAAGCTGTCGCGGATCTGGATCATGGAAGCCAGCCGTTGCCTGGCCATATCGTTTTTGACCGGCACAAAGTCATAGGTGGCTTGGCCAACCCCATCGAAACACTTGAAGATGATTTTCCGGCTCTGCGGCTCAACGCAGAATGCGTCCGTTTTCAATGACTGAAAGTAAGAGGAAGAGATAAATTCCTCGTCGCGTCCGGCGGCGGGAGCGTCCACCCGCGCTTCCGCTTGCGGGACATAGACCTCCGGCAGCAGTCCCAGACGTTTTTCAATCTCTTGCCCCAAGTCCAGAGAAGCATCGGCCACGCAGTTCAGAGCGTCCTGATACATGCCGCCGGAAAAAACCATTTTGCCGATAATCTGGTCAGGACGCTGCGCGAAAAAATTATTGATGACGGCAGACTTGCGCCCGCCCTCTTTGAGGTCGTCAAACTCAATTTCTGTGGTGTGAACCCAATCCTGGCTCTTGCGTTTCTCCCCTGAGTTTTTTTGAAAAAAAACAATATCAGTGGTGACATCAGTTAAGGCGTTCTGGCGAAAGGCTGTTTCCGGCAGACGCACCGCGCCCAGGAAGTCGGCGTTCTTGGCGATATGCTCCCGCGCCGTGGGGTCAGCGGCGTCCAAAAAGAAACGGCTGACCACAAAGGCGGCGACGCCGCCTTCACGGAGCAGACCTATGGACTTGGCCAGAAAATAATTGTGGATGGAAAAAGAACGCAATTCCGGAAAATGCGGATCATACAAGCTCTGGTTGCCGAAGGGTGGATTGCCGACTACAACGTCAAAACAGGGAGCGAACAGTTCAGCGTTTTGGAAGCCGTTGTTGACGTGCCGTGCCTTTGGATAAAGATATTGCGCTATGGCGGACGTGGTGGGGTCAAGCTCGACGGCCAGAAATCGGGAGTTCAGTTCTTCCGGACAGAGGCCGATAAAGTTGCCGATTCCCGCCGAAGGCTCAAGAATATGCGGTGTACCGCCCTTCAGCAGACCAATGCGCCCAAGACCCTGATAAATACCCCGAATAACCGTTTCCGAGGTATAATGGGCGTCCTGAGTGGAGCGGCGGGCTTTGGCATAATCCTCCGGCGACAGCAGGGATTGCAGTTCCCGGTATTCTTTCTCCCATTTGTCGTTTTGCGGGTCAAAGGCTTGCGGAATGCCGCCCCAACCGACATAGCGCACCAGAACTTTTTTTTCTTCCGGGCTTGCCACCTTTGCCCGTTGCGCCTGAAGTTCTTGCAGGAGGCGGATGGCGGCGATGTTTTCCGCAAATTTGGCTTTGGCCCCGCCGAAGCCGAGACGCCCTTCCGGACTTATTCGATAGTTCTCAACTCTGTATCTATCCCTAACTGTTCCAAAATCTCCCAATCGCTCATCCCGTGACGGCTCATCTCCCAGGCCGTGTCGCTGCACAATGCCCGGTGTTCCCTCGTCCGTTGCTGATCCAGCCGTGTCAGGAGGAAGATTTCCCCCCGCTCTTCCCAGGCTTTCAGCATGTCCGGGCTGTTCAGCGCCCATCGATCCAAGATCAAAAAGGCTGACCTGGTGAACCCGCGCGTCCGAACTTCGTGGATGGTTTCTGGTTTGAGAACGGTTCTGGCGATTTCCAGCGAGGCTGTTTGTCTGTCGAGAGCCATGTTGCACCTCCAAAGGTGGTTGAGCGTTATTATTGGCGGAAAGCCTTTCAGCTTTGGTGAAAGCGGCGACTTCCTCAATTGTCAGAAATTCCCATTCTTTTTTGCCATACAGATTTTCAGGCGAATTTTTATCGCCGTCAACCGTCCGCATAATCTTCGGGTCACGGCTGATCATGCGGCTGCCATCCTTCAACGCATAAACCGTCATCCCCTTGCTGTTCAGGCCAAGACGCACATAGGGCGGTATATTCTGATCCTGTTTCGGCTGTTCCCGCTTGTCGTCTTCGAGCTTCTCAGCACGAAGCTCTTCAATCTGATCCACCATCATGTCGAAGAGCGTCATTTGGTTAGGATCGTATTTCTGTTTTTTGCGTGGAGCCATTATTCTCGCAGCCTTTCACTTCCGCATGTTTCAATGGTGACAGCGGAGGCATTATGCATTCGGACGCCATTGTCGTCCTTGATGAAAATTACTTTGTCCCCAGGGTTCAAATCCAAAAAATCACGGATAATCGCAGGTACGGTTATCTGGTTCTTGGACGACATTTTGGCCATGGCCATTTCCATTTTTATCCTCCCTGACATGCTTGGTTAACTTTGTTTCCTTTGTATCCTTTACAAAGGATACATGGCAAGAAGAAAAATGGTCTTGGGGCCAAAATTTCAAAATATTTTTCTTTTGTTCATACATTCATCTCACTTCGCACTGAAATCCGGCTTTCCGTCCCTGCCGAAAAAAAAGAACCCGTCACATTCTTCTTTTCCTTTTCCACAACGCAACGCCTTGTATGGCTTGCCTGTCTTTTTGGAAGTGCCGCTGAAATTGTACAGGACGCCGCCGCACTTCGGACATTTGAAGCCGCTGTCCCTGGGCGCTTCCCTGGGTTTCCCAGGCTTGCCATTGTCATCAGGAAGAGTTGTGCTGCAATCAGGGTATCCAACGCAGCTCCAAAAAGGGCCGCGAGCGCCGGACATCTTCCGCATTGCCTTGCCGCAGGCAGGGCAGGGATGCGCGGGCTTCTGACCACTGATGGAGCTTGAGAGCAATGGGGCGAGTATATCCGGCAAAACACTGATCTGTTCGACCATGAATTCATCCAATGTGTACTTGCCCTGGGCTATCGCGTCCAGCTTGCTTTCCCATTGCGCTGTTGTTACCGGATCTTTGAGAGTGACAGGGGTCAGGTCAATAACCTGGCCGGCGAGGGAGGTGGATACCAGCGCCTTGCCTCTGGGTTGCAGATAGCCGCGCTTTTTCAGCGTTTCGAGTATATTTGAGCGCGTTGCTTCTGTGCCGATACCCTCATTTTCCCTCAATGTCGCCTTGGCGGCGGCATCGGCGACAAACCGGTGAATGTTGGCCATAGCCTCTATCAGCGTTCCCTCTGTCCACCGTGCCGGAGGTGTGGTCTTTTTAGCCAGCTTCTCCACGTCGGCGCAGGTTACACCGTCGCCTTTTCCCACGGCGGGCAAGAATTGTTCTTCTTCTTTCTTCTCGTTTTCATCGTCGTCGTCTTTGGCGCATGATGTCCACCCGGGTTCCAGGACAGTCCTGCCCCGTGCTTCCCAAAGCGTGTTTTCAACTGTTACGCGTATTTTTTGCGATTCGTATTGCAATGGCTGATAAAACTGGAGGCAGTATGCTTCAGCAATCAAATGATACAGGTCGCGCTCTCTGCCGGCGAGATTGCCCGGATCTTCGCCTGTGGGAATAATCGCATGGTGCGCCGTGACCTTCCCGGTATTCCATGCGCCGGATTTAAGCTTTACGTCCGCGTTGCCGGCCGTTTTTTCCAGCCCGGCGACAGTGGCCAGAGCATCCATAATGCGCCCGGCGTCATCAAACTGTTCCACAGGCAGATACCGGCAATCAGTTCGGGGATATGTGGTCAGTTTGGCCTCATAAAGACTTTGCGCCGCATCCAGCGTTTGCTGGGCGGTCATATCCAGTTTGGCCGATGCCGCTTTTTGCAACGAGGAAAGACAATGTGGCAACGGAGGCGCTTTTTTCTTCTTTTCTCGCGTCACCTCCAAAATGCTGCCGGGCTTGCCGATAACTGACTGCGCAAGAGCGCTTGCGGTGGCGGCATCGGTAAGGCGTCCGTCCGGATCAAGACCAGGTTGATCGTCGGAGGGTGAGAATACGGCTTTGAAGCGTCCGGAGAGGTGGTCAAACTGTCCGTGCAGCACAAAATAATCACGCGGTACAAATGCGGCAATATCCCTGTCCCGTGTAACGACAAGATTCAGGGTTGGCGTCTGGACTCGTCCGAGGGATAACACGTCATTATGGCCGACATCCCTGCCAAGTATGGTCAGCGCCCTGGTGGCGTTTAATCCGACCAGCCAGTCAGCCTGGGAGCGAGCGCGGGCGGCGTCCCGTAATGAGGCGTGTTTGCTGTTATCGGTCAGTGAGGACAACGCCTTTTTGATTGAGCGATCATCAAGAGATGCAAGCCATATCCGCTCAACTCTTCCCTGATAGTCAAAGTGCTCCAGCACTTCATCCACGAGAAGCTGGCCTTCCCTGTCCGGATCGCCGGCATTAACCACGGAATCGGCTTTTTGCAGGAGGTCGCCGATTACAACAAGTTGCTCTAACGACTTCACAAGCGGTTTGTGTTTCCATTGGCCGGGCACAATCGGCAGTGTGGCGCGATCCCATTTTTTGTATGCCGAATCGTAATCTTCGGGATCAAACAGCGCCAAAAGATGCCCATAACACCATGTAACAATGTCCTGTCCGCAATCAATGTAGCCGTTGCCCTTCCTGCTGGCTTGACCCAGATGAGCCGCAATAGCGCGGGCAAGAGAAGGCTTTTCCGCGATGAACAGCCTCATGAGTTACCTGCCGGCTGCGCTTCAAAAAGTGTATGCACAACGCCCACAGCCTGTTCCATCAGATACAGTTTTTCCAGCAACGCGGCGTCAGGATTAGCAGAATCTTTTTTCACAGCCGGTGTTTTCAGACTGGAGAAAACCAATTTTGCGTTGATTATAAACTCCCATTGCAGATCTTCGCATTCCATATGCACGGCAAGACTGGCGAAAGACAACGCTTCCGTCAGGCCGGCGTCCACGCTTGTCCGGTCATGTCTGGCCACAATCTGACGTTTGGCGTCATCAGCGGCGCACAGCGTCGTTTGCCCGGTTTCGGTCAGTATGTATGTGTGGCCGTCAAAAGCGGCGGACACCTGATCGTCGTAAATGCCGCGCAAAATGCGTTGCGTGTCAGCTTGCGCTTCATACGGCGCAAGGCATACGCCGAAGTCATTGAACATGCGTTCCGCAAGTTTTTTCAACATGCCCGCGCTTGTGCCGGCAACAAAGAGTTTGCCTGTTATTTTGTTCAGGACAAGTTCCAGCGCGACCGGAGCGGCTTCAACAGAAGTCAGTAAACGCGCCTTGATGTTTTCTTTCAGCTCTTTGCGCCGTTTTCTTGATAGCTTGGTTCCGGTTGCCTCCAGATCTCTGGCCGCTTCCATGCAGCATTTTTTCAGCACAGCGCCCTGGATGCGACGTTTATCCACCCGAAGGGCAAAACATAGCCGGTCACCTATTACGGGATCGGATTTTTTCCAAGAGGTATCCAGCATATCGACAATACTTGTCCATCCGGCTGATGTTTCCTCACCCTTTTCAATGTCGCGGAATGCATGTTTTTTGAGCGCATCCACCGTCACAGCGGCTGGATTATCCACCTGAAACACGGTCAGGGGTGTTTTAACGCTTGTAAATCCAGACATGACTGCCTCCTTGGTTAAAGTTTGTTAAAAAAGCAATTTTCTGTACTCGCCGAAGCGGGCCGCAAGTGGATTGCGCAAGGCTGGCAGAAGGCCGTCTTCCAGCTCGTCGGCGTCAAAAATTCCTTCATGGCCTTTACGCCGCCCGTTCACCACGCGCATGCGCACGTCAAAAAAATGTGTGCCCCATCCATTCCCGTCATCACGCGCAATTTCTGTGACTGCCGGTTCAGCCTTGCAGTACCCGGGGAGCTTTTCCAGCAGGCGCGAATACAGGGCGAGCATACGCAAATCCGTTTGCTGTTCTTGAATATTGACGCCGTGCATGAACGGGGAATCCTTGCCGTACAGAAAACATTTTCCTATGCACGTTCTGTGGTTGCCGTCTGTTGTCACATAGCCTCTGCCGTCCACGATTTTCAAAAACATCCCCGGCATACGCCTGACAATATCAGTGTAGTAGGCGGGGTTTTGCCGGAAGGCCGCAAGATTTGCCTCCATGCGCCGGCCTTTGCTCAGAAACTCTCGCCAGGTCAGCCCCACATAATCGGGATGCTGAGTGCCGCATATGCGCATGATGTTGACAGAACCCGCATGGCACCAGGAAACGTACTTTCTGAAAGGCCATTTCCCTGTTTCGCTCATGTGGTTCTGTATGACTTCATCAATGAAGTAGGGCTGACATCCAAAAAAATCAGCAAGCTCCGCGTCTGTCATGGCATGACCCCTTAAAAATATTTTTATATAATACAATCTTTATATTGAAATATATAAATATATAATATATTTTTTGCTTGACGCTCCCTGTATTTCCGTTCATACCCATTTCTATGTTTGAGGCCTTTTTGGCTGGGCCTCACAGTCGAAAAGCCCTTGTAACCCGCGAGGGCTTTTTCATTCGCCCCATTTTTCCCACGGCCCACCCCACACTTTCCCGGTCAGAATCAGGTTTTTCGTCTGGCAATAGGCGTCATGACCGTCCTCAAATTTCAGCATTACACCCCGCCCATTGCAGACCACCTTGCGCACAACAGCCTCCCGTCCGTCGAGCGGACTGCCCGACAGTTTGATACGGACTATTGCGCCGATGCCGAACTTACTTTTTCCCATGTCTTGCCTCACTGAATGCGTACACCATATCTACATCCATATATGCCCTCACAAATTCTTCCGCTTGGGCCGCGTTGATGGCATTGCCATAGCCGCGCAGACGTCCCACTCTGGCGGGAGCGCCATGAGCCAACGGGAATGTGCCGGGTCGAGCTGGCCTCCACTTTCCATCCCGGCAGAAGAGCCAGTCAACATCACTCCAGAAGCCGTTAGTCGGGCAGGGGTTGCCAGAGTGGAGAGTTGCACAAGACTGCTCCCCGACATATTCTCCGTCATGGTGCCGCCGCGATCCGCATCCGTTGCGGACGGCGTTGTCCATCCCGAAAGGTGCACTTGGCCGTCCAACTGTTCGCCTTTCGGCCGTTTCTTGTGGGGCGACTGTCTCCAGTCCCTGGACGTTGGCGTTATCCAACCTGACAATTTCGCTTGATGACAAAGCTGGATTTGCCCTTGGGCATTTCTCGTTCCCAGCTTCGCGTCTACTGTGTTGGGAGTCGCCCACCCTGCCAATGTATTCGGAACGGAAACCGGAGTATTCCATCCTGACAGCCACCCAGAATAATCGCTGTCTGATGTGCGGCGCACCGAAGCCACATGATGCAAAAGGGACACGCCCGCAGGCGTATCCTTCAAGTTCCAGTGTTGCTTGTACAATGTCGCCCCAAGCGAGGCCGTCACGGCCTGCAACTTGCTCGCCAAAGATCGTGAGAGGGCGGCACTCTCTGATGAGCCGGTAAAACTTCGGCCATAGGTGCCTTCCGTCCGCATACCAGTCATGGCCGCAAGCTGTGCATCGGAATACCCCTGTTCGGAAAGCATGCGGTAAAGGCTTTGGGCAACCGCACTCGGGGCAGGGTTTCTTTTTTCCGGCAACGCTGAATGGCGGGCAAGGGCAACTTCCGGTCCACACGGGTCGATCATCGGGCCAACCGGCGCAGCGTAAAACGTATGACCATACTCCAATGCCTGCAAAGAAGTGGCACTGTGTAAACCCGGCAACATCATCTGCTGTGACATCCTCAATGCTCCTTTCGTCAACTTCGCCGGGAGCTATGTGTCCGGCCTTAATTAATTCGCGCAGCCATGCGGCGGCAAAGGGGTCAATTTCGTTGTAGACCGCCCAAGGTTTATTGCCGATTAGACGCATGGGTTGTACCGTCTACAAATATTTTTATATAATGTACTTTTTACATTGAAATATATAAACATATAATATAATTTTCTGCTTGACATATATAATAATATAACCCTAGTATTCTTTTGCAAAATATGTTTATATAAACAAAGGGAGGCTGCATGCTTACTATCGTCATCGCCAACAAGAAAGGCGGCGTCGGCAAAACCACCACCACGCAGAATCTTGCGGAGGCCATGGCCGAACACGGCAAAAAGGTATTGGCCGTGGATATGGACGCCCAGGCCAGCCTGACCCGCGCCTGGGGCGCTGCCGCCGAAAAAAGCGTCCTGGATGTTCTGCGGAAAAAAGCATCCTGGCCGGACATCGCCGTGTCGGTGAAAAAAGGTCAAAACGCGGGGCGCGTTCTGCTCGCTCCGGCGAATCGCCAGCTTGCCGCCATGCCGGAAATTTTCGCCCAGGAATTTGGCAGGGAACTCCTTTTGAAAGAGGCGCTGGCCGAACTGGACGCGACCTTTGATCTCGCCCTGGTGGACAGCCCGCCATCTCTGGATCTGCTTTCCATCAACACATACGCGACCGCGGATTTTGTACTGATTCCCGTCCAGTGCGAGTTTCACGCCCTGGAAGGTTTGACCATGATGTTGGACGACCTGGCGCGGGTACGCCAACGTCTGAACCCTGGCCTGTCGGTTTTGGGCATCGTCCCCACCTTTGTTGATAGGCGCAAATGCCTTTGCCGGGATGTGCTGGCCGTGCTGGCCGACAAGTATGCCGCCGAGGTCACGCAAAGCATGATCCGCGACAATGTTGCTCTGGCCGAAGCGCCGAGTTACGGCGAGAGCATCTTTACTTACGATACGAAATCTTATGGAGCGCGGGATTATGCGGAACTCGCCCAGGAACTGATAACCCGGCTGGAGGTTCGTCATGCCGCGTAAAAAAAGTGGTCTTGGAAAAATGGATGTCCCGGACAAACCCGAAGACCTGCTGGATTCGGTTTTTGGCGTGAAAACGCCGCAAGTGGAAAAGGCGGATTCTCCGTCTCCGGAAAAAAAGGAGCGCGTGGGCAAATATTTTCTGCTTGACCGTGCCCTGGCGAAATCCCTGAAGCTGTATGCTGTGCAGCATGATCTGAAAGAAATAACCGTCATTGAAGCATCCTTGCGGGCGTTTCTGGCAAAGGCCGATTAAATGAAACGGAACTGATATGTCCGTTTTTCATAGTCATAGAGGGCATCAAAAAATGTATAGATGCACTCCATGCTAAATTTTTTGCCGCCAACATCGAAAAAGTCGGTATGAATTTTGAGTTTGATTCTCCTGAGAAGCTCCTTGACGCGACCATCTTCCTTCTCGAAAGCCCTTGCAGCCATAAGAGCGAGAAGACGTTGAAAATAGTTGGGGATTCCGGCCTCTACCACATTATCCATCCCCGGAAACAGATACTTGATACGTGTGACGCAAGGCATGGAAAATGTTTCGGAGAAACCCGTTTCATCATCTACAGACGACTCAAACTTAAAAATGTTATCTTCATGAGAAATGCGGCAATTCTCTTCCTGAAAAGCTTCGTTAATATCAGGCAAAACATCATCCAGCGGCGCGGAAATATTCACCGCCACATTTTTGGCCACGCCCAGACCCACATTACAAATTTGAATGGTGGAGGATTGCGCCGCATTGCCAAATACAAGGACAGAGCAAGCAATGTCCGGCCTGTATGATTCCTCGCGCTGCTTGCGCATCTCTCCAACGGCGCGCAAGGTTCCCCAAGCTGAGGCGCATGCGCCCAAGCCGGAAAGGCATGCGGCAATCGAGGTAAATGTTGTCAAGTCCAAGCTCATAATTCTTATCCCCTCCTTCACGTTTCATTTGAAACGGAACTGATATGTCCGTTTTTCAACATCACGACAGGTGTCAAACAGTGAATAAACGTACTCAGAGTGATGGACATCCCCGTTTACATCAAAAAAGGCAGCGCTTACTTTAAGGTTGATTTTCTTTCTTAGAAGCTCATTAACCGCCGCATCCTCTTTCTCGAAAGCCCATATCGCCATAAGGCGCAGGATTTCCTGAAAATAATTTGGAAGTTTTACCATATGCTCCTTTCCAGGGAGCAGATAATCAATACGCGCTGACGCTGTAAAAGGCGGAAAAATGCAAAAGGAAGCATCGTCAGTTGCATTTGTCTCAAAGGTAAGAGAGCCATCTTTGCGGACAATGCTGAGATTGGCATCATTAAAGTCCGGCAGATCCTCGTCCAGCGGCATGGAAAAAGTAATAAAAATATCTTTGGCCGCCCCCAGACCCACATTGCAGATTTGAATGACCGGAGGCTGTGCATCGCACACCACAACAAAATCGGAGTAAGCAAGATCAGGTTTGTACACCTCGCGTTGCTTCCGCATCTCCTCACGTTGCTTTTGCATTTCCTCGCGCTGTTTGCGCATAAAACGCAAGACAGCCAAAAATGCGGCGCATGCGCTCAGGCCGAAAAAACACGACGCGCTTGCGGCTAAAATCAGTGTAGAATTGTCCATTTATCCCCTTTCTTCCATGATCCGTTTCATGAGATTGACTACAGAAGCGGCATAAGCTCTGCCGCGTTCCGGATTTTTATGCAGAGGGGTGTGGTAGTAGGCGATGGCCTTCCAATTATTGCCGTGGCGGCGGAGTTCATTGGCGAGAATCCAGACGCCGATCTGTATGTTGATTCTGGGATTTAGCGCCAGTTGCAACGGAATATCGTATTTTTTGAGCCAGTAGACATTGATCTGCATGATGCCCACATCAAAGCTCCTGCCAGCCCTCAGGGCCGCCGAAGCGACCCTGAGAGCGTCCGACCAGGTTTCCGGCCGGACATCCTTGCCGGAGACGTTGATGATCCACGGGTGCATTCCCGATTCCTGCCGAGCAATGGCCAGCGCCAGATACTTGGGCACCTGGTACAGAGCGCAGGATTCATCAAAGTACGCCTCAAACAGCGCCTCGCGGTCGCGGGCGGTTCCGGAAAGAACCGGCGCGGGAACCAGCAGCAATACCAACAGCAAACAACGAATCATTGTTCCTCCTACATGCTCATGCCGTCGTCATACATTTGTTCTTTATGTGCTGGTTTTTTAGCCTGCTCAGGCTTGGCCGCGTTGGCCTCAGTTTCGAGCACCTTCTTTTTGAGCAAAAGCAGCAGCGCTTCCGTTCGCTGTTTCATTTTTTCTTGAGCTTCAAGACGCTGCTCAGGCGTCTGCTTAAGCAGCACGGAAAATTTTTCAGGGGCTTGTTTCCCCCAATTATCATCAAGGTTTTGCAGTATCCCTTGTGCCTCCTCTATTGCCGTTTTTCTGATGACACCCATGTCGTCAGCGTCATCACGATAGACTCTGGCGAATTTTATCCCCTGCCTTTCGTCCCTTCCAATGGTGCCATCTGAGGGGTTGATATACAGATCAATCGTCACTCTGTTAGCTGGGTCGCCCCGGCGTAAATCCAAGAGTTGGACCTCAAAATCCATATCCATTTTTGTTCTCCTTTTCCCCGTTTTGGGGGGCTGTTGGGGTTGCAAAAATTTAATCCTCCACGCTGCCCACAAATCGCGAAGGCGCTTCTTCTACTGATTTCCGCAGAAATCAGTAAACATCGGCCTTAAGGCCGATGCGCCTGCGGTAAAAAGTTTATTTTTTAACGCATATATCTGTAAAGCGCAGGGCCGAAGCGCATTCAGGCTTGGTCACATACTCATACCGTCGTCGTCCATTTCTTTACTTGCTGCTTTCTTGGCCTGCTGCTCAGGCTTGGCCGCGTTGGCCTGCAATGTCTCCATTGTACGCGCAATGCTGGACAAGCACTGGTCATAGACGGCCTCCAGGCCGCGAGCGCAGTGAAGGTCATTGAAGTCAGTCA
>JAISZT010000136.1 GCA_031284485.1 Desulfovibrio sp.
TGGATGATTAGAAAAATGGGGCAAAACAATTCAGATCGGTACTGGACAGCTTGGAGCAAGCCTGTTGTCGAAGGCGCTCCGTGCGGCGATGATTGCAGTTTCTCAGCGGAATTTGAAGCGTTACGGGCGGAAGTAGACAAAGAAGGCTCCCTGTATCACACAGGTGGTGCAGACTGGGGGCTTGTGTCGCAACTGGCAACGGAATTTCTTACCTCGCAGAGCAAGGATTTGTGGGTGCTGGTATACGCTGTGTACGCTGAATATCGTATCAACGGCCTTGATAGCTGCCCCTTCACTTTCAATGCCCTCTCCAAAATTCTTGAGACATATTGGGATTCTCTTTACCCTTTGCCAAACCGCATCCAACGGCGTCTTGCCCCTCTTGCGTGGCTTTGTACCCGTATGGAACATTGTGCTTCAACGACCTGCTTTATGGACGGCACCGCCAAAAGTGTGCAAGCATTACAGGATGCATTTATAAAATTACAAAATTTCCTGAATGAAAAGGCTGGAGAAGATGCCCCTTTGTTTACGGGAATATTCAACAAAATTCCAAAATCGACTTTGGAGATTCCCGAACCTGCGGAACAGCCACCAAACCCTATCCCCCATACGCCCCTTGCCGCAAGCCTTGCGGAGATGGATAAAGATGGCCGGATTCCCTCCGGAATACTTCCGCAGCTTATCCGCAATGTTATTGAACAAAACAAACAACTCGCCGGACATTTTTTATCTTTGGATGTGAGGGATGAACGCGCCTATCAACTCCACCGCGTTGCCCTTTGGAGTACGCTTATTCAAGCGCCACAGGCGGATTCGGACGGAAAAACGCAACTTTCCAACGGTGTTCCCGCAGACAGAATCCACGCTTACACTGCTGCGGTTGAGGGCAAGCGTTATGCCGAGGCTCTGCCGCAACTTGAAATCTCGGCAAGCAAATCTCCGTTCTGGTTTGATGGTCATGTCATGACAGTACGCTGTCTGGAAGGTCTTGGAGCACGTACAGCGGCAAACGTGGTACGCGAAAACCTTGCTGCCCTGCTGCAACGTTTTCCAGAACTTCTGTCGTACAAATTTAAGGATAGCACTCCATTTGCGTCGCCTAAGACGCTACCTTGGCTGGAAAGCATAAGTACTCAGTCTTCATCCGGCGACACCGCTTCAAACATGGCCGTTAAAGCTTCCACGCCGGAGGGAAAAGACGAAGAAACACGATTGCAAGAAGCCATTGCATGCAGTGCGAATGAAGGCTTTCAGGCCGGTCTGCGCCGTCTGGGGACAGTCCCGGTTGGGCGCAGCCGAATCGCTGTGCTGCACGGCATCATGCAGGCGCGTTATTGTCTGGCTACAGGAAAGAAAAGCGCGGCGACGCGACTTCTTCTGGCATTGTATCAGCAAATGGAGCGATGGGATTTATTGGACTGGGAGCCGGAACTCACCGCGCGAGTCCTTGCTCTTTTATTTGCTTCGCAACCCAAACAACGCGGCGATTCGGCAGAGGACATGATACGTCGCTTGCACTGGCTCAATCTGGACACGGCACTTGGTATTTTTCAGGATGTTTGAATACACAAGACACTTATTGCATTGGAGGACAGCATGGCTAAAAAAGAAGCGACAATCGCCCCAAAAGAACGTATCAACGTGACCTTTAAGCCGGCTACCGGCGGGGCTGTTGAAGAAATCGAACTTCCCATGAAGGTGATGGTGCTGGGCGATTTTTTGCAGAGGCATGATTCGCGGCCTTTAATCGACCGCAAACCCGTCTCCGTCAACAAGAATAATTTTGAAGAAGTGATGGCAAAGCAAAATCTGGCGATGACTTTGTCGATTCCCAATGTACTGCAGGATGACGAAACTGAAGATGAACTGCCTGTCAACCTGCAGATCGGCTCAATGAAGGATTTTGAACCGGCCAGTATTCTGGAACAGATTCCTGAAACCAACAAGCTCATGCGTGTCCGTGAAGCGCTTGTTTCCCTTAAAGGACCGATGGGAAACATGCCCGCATTTCGCAAAGCGCTTGACGATGTGCTGAAGGATCCGCGCCAGCGTGCGGCCGTGCAAAAAGAACTCCAGCAGGCGGGCATAGATTTGACCCTGACTCCCGCAAAAAAGCGTGACAAAGGTGATGCGAAGAAACCAGTAAAAGATACCGCCAACACCTAACAGCGTCTGACGCCGATGCGTCAAGCGTTTTCTAAGGAGAATGCTTTTATGAGTCAGGAATCACATGATATTGAACGCAGTTCGTTGCCTGCGGACTCCCTGCTTGCGCAAATCATCAGCGAAACCAATATCTCGCCGCAAGGTGAGGGGTATGAAGAAGCACGTCTTGGGATCGGCGCTATTGTTTCCATGTTGTCTCCCGAAGCTTCGACTGAAAAAATCAATAAAACCACGATCAATCATATGATTGCGGATATTGACCGCCGACTCGGCAAGTTTACGGATTTGGTGCTGCACGATGAATCTTTTCAAAACCTGGAAGCGGCATGGCGTTCGCTCAAATTGCTGACGGATCGGACAGACTTCCGGGAAAACGTCATTGTGGAATTTATCAACGCCACAAAGGACGAACTTCTGGACGATTTTCTGGACGCGCCGGAGATTGTGCAGTCTGCCTTGTATAAGCAGGTTTATACGGCGGAATATGGACAATTCGGCGGCAACCCTGTTGGAGCCATGATAGGCAATTTTTATTTTGGCCCTTCCGCTGTGGATATACGGCTGCTGGAAAATATGGCCAAGATCGCAAGTGTGGCGCACGCTCCGTTTATCGCTGCCGCTTCGCCGGAATTTTTCGGCCTCAAGGGTAGTTTTGAGCGCCTGCCCGCTCTCAAGGACTTGCAGGATGTCTTCAGCGGCACTCGTTACACCAAGTGGCAATCTTTCCGCGAATCAGAAGACGCACGATATGTCGGACTCACGCTGCCGCGATTCCTGTTGCGTCAGCCGTATGATCCGGAAGAAAATCCTGTACGGGCATTTGTATACAAGGAAGACGTTGACGGCAATCACACCAATTTTCTCTGGGGCAACGCGGCGTTTGCTTTTGCAACGCGCATTACCGAAAGTTTTGCCAAATACCGCTGGGCAGCCAATATCATCGGCCCCCGTTCCGGCGGCGCTGTGGAAGACCTGCCTGTGCATCTTTATGAGTCTCTCGGCGACATTGAAATGAAGATTCCTACCGAAGTGCTGGTTTCCGACAGGCGCGAATTCGAGTTGGCCGAGCAGGGTTTTATCGCTCTGACCATGCGCAAGGGATCGGATAATGCGGCCTTCTTCTCTGCAAGCTCCTGCCAGAAGCCCAAGTATTTCGGCATTTCAGAAGCTGGAAAAGCGGCAGAACTCAATTACAAACTGGGCGCGCAACTGCCTTATCTTTTTATCGTTTCGCGTCTGGCGCACTACATCAAAGTATTACAGCGCGAACACATCGGCTCATGGAAAGAGCGAGTTGACCTTGAACGTGAATTGAATACCTGGATACGCCAGTTTGTGGCTGACCAGGAAAATCCCAGTTCCGACATTCGCAGCCGCCGCCCATTGCGCGAGGCGCACATTGAGGTGAGCGACGTTGAAGGAGAGCCGGGCTGGTATCGCGTCAGTATGAATATCCGTCCCCATTTCAAGTATATGGGGGCATATTTTACACTGTCCCTGGTCGGCAAGCTGGAGAAGGAATAAACGATGTCAGGAAGCCTGTTTGAGCGGCTGACAAGCGGCGATGCCGGAGCGAGTATAGATGAAGACGAATCCATTCGCCGGCATCTTATGCGCATGTTTACCGCGCGACAGGGGTCTGTTCAGACGCTGCCGGACTATGGGCTTCCCGACATCAATGATTTGACGCTCTCCCATGCCGAGTTGATTCAGGAAACAGGCGTTGCGCTTCAGGCATGCATCCAGCGCTATGAACCGCGTCTGGTTGATGTGAAAGTTGCGCATCATCCGTTGCCGGATTCCACATTTACTCTGGGATTTCACATTTCGGCCCAAAAATATGACGCTCATGGTCAATTACAGCCCTGGCAATGGAATTTTTCCCTTGAAGGCGATAAAATGCGGGGAAGTATATGAGCTTTAACCAGTATTTTCAGTCCGAGATGCTCGCATTGCGTGAATTGGGCAGAGAATTTACGCAAAAGAATCCTGCGTTAGCGCCTTTTCTTGGTACTCCGGGACGTGATCCTGATGTGGAGCGGATACTGGAAGGCTTTGCGTTTCTCTCAGGACGGCTACGGCAAAAACTGGATGATGAAATCCCGGAATTTACGCATTCCCTGTTTAGTCTGCTCTGGCCAAATTATTTGCGGGCTGTCCCGTCATGCAGCATCATCGCATACCAGCCTGAAGACAAAATGTCGGCTTTGACGACCGTATCGCGAGGAACAATAGTTGAATCCGTAGCAGTTCAGGGAACACGCTGCCGGTTTCGTACAGTGTATGAAACTGAAATTTTACCTGTCCGCATTGCGGGCATGCGCATTCTTGAACGAAACGGCGAGGCGAGCATAGCCTTGTCTTTTGAAACATTGGGTATTCCCTTGGAAAACATCCCACTGAAGCGCCTGCGGTTTTACCTGACCGGTGAACCCGCAATCGCGCATACCCTGTATTTTACTCTTGTAAACAGGGTAAAGGAAGTACGTATTGTTTTACGTGACGAACAGATGGAAGAACACGTCACAGCTTGCTTGCGACCAAAAAGTTTACAGCCTGTCGGTTTTGGCGAGGATGATGGACTTTTTCCCTATCCGGCCAACACTTTTCCAGGCTATCGAATTTTGCAGGAATATTTCTTCTTTCCGGAAAAATTTCTGTTTGTTGAGCTTGCTGATCTGGAGCAAGGCATCAACCAGAGTATTCTTCAATCTTTTCATAAAGCGGCAGGTTTTGAAATCCATTTCGCGCTCAAGGAGTTGCCTGAATTTTACGCATCATTTCGGGTGGATAACTGGCGACTTTTTTGTACGCCTGTGGTCAATCTTTTTCCTATGGACGCTTCTCCCCTGACGCTGAATCAGCGGCAAACCGAGTACCGCATTGTGCCTGAGCCACGTCTTCCCTCCCACTATGCCGTTTACAGCGTGGACTCTGTGGGCACCTGGGGTGTCGGGAATCGAAATGATCGGCAGTATCTGCCTTTTGAATCATTCGGGCATGAGACAGACGAAGGCGGCAGCACGGCCTATTATCGTCTCCGCATATCTCCATCCCGTAAAGACGACGGGACGGAAACCTATATCTCATTTGTCCAGACAACAAATAACGCTGTCATCCCCACAACAGAAACAATTTCTTTCAATCTGACATGCACCAACCGTATGCTGCCAAGGGAATTGCGCATTGGGGACATATGCATTCATGCCGGCGACTCTCCAGACGCGGTGACTTTCTCTAATATCACGCCTGTTGTACCTTCCTGCGATCCCCCCTTGGAAGGGGACATTTTCTGGCGTTTGTTGTCCAATATGTCCCTTAATTATATTTCGTTAACAGATGTGCATGCGTTGCGCACTGTTCTCCGTGTCTATGATTTTCGCGCTCTGCACGACAAAAGCCGCGCCAGAATTCTGGACAAAACCATGAACGGCATCGTACGGATACGTTGTTCAGAAACAGACCGCATATTTAATGGGCTACCGGTACGAGGCGCGCAGATTCGTCTTGTGCTGGATGAACGGGCATTTATCTGTGAAGGGGCCATGTACCTTTTCGGCTCGATCCTGAATGAATTTTTTGCCCTGTACGCCACTGTAAACAGTTTTCATCAGCTTATTATAGAAGAAGCTTCGGGAGAAGAATACCGATGGCCGGCAAGACTGGGCAGAACACGCCGCATTTAACTATGCCGGATGACATGCCCTATCCTCCTTTAGTGAGAGATATGGTTGTATCTCCGGGGCCTTTTGCGTTTCCGCAAGCTGTGGACATTGCCGGACGATATTTGCGCAGCAAAGGGCATGATCTGTCTCCCGACTCTTTCCGTTACAGCGTCAATCCGGCATTGTCGTTTCCGCCGAGTGACATCGCGGCGCTTGACTTTATCATGCATGACGATGCGCAGCCGCAAATCACCATGATGCTTAATCTGATGGGATTGCACGGATCGGGTTCTCCGTTGCCTGCCTACTTTACCGAGTATATAGCCCAGCATGCGGATGAACCGGATGCCCTACGGGATTTTTTTGACATTTTTAATCACCGGCTGATCGTATTGCTCGAAATCATATGGAAAAAATACCGTTACTACGCGCAGTATCAAGCGCATGCATCCGACATGTTTTCCCATCGGTTTTTTGGCTTTATCGGTGTTACGAGTTCAACACTGCGCGAGGCAAAGCAATTGCGTTGGCCCAGATTGATGGCGTACATGGGTCTCATCGCCTTTAACGGCGAAGCTTCCGGCTCATTGGAAAGCATACTGCGCCACTACTTTTCTCATAGAACCATCAACATAATCCCCTGCATCCGGCGTTGGGTTGCAGTGCCGAAAGATCAGCAAACATTTTTGGATGAAAACAACTTTTCATTGGGGGAAGATTTTATTCTGGGTGACGATGTGCCGGATCAAACTGGAAAATTCCGCATTCAAATCACCGATCTCACCTGGGAAATGTTCAACGCTTTCCTGCCGTCAGGAAAAAATTACGACGTGCTGCAAACTCTGGTCAAATTCGTGCTGCATTCCCGCCTGGATTTTGATGTGGAGTTACACCTTTTACCAAATGAAATCAGGCCGTGGATTCTTGATGCCGATAGCGAATGCCGGCTGGGCTGGTCAGTCTGGTCTGGAGACGGCGGAGACGGCATCGTCATTCTGGAAACAGATCATCAGGAGTTGTAGCACATGGCCTCAATCAGTCTTGCCGCGCTTTTTGAATCTCTGGACATACCTTGCCGGGAAGCCCTTGAGGTTGCCGCTGTGGCTTGCGCGGGCCGAGGGGGCTACGAAATAACCATTGACGACTATGTGGAGTCACTGCTGCCTCTGGAAGATATGCAGAATATCTTGACGCAATTTGAGCGAAGCGCCAGTCGCTTGCGTGAACTGCTGGAAAAAAATCGTCCACAGAATGGTCGTAATGCCGGTCGTCCCACATTTTCGCCGCTACTGTACCAATTTTTACAGGAAGCCTATCTGCTGGCGAGTCTGGAACTCCGGCAAGAACGCGTCAATGCTGGCGTGCTGGTGCTGGCGCTTTTGCAGAATCCGGTGCGTTACAGCGTATTTCCATTTTTCAAAGAGCTTAAAGAGATACCCGCAGACAACCTGCGCGCTTTACTTGAAGGTTTGCAAGCGGAAAAGAATCCAGCGAAATCTGTGGGAAGTGGTCAGGTTGTCTGCGCGTTACAGCAATACGCGACGGATTTTACGGAAGAAGCCAGAGAGGGCAAGACGGATCCGGTATTCGCCAGAGGCCATGAATTGCGCATCATGACGGATATTTTGACCCGTCGCCGCAAGAATAATCCGATTCTGGTGGGTGATCCCGGCGTCGGAAAAACCGCCGTTGTTGAAGGACTGGCTCGCAAAGTTATTGAAGGCAATGTTCCAGATGCGCTTAAAGGCGTGCGAATCGTGGGGCTGGATATGGGACGGTTGCAGGCCGGCGCCAGCGTCAAAGGGGAATTTGAAAAACGCCTCAAGTCGGTGATTGATGAAATCAAATCGTCACCCGTGCCGACTATTCTTTTTATTGATGAAGCGCATACACTGGTCGGATCGGGCAATCAGGCCGGGGGCGGCGATGGGGCCAATCTGCTCAAGCCCGCGCTCGCCCGCGGAGAAATGCGCACAATAGCGGCCACCACCTGGAGCGAGTATAAAAAATATTTTGAGAAAGACGCGGCGTTGGCCAGACGTTTTCAACTGGTCAAACTGGATGAGCCGTCACTGGAAGAAACCGTCACCATTTTACGCGGCATTGTGCCGCACTATGAAAAAAACCATAAAGTATATGTACGGGATGATGCGGTCATCCGGACGGCGGAGTTGGCCGGGCGTTATATCACCGGCAGACAACTTCCTGACAAGGCCATTGACGTGCTGGACACGGCCTGCGCGCGTGTGCGGGTAAGCCTTGGGGCCAAGCCGGCTGTTCTGGAAAGTCTGGAAGAGGAATGGGGTTCCGTGCGCCGTGAACTGGACGCTCTGGAGCGTGACAGATGCAAAGGCGTGGAACCTGCTGCGGGAGAAGACAGCACATCCCGACATGCCGAATTACAGCAGCGGGCAGCAACCCTTACTGCTCGCATCAATGAAGTCGAGCGTCAGTGGCAACGGGAAAAAAGTCTGGTGGAGGCCATTATCAGCCTGCGCACAAACGAGGAATTTCCAAAAACTGACGCACCGACAAGCACTGCGGACAAGCGCGGAGGGATAAAAGCAGGCAAAAAAGGAACCGGGGCAAAAACGTCTTCCACATTCGTTGATACTGCGCCGGAACCTTCTTTGAACAACCTGACGACTGAGCTTCGAGCCATACAGGCCGGATCGCCTCTGGTGCATTACGAAGTCAGTCCAGAACTGGTAGCCGACATCGTTTCGGAATGGACGGGCATTCCTGTCAGCAAACTGAGTGGAACTGGAGCTGTTTCCCTGACAAATCTGGGCGAATCCCTGCGCCGCCGCATACGGGGACAGGATCACGCCCTCACGGCCATAGAGAGGGCGGTTACGGCAGCGCACGCCGGTTTGGACAGCCCTGCGCGTCCTACAGGCATTTTTCTTTTTGTCGGCCCGTCCGGCGTGGGCAAAACGGAAACCGCTCTGGCCGTCGCGGACGAGCTGTATGGCGGCGAACGTATGCTGGTCGGCGTCAACATGAGTGAATTTCAAGAAAAACATACGATTTCCAGATTAATAGGATCCCCTCCCGGCTACGTCGGATACGGCGAAGGGGGACGGCTTACCGAAGCCATACGCCGCCAGCCCTATTCCGCTGTGCTTTTTGATGAAGTGGAAAAAGCCCATCCTGACATCCTGAATCTTTTTTACCAAATGTTTGACAAGGGGATACTTGCCGATGGCGAAGGCCGGGAAGTGGACTTTCGCAATACCATAATTTTTATGACATCCAATCTGGGCGGCGATATTCTTACCGCTCTGTTTGAAGACGGAAAATCACCAACGCCGGAAACGGCGCTTGAGGCGTTGCGTCCGTCGCTGTCCCAATTTTTCCATCCGGCGCTGCTTGCCCGCATGACCGTCGTACCGTTTATGCCGATCAATCCGGACATCTTGAAAGAACTTGTGGTGATAAAGCTGTCGCAGGTCGGCGAACGCCTGCATCTGCGCCATCGCTTGTCACTAGACTGGTCTGACGCGGTGGTTGCGAGTATTACCGCAAGCTGTACCGCTGTTGATTCCGGCGCGCGTAATATAGATCATATCATCAACTCCAATTTATTGCCGGGTATGGCGTCCATTCTGTTGAACTCCCTGGCAAATACCCGACACGCGCCGGATAGCCTGCGTATTGACCTGAACGCTGAAACGGGAAGATTCGCATATCGCTTGCAGCGAAGGGGAAAACCGGCATGAATGCAGAGCCAGCCTGGCTTGAAAATTTCAGGGCAGCGCACGGGATTGATGATGCCGCGCTTGTTCTGGCCCAAGCGGCCGGCGAAACGGCGCATGCCGAGAAATGCGGAGTATTTCTGCTTGATTATACACGAGGTAATCTGTTGCTTACTGCTTCCTGGTCAGTGGATGCCGGAGCGAAACTGGAAAACAAAGAAGGTCTATCTTCCTACAATCTGGAGGATCCACTTTGTTTGGCGTTGCAAAGGGGCAAGGTTCTGGCATGCGCCATGCCCGTCAACACGGCGTCTTTTCCTTCCCTGACGTTGATGGGGGGCAACAATACCGCGACGGGCGGAACATTATGGGCATACCCTCTGCTGTCCTGGGACAATATGACAATCGGCGGCATTATATTGAATCTTGCGACAGATATTTCGGCATCAGACAATGCGATAAAAATTCTTTGTGACTACTGTGCGCTTCTTATTTCTTTCTTTGAACAGCAAAATCAGGACAAGGCCCGTATCGCAAGTCTGCATGAAGATGTCACGCGAATGGAAGAAGTTTCGTTTCGGCAGATGGAAGCGGCGGTAAATTCACTGATTGTAGGTCACAGTCGCAGTATACGCAACGTTTGCGAACAAATTGTTCAAATAGCGCCCCACACGGTATCGGTACTTATTACCGGCGAAACCGGCACCGGTAAAGATTTGGCCGCAACGGCCATTCATGCGGCAAGCCAGCGCAATAACAAACCTTTTGTAAAAATCAACTGCGGGGCGCTACCGCCGCAACTTCTGGAGAGCGAGCTTTTTGGCTATAAAAAAGGCGCGTTCAGCGGCGCTCATTCGGATCACACCGGTCTTTTGCAAAGCGCTGAAGGGGGAACCATCCTGCTGGATGAAATCGGGGAAATGCCTGTAAAATTGCAGGTAAAACTTTTACAGGTTTTACAGGAGCATCAGGTTCGACCTGTTGGCGCTGTCAGGTCGTATCCTGTTGATATACGAATTGTGGCGGCAACCAATCAAAATATAAAGAAAGCCGTCAAGGCGGGACAATTTCGTAAAGATCTTTATTATCGAGTGGCCTCATACCATATTCATATGCCCACACTAAGAGAACGGCGTGAAGACATTCCATATTTGGCGTCGTATTTTCTTGAAAAATGCAAAAAAAGTCATGATACTGTCAATTACACAATTTCATTCGAAGAAATGCTTGAATTATGTCAATATGACTATCCCGGAAATATTCGTGAGCTTGCGTCAAAAATAGAAAACATGCTTATAGCAAAGAGCGCAGCAAACGATGGCAACAATAACCATACAGAAGATTATAATACAAATACCAATATAAAATTATCTGAATATGTAACAACTTATGAAAAATCTTTGATACAATCTGCAATAGTGTGTAATAATGGAAATATATCAAAAGCTGCACGAGCATTGAGCATTCCGAGAACAACGCTTTTTGCAAAACTCAATAAAAATAATAGAGTGAAAGGAAAACATCTATAAGGCTTGATCGGGTGAATCTAAAAATACTGTGAGGTAATTGTTGATATGGACATTATGTTTGAGATCGTCAGCCGTCAGAAACATTCCGCGACATTTACCACAACGCATGTTTTTGGAGAAGCCGGCGGTTATATAGGGCGTTCAAATGACTGTGAATGGCCTTTGCCTGACCGTTCAAAACAAATTTCCCGCAAACATGCCCTTGTCACTTTTGATGATGGAGCGTTTTATATTGAAGATATCAGTTCCAACGGTGTTTTCTTATCCTTGGGCAAGGAGCCTCTCGGCAAGAAAAAACGTCATAAAATAGAACATGGCGAAGGCTTTATCATCGGCACGTACACGCTTATGGCAAGATTGCTGCACAATCCAAGCTCGTATACGCCTTCAGCATACAACGACAATCAGGATATTCTCGCCTTTTCGCAGCCCCTTTCTCTGAACCCGCTTATAGCCATGGAGCAGGAAGAAGAACAGATAGCGCGGCAACGCCTTGGAGAATATGACGACCTGCTCGGAAAGAACAAGCCTGCGGATATCATTTCATCTGCCGATCACAACGATCCCCGCATAAATACCCTGCAGCCGGTAGTGCCAATTCCGGAAAATCAGGAATTGATTCCGGAGGATTGGGACGCTGATCCTGATGAACATATCGCCGCCGACAAGCCGCAGGGCAATGCGCCCCCTGAACCGTCGCCGCCTGTTGCGCTGGAAACAGCACCGCCCGCCGCCGTATCGGAAACAGCGCCACCCGTCCGGCAAATCGAAGTCGTTGCCGTTTCTGAAACGGATGCTTTTTTCAAAAGACTGGGATTTGCCGAAGCGCCCGCATCACCGGATGAGCGTCTCCGTATTCTGGACATTGCGGCAGACATCCTTGTGGCGGCCGTTACCGGCATGGTGCATGCGCTGCACAACCGGACCGCATGCAAAAATGAACTGCGTCTGCCGGTTACAATTCCGGGATTTGAGGTAAGCAACAATCCGCTCAAATTCAGCCCGACCGCCCTTGCTGCCCTGTCAACCCTGTTAGGCGCGCCTCAGAAGGGCGTGATGCCCCCGGTCGATTCCATGCGTGAGGGCTTCGACGATCTGCACAGCCATCATATGGGGCTGCTTGCAGGCGCACGGGCAGTCGCGCGCGCTTCGCTGGAAAAAATCGCCCCCCAAGCTGTAGAGGCGCATCTTGACGCCAACGGCCCGGTGCGTTTCAGCCGCACAAGCCGGCTTTGGCACACCTTTATCCGTATGCACCAGTCCCTGCGGGATGATCACGAAGGTTTTGCGGCGCTTTTTCTACAAGACTTTGCCCGCGCCTATGAAGTGCAGGGGCGAACACTACATCCCATTACAGGAACCAAAGGAGATCGCTCATGAAACAGCATCTGTGGATTTTCCTGCTGATTGTGCTTCTCTGTCTGACGGGTTGCGGCAAGGCAAGACTGGATCTCAATATCGCCAGTCAGCCCAACGTAAATCCGGACAATTCCGGACGTCCATCTCCCGTTGTTGTCAAAGTCTATGAGTTGCGCCACAGCCTTGCTTTTAAACAAGCTGATTTCCTGGCTCTTTTTGAAAACCCTATGCCGACGCTGGGGGCAAACCTCATCGCTGCGGATGAACTGGTGTTTGTTCCGGGAGAGGCCCGTAAAATTTCCTACAAGCCGTCTGCCGACACGCGTTTCGTGGGGGTTGTCGCCGGATTTCGACAAATGGAACGGGCGCAGTGGCGCGTTCTCAAGCCTGTTGACCCTGAAGAGAAAAATTTGCTTGGACTTGAATTCAACGATGTTTCCATCCTGATGATTCCGGAAGATCAAGTTAAAAATTGGGATCCCGAAAAAACCGTCAAAGAATTTCAGCAGCAATCGACAACGCCTGAACAGCAGCGCCAGACGCAAGTTCGACAGGATGAAACTCAAGATTCATCCTGGGGGCGGTACAAGGGGGCTGACGAAAACACTCCTCCGCACAGGGACTACCTCGAAAGACCAAATCACGGGAACCAATCATACAGGGAATATCCTCCCGACAGGTCATATAATGCGAGCCAATCATACAGGGAATCCCCGAACAGACCATACAATGCGAACCAGCCATACAGGGAATACCCCCCAGACAGACCATATTATGGAGACCCAACATACAGAGGACAGGCCTCCGGCAATACAAGCTACGGGAATCCGGCATACAGAGATCCGTATACAGGCAATCAGAATGCGACTGGGCCGCGCAACTCAAGAAACGAGCCTTCTCCCGCGCCAATACGGGCAATGCGTCTTTTTTGAAAAACGGAATTATAACTTTGCCCGGAGGAAATTCGTATGTTCCCTGAAAGAGTGATCTGGACACAGGGCATGGGCGTAAGCCCGGTACATATGCAGCAGCAGGATCGTCACACCGATGTCCAAATGCGTCAGCGTGGTTCCATGCTCTGCCCGTACGCCTGGGGGTTTACTGAATTTGCCATTGATGAACAACACCTCAATCTGGGCAAGATCATCCTGGGCATGGGCAGGGGAATGCTGCCGGACGGTACGCTTTTTGATGTGGGACACAGCGGAGACTCTCTTGTCCTGGATGTCGAACCGGGGATCACCAATCGCATTGTCGTTCTCGCGCTTCCGATAAGCGTTGAAGGCGCTCTGGAAGCAAGAGACGCGGATACGCGCGGATTGTCAACTCGCTATATCAGGACTTCGGCGCGCATACGCGACCACAACGCTTACAGCGAGCGAAGCAGCGGCGAAGTATCCATTGTCTGCGGACGCCTTGACCTGCGGCTGATGTATGAAGAAGATTCTGCTCTCAAGGGGTATATCACAATGCCTGTGGCCCGCATTGTGGAGTGCGGACAGGACAAAAAAATCCTTCTGGATAAAGAGTTTCCGCCAACATTCCTGCATCTGGAGGCATCTCCGGCACTCACCGGATACCTGCGCGAAATTGTAGGACTACTCGCGCACAGGGCAGAGCATCTTTCCGGGCGCATCAGCAATGCGGGACAGACCGGCACTGCGGAACTGGGCGATTTTATGCTGTTGCAGTGCCTGAATCGTATGGAACCGGTGTTTCGCCATATGGCAACCGTCCCGGCCCTGCATCCGGAAGAGTTTTACCGCCTTCTGCTCAGTCTGGTTGGAGAGCTTGCCACCTTTGCGGAAAAGTCCAAACGGCCAAATGCCATTCCTGACTATAACCATGGAGCGCAATATCAGTCTTTTGCCACAATCATGGAACTGGTCCGGTTTGCTCTCAGCATGGTGCTGGAACAGCACGCTGTGCTGTTGCCGTTACAGCCACGTAAAAATAACGTTCAGCTTGCGCCCATTCATGACAAGAAATTGCTCGGCACCGCCGTCTTTGTGCTTGTGGCACAGGCTGACATGGATCACGAAAAACTCTGTGCGCTGTTGCCCAAGCAGATAAAAATCGGTACGCCGGAGAATATTCGAGAGTTGGTGAACACCCACTTACCGGGTGTAAAAATTCGCCTTATGCCTGTCGCCCCGCGCCAAATTCCTTTTCACGCAGGCAAGAGCTACTTTCAGTTGGATTTTTCTTCCGACCAGCGCGCGCAACTGGAATCTTCCACCGGATGCGCGTTGCATGTTTCCGGCTCCTTCCCGGGCCTGTTGCTGCAACTCTGGGCCATCAAGGAGTGAGATATGGCACAATACTCAGGTAATCACGATGACGACAAAACCACAATTGACATGGATACGGGGTCTTACAAAGAAGAAGCGCCGCCGTTTACGCCGGTTGCCGTGGCTCCAGGCCACCAGGCGCCGCGCAATGCGCCGTATCTGGCCCAACAGACTTCTTTTGATGAATACACGCCGGGACTCAATCCGCTGGTAAACGCGGCCTCGACCCTGTTGCTGGAAATTGTGCACCTCAGAGAGGTAAAGGATGAGAATCTCGAAGTCCTTCGCGCCAAACTGGAAGCGCAAATGCGGGGCTTTAACGCGCAGGCCGCGGCAGTTGGCATAGGTGAGTCCCAGGTCAACGCCGCACAGTATCTGCTCTGCACCGCGCTTGATGAAAGCGTCACAACGTCCGCTATTCATGGAGCTAAGGGTGAATGGCAGCAAAAATCACTTCTGAGCACCTTTCACAAGGATACCTGGGGCGGTGAAATTTTTTTTGACGTGCTGGCGCGTACAATGGAGCAGCCGGCCAGCCGTTTGTACCTGCTGGAGTTGATCTACCTTTTGCTGAGTCTGGGCTTTGAGGGAAAATACCGATTACAGGACAGAGGCCCTCTTGCGCTTGAGGCTCTGCGCGATCAACTTTTCCGGCAGATACGTCTTTTGCGGGGCGAACCCAGCCCCGATCTCGCAAAAAACATGCCTGTAAGCGCTTTCAAAAGCAAGACATACGCCTATGTGCCGGCATGGCTTATCGCCGCGGTTGTGACTTTTTGTTTGTCCGTCACATGGTGGGCATTTTCGCATACACTGGAAAGCAAGGCGCAGCCGCTGGCCATAAAATATTCAAGCCATGCTCCATCGGGCAAGCCGTTTGTTCAACAGCCGGAGCCGCCACAGGAACAAGAATCTGCATCTCCTGACGCCGCATCCGCTCCAACATCGACTACGGAGGCGCGGCAATGATTTCGCGTTTTTTTCATGCACTGTGGAACGCGCTGAAAACGCCGTGGTTTTTAACGCTGCTTCTGGTACTGCTGCTTATTCTGTTTGTCTGGCTGGCAGGCCCGCTGATAGCCATAGCAGGGAACACAATTCTGGAAGGAGTCGTCGCGCGTCTTGTGGCCACGGTTGTCCTGATTTTTTGCTGGGGACTCGGCGTAGCGCTTTCATCTTCGCGTCAACGTAAAAACGCGCTTGCGGATCCCGAACAGGCAGCGAAGCAGGAACAGGAAAATATCAGCCAAAGCGGCTTCCGTGAAGAAGTTGCTTATATTAAAGAATGCCTGAAAGCGGCCATTGCCATCGTTACAAAATCCAATTTTTATGGCCCGAAAAGCCGATCACGTTATGCGCTCCCATGGTATCTGGTGCTTGGAACTCCCAACTGCGGCAAGACATCGCTATTGCTCAACTCCGGCCTGAGATTTCCCCTCAATGAACAGGCGGACCGGCATTTGTACCAGTTGAAAACCACTGAGCGATGTGAAGTTCTGTACAGTAACGAGGCTGTATTTGTTGACATTCCCGGCGCGTATACAGACAGCCGTCCGGAAACCCCCCTACACAAACTCTGGATGACGTTTCTGCGTCGTTTGTTCGCGGCGCGACCGGCAAAACCTGTGAACGGGATTATTGTATGCGTGAGCATGCGGGATATTATTGACGCGGATCAGGCGCAACGTGTGCACCTTGCCAGAACCATCCGCGCAAGGCTCAGTGAAGTCTTGAAGTCTTTGCGCAATTACGCGCCGGTTTATCTTGTCTTCACCAAGTGCGATGCCGTGAAGGGATTTGCCCAATTTTTCGCGCATCTTTCCCGCGCGGAGCGCGAACAGATATTCGGCTGCCCCGCCGGCAAGGAAAACATGGAATCGGGGGCGGTGCGTATAGAATTGAAGGCGTTAATGGAGACGCTTAACGCCCAGATTCTTGCAAAAATCCATCAGGAGCGCGATGTCGCCTCCCGAGGAGAGATGTTCCGCTTTCCACAGGAACTGGCGGGTCTGGGACCGCGTATCGAAGACTTCATCGCTGAGGCGTTCGGACCTTCCCGCTATCATAAACCAGTGATGTTCCAAGGTTTCTTTTTTTCCAGCGCTCTTTCCAGCCATGATGTTATGGCCGCAACCGCGCGTGAAGGTGAATTGAGTTACCAAAAAGGATTCTCCGCGACTCTTGGCGATTTCGCCAAAGGATTCTTCCTGCTGCGCCTGCTGGAACAGTATGTCATACCGCAAGCGCGCTTGGCGTCCGCCGACAAAGAACACCTTTTTGAATTGCGCTTCCGGCGCTACGGCATGCAATTCGCCGCAGTGGCGCTGTTTCTTTTTGCCGGAGTCTTTTTGGGCGTAAGTTTTATGAACAACCACTCCCGCCTGGAAAATCTGGATACGGCATACGCGGCTTTTGCGACAACACAAAGTAAAGTCCCTGTTGTGGAAGACGCAAAGGCGGCTCTGCCGGAACTGGACAAAGCGGCGCAAAGCATCACGATATACGAACCTAGCGAAGATTCCTCCGTTGCTTACGGGTTTGGACTGTATCAGGGAAGAATTTTCCATAAAGCTACCCATGCCGCCTATCACGGCACGCTCAATTCCAGATTCATGCCCGCCATACGAAATACGGCCGCGGAAAAAATCGACGCTTCCCTCGGTAATCTCCCGGAACTCAAAAATGCGCTCAGGGCATATCTCATGCTGTGCCAGCCCCAAAATATCAACGAAAAATTTCTTAACGACTGGCTGCAAAAGCAATGGTCGGAAAAATATCTGGGGCAGGCATCCACTCAAACAAGTCTGCAAACCCACATGGACTATCTGCTTGCCAACGGCATAGTGCCTGTGGAACCTGACGCCGCCCTGATGGACAGGGCGCGTATGGCTCTGCTCAAAGTTCCTCTGGCGGAGCTGGCCTACCAGCGCATGCAGGATGAAGCTGTGGAAAGCGCCCGCCCGCCCTTCACGTTTCGCGCGGCTATAGGGGATTCTCCGCTTTCCGGCGATACAATCCCCATTCCAGCGCTGTATACCCGCGCAGGGTATGAAGAATATCTGATCAGACGCTGCCCCGGAATTATCCGGAGTCTGACGGATGAAAGCTGGATTTTCGGCACAAATCCCATTGCGCTCAGTATGCTGGACGTCAGCAAAGTACATAAAGAAGTCCGGATGATGTATTTTCGCGATTACACCAAATACTGGAGTCAGGCGGTACAAGCTCTTGCAATAGGGATGCCGCACACAGTAGCTGACGCGCAGAAGCTCGCCACACAGATGACCACGGGGATTCCGCTCACAGTGCTTGTGTTGCGCGAAATTAAAAACAATACCAACTTTATGCTTGCGGAAAAACCCGGCGCGCTGGAGTCAGCCGTGACGGAAGAAGCCGCCCGTAAAGCGCAGCAGAAAGCGAGCCGCATTGTTGGAGGCAAACTCGCCAGAGCCGCAGCCGGCAAGGCCGCCGGTAGCGTTGAAGATTTACGCAGGCAGGCGCAGGAAGACGCGCAACGTGAAGCTCTGGCCGTGCGCCAGTATTTTATGCCCTTGGAAAGCCTGCTTGACGAATCCAACAACCCCAGTCCGGCCCTGAAAGCGGCCAATGACCACCTGGTCAGTGTCGGTGAATACTTTACGAAAATTCTTGCCAGCGACAATCAGGAGCAACGGATACTCGCAGCGCTTCTGGAGATAGCCGATGAAAAAGACGACACACTGCGCCGCCTGGAAAATGCCGCCGAACGCCTGCCCGCCCCTGTGCGGGGATGGTACTCCACAGTAATCGCCGGCGGGTTGCAGCGTATGCTGGCCATAAGCGCGCGAACCGTCAACCGGGCATATCAGGAACAGGTTATCAGCGTTTACGACAAAAACCTGCGTTCTTATTATCCCTTTGACAGCAATTCCGAACATGACGTTAATCTTGAAAATTTTTCAGGCTTTTTCCGCGCCGGGGGCACGCTTGATAATTTTTATGATGCGTATTTACAGCCTTTTGTAACCCGCACAGGCACGTTGCGCAACATAATGGGGCGCACCCTGCCGGTGTCGGGCGCCAAAGTGGCGCAATTACAGCGGGCCAACCGCGTACAGGACGCCTTCTTCATGTCCGGCAGAGAACTGGGGATCAACTTCCTTATGGAACCCTACGCTCTGGACGCTACAGCAAAGCAGGTCACACTCAGCAACGCGGGTAAAACCCTGAGCTATTGGCATGGCCCTGTACAGGGGGTCAGTTTAACCTGGCCTGCCGGCAGCGGCCAGACAACTCAGGCGAGTGTGGAAATCAGTGAACTGCATGGAATCAATACGAAAAAAACGACCAGAGGGGACTGGGCATTGTTTCGTCTGTTCCAGAGCGGCAGCATAAAACGTCAGGAAGGCAACACCTGCCTTATTGAAATCCAGGAAAACGGAAGATGGGCGCAATTTCTGATCCAGTTCAGGAACAAGACCAACCCGTTTGACCCGTCCGTGTGCTCCTTTAACCTGCCGGAATCGCTGTTGTGAACGCTTTCACCAGACGAGGACGTAATGCCGCCGGTTTGATTCTGGCATGCCTGTTATCGCCTCTCTGCCTTGCCGCCTGCGTTCGGACAAAATCCGACACGGCGCCGGAACTCCCGCCTCCGCCTGTCGTTACCGGCGTCAGCCGGGTACTTATGCCGGCGGCGGGAGGGCAGACAATACCCCTGCCCCGGCTGATGGACGACGCCATTACCTTGTGGAAGCCCCTGAACAAACGGGAACAGCGTTTGCCTGTCACGAAAATCCCTGTTGACCTGAATCGCTCGTACAACAAGACTGTTCATGGGCTGTCGGCCGCGGAGCACGACTCAATGCGCCGCTATCTGTACCGCCTGACCCATGACAGCCGCGATCTCACAGTGCGCGTGCTGTCCAGAGCGCAGACCTATCTGCCCGTTGTCGTTGAAGGAGTCAAACGCATGGGGTTGCCTCCTGAAATAGCCTGTCTGCCTCTGGTGGAGAGCGCTTTTGAGCCGCAGTCGGTTTCTTCGGCAGGGGCTGCCGGACTTTGGCAACTGATGCCGCAAACCGCGCGGGATTTCGGCCTGAAAGTCACGAATACTGAAGATGAACGTTTTAATGTGCGCAAGGCTACCGAAGCGGCTACCAGCTACCTGGCGTATCTGTACGAACGGTTCAAAAACTGGCCTCTTGCCCTGGCTGCCTATAACTGCGGCGAAGGCAAGATGCAAAAAGCTCTGGAGCAATCCGGCTGCTCCACACTGGACAGCCTGATCGCATATTGCCGTGACGTCGCCCCCGAAAGACGCCCCTTGAAAGAAGAAACCTTACGTTTTGTGCCGCAATTCGCGGCTGCTGTGATGGCTATGACGAATGCCAGATTACTTGGTTTGCCCCCTTCTCCCTTGATGGATGAAACGCCGCGCGCCGTGATTAAAAAAACAGAAAGCAGGCTTTCTCTCGTCGGACGGTACGACAACAGTGAAAGTCCGGCGTCAAATCCAACGCAGAGTATGCGGAAACGATGAGGTACGACTCCATGCAACGGCCAGGACTGACCCATTCCATAATCCTGGAATCCTGGGGCGCCAGTCTGCAAGGCAATGTGCGGGCGGACAATCAGGACGCTTTTTTGAACTGGGCGGATCATATGCTGTGGGCGGTGGCGGACGGAGTGGGCGGCGGACTGCACGGTGGCAAGGCGAGCAGGTTGATCACCGAATGCCTTATGCTGACGCCGCCGCCGACATCACTGGATTCCCATATCAGCAATGTGACGCAAAAACTGCAACGCGCCAACAATTCCCTGCGCAATCATGGCATGATGACAAAGGATAAAATCGCCAGCACCGTTGCCGCTCTGCTCATCCATGACGCTTCAGCGGCCTGCCTCTGGGCCGGAGACAGCCGATGCTATCTTTTCCGCAATGGCGTGCTGTATCAGTGCACCAAGGACCACACGCTACGTCAGGAAAAAATAGACAAGGGCGAACTTACCGCGCTGGAAGCCAAACGCATGGTGAGTGGAAATATCATCACAAACGCCCTTGGCGTTCATGACGAATTGCGGCTTGATGAGGTGCGCTTTTCCCTGAGGGCCGGGGACAAATTTCTGCTCTGTTCGGACGGGCTGTTCAGTCTTATCGATCCCGAGGCGCTGTCAGCCCGTCTGACCATATCTACGGCCAAAGGAGCGGTTGAGGACATCATGGAGTCGCTGGATGGCATGCGTCAACCGGACAACATCACTGTAGTGGCTGTTTTTCTTTCGGAATTGTAACATGCGCACTGCACGGAAAAATAAATACAGCGCTCCTCCGCCTTTCAAAAAAAGCGCCGGCAAACGCCCCAGGGCGTCTTTGTTTTCCCCGCATGGCGAAGAACGGTTTCTTTTGGAAAATTTGCTGGGTTCCGGCGAAATAAGTGAAACTTATGCGGCTCTGGATCTCAGACGTGTGGAATGGGGCGATACCAATCCCCGTGTGGCCATCAAACGCCCAAGCCCGAAATTGTCGGGTGATATGCGGGCAGGGCTGGCGCTGACTCAGGAATTTTGCGTATTGCGGCATCTGGCGCATCCGGGAGTGGTCAGGGCGTTTGACCTGCACCGGGAACCTTTCGGAATGTGCTTCAGCATGGAATTGCTGGAGGGGCGAACAGCATACAAAATGCTGACTGAACAACCATCCGGCCTCGGCGGAGCGGTCGCTCCCTTCGCTCTGGCGCTTTTTGACGCGCTTTCTTTTTTGCACAGCCACGGGGTTGTCCACGGTGATATCAAGCCGTCCAATATCTTTCTGTGCCCGGAAGGACGCATCACGCTCATTGACTTTAATGTGGCGACGGCCACCGCGCAACTCGGCGCGGCCTGCTCATCCATAACGCGGGGATTGAAGGAGAGTTTATATCTGCCTTCGTACAGCTTGTGCTATGCCGGGCCTGAGCGTCTGAAAGGGGAACATCCGTCCACACGCGACGATGTGTTTGCCGCCTGCTGTACAGTTTGTGAGATGACGGACGGCAGGCATCCCTTCAAACGGCGCTCTTCACTGGAAGCGATGGAAGCGAAGATAATTCCGGAACGGCCACGTGGTCTGACGCGACTGCAATGGGCGACAGTCCGCAGGGGATTGTCTTTTGATCCCGCGTTGCGCCCCACCGCCGATCTGTTGCGCGTTTGCTTCGGCCAGGGTTTCCTTCACTGTGTGACGAAACTTCTTCCGTATCTGACAGTGTAAATTCAGGAGGAAAGTATGGCATTACCCAAAGCGCTGCTCTGTGTGCTCGGGGAAACAGCAAACGGAAATGTCCCGGAAGAGGCTCTGTTGCGCGCGTCAGGTTTCGCAACGGCGACGCTTCATTGGGGGGAGGTCACTAACCTGCAACGCGGATGGGCACAGCTTTTGCCCATACTGGACGATCAGGCTGTACAGGCCTGGGTGTTCGCGGGCCATCCCGCCGATTTTACCGATGAGGTGCTCAGCCGGATCAGTATGCTGACCCTGGCCATGACGCGCCCCGCTCCGCCCGTGACAGCATGCGTATTGACCGGTAGCGGCGAGGAACCGGCTTTCCCCGAACTGCTGGGGCACATCAAGGTGTTTTACGGCAACACGTCGTTTGCCGCCAAACTGGCCGCTGCGCGGATGAAACCCGCATCTTTGCCGCAACGACCTTTCCATCTGGTGGCGCATGTGGATCCACTTATTGGGCAGTGGCTTGAGATCGGACCGACGGAGGGAGAAATCTGGCCGGACTTCATGGCCGGCGTTGTGGATGCGGAAGTTACGGCTTTTGGAGTCGGTTCTCGCGGAGCGGTGCCGCTGAAAAGCACGCTCCACTACCCGCAGAACGGCATCAAGGGGGAATGGGGCGAATACGCGTTTTCCGCCTGTGCGGCGAAGGACGCTGTAGGCGCGGAAAACGCCTGCTATATGCGTGTGGAGGGCTGCCCCAGAATTGTGTTTATAACGAAATATCCTGAAGATAAAACAAGTGAAGAACACCGGCAACTGCGGCACCTGGATCTCTTTTAGAACAGTTATACAGCAATCTTGCCATATAGTTTGCAGGATAAAGGAGTTCTCATGTCACTCAAAAAAGGGGATCGCGGCGTTATTCGCCTGGGCGATGTCACCACCCACGGCGGTAAGGTCATTTCCGTAGCCCATACACCCACTGATATGGGCATACCTATGGCCTGTGTGGGAGATATGGTGGAATGCCCAAAATGCAATGGCGTCTTTCCTATTGTGGAAGGAGATGCAGAGTGCAAGATCATGGGTGTTCCTGTGGCCTTTGATGGTCATAAAACCGCCTGTGGAGCGACGCTTATTTCTTCCGTTAGTAGCCCTACAAGAGAGGGTATGACAAATCCTGAATTACTTGATGATGATTTTTCTGAAGTAAAAGCCACGCAAATTGCCAGTTCATCGTCTGTCGATCAACGTCTTGGCCTGTCTTAAACTCATCCAAAGCATTTTAATAATGGCGATATGTTTAATAATGAACTAATAATATATAAACAAGAACTTAGTAGATGCGAAGAGTCCGCTAATTCTTTAATAGGCCTAAGTCAAATGAGTAAAAAAAGATTATGGGAATCTTATGAATCGTTACGTAGACTTTCTAATGATTATAATAAGCCAATTCCAGTGGATATAAAAGAAAGAACATATATATTAATGTATGGTAAGAAAGAATAATACAGGAATATAATTTATGTTTACTTTAAATGTCGCGTACATGTTGA
>JAISZT010000102.1 GCA_031284485.1 Desulfovibrio sp.
ATGCCCTTCTTGATGCGAGCTGCCTTGATTATAGCGCCGAAGCTGCTGCGTAAATATTCTTGTTCCATTCTGGCAGAATAAACGCTCTAAACATCCTCTTGAAAAGGGGTTTTAAAACCCCTATAACGAATGAAGCACATTCAAGAGGAGAACAAAATTATATGGAGACATACGACTTTGAGAACGCCTTAAAACGGGTTTTTGAGGCCGCTGAGTGCAGAACACAGGTCAAGTTGGGTGATTTTCTCCAGGTCAGACAATCATCTGTTTCTGACGCCAAAAGCCGTAAAAGTATCCCAGCAGAATGGTTAATAAAACTTTTCGACAAGAAACAAATCAGCCCCAATTGGATTCTATATGGTAAAGGCGCTAAGTGTCTCGGGCCTTGTAGCGCGCCAGCTTTTAGCGCCGCTTGGAGCGACGAAAAGAAAGAGGCCGTTTACCATCAAAGAGTTTTTGGGGCTTGGTTGCGGGCTTTACGCCGCGAATAGCGGTATCTGTGAGAGGCATGGGGGTACTACTCCTGGCAAGGGGTTATGTACCCCCGAAAAAGGCGGGTGTCTATGGATTTTTCTGACCGAGTTCGGACAATCTATTTCGTTTATCCCCTTGCCAGGAAAGACTTTTTAGACTGTGCCGAACTCGGCTGGATTAAAATCTGGCGGAGAGGGGGAGATTCGAACTCCCGGACGGGGATTAGCCGCCACACGATTTCCAATCGTGCTCCTTAAACCAGGCTCGGACACCTCTCCACTATATACGCGATGCGCAGAATATACAAAAAACCGGCGCAAGTACAGCGAAAAATCACTATACTGTCAAAATTCAGTTGTCAAACATGGTGGAAATTGTTATCTTCCTTGGGTAATGGTGCCCCTCGCCGGAGGAAACTGTGAATCAACCGCAGCGCAAATACGAATTTCCCCGGGAAATTATCGGGCCGGACTTTGTCATCGCATGTCTCGGCATGGGGTCGCAACCGCAATCGCCGCCTGGACGGGGTTTTATCAGGGGCATCCTGGACTCCTTTACCGGTGAAAGCCACAATGTCAGGGGAATTGACTGCTGGCGTTCCAGCGCAGGAGCATGCCGGTTTGGCGCACAAAGGGGCAGTCAACCCGAGGGCGGGTAAAGCGCGCAAGGGAGAACTTTTGCATCGTGCCCTTGAACATATAGCTAGGCTGCTGAACGACCCGGTCACGCCGGATCTGCCCGACGATCTGCGCGACAACAAGCAGTTGCGCGCTATCCATGACTATCTTTACCGCGTGCGCGATTATTTGTCCCAGTACGCCACCGGCGACTTCAGCGCGGAGATAAGTGAGAGGGGCGTTATCACCGGAAAACTCAGGGCGCTGCAGGCCAATTTGCGTCAACTGCTCTGGCGGGTGCAACAGACCGAAGCGGGCGACTTTACCCAACGTTTGGACGATGCGGCTGCCCGTTTTCGCGTCTTAGCGCAACAGGTCGAAGCGGGCGACTTGGCCCAACGGGTAAATTTTCTTGGCGAATTCGCGGACGCTTTCAACAGTATGGTGGTGCACCTGGATGCGGCCTTTACCACTATGCGCAAGAAAGAAGAGGAGCTTTCCGAACTCAACAAGAATCTGGCCGATGAGATTGACAAGCACAACGCCGCGTTGCGCGCGCTTGAAAGAAGCGAGGCCGAGGCCAGGTATATTGCGGAACATGACTTCCTCACAGGCATCCTGAACCGGCGTTCTTTTTTCAATCTGGCCGAACTGGAACTGCAGCGCAATCACATGTTGAACCAGTGCTGCTGCCTTGTTATGCTGGACGTGGATTTTTTCAAAAATTTTAATGACTCCTATGGGCATATTGAGGGCGACCGGGCGTTGCGGCATGTGGCCGAACAAGGAAAACGCTGTCTGCGCAAAAATGATATTTTAGGAAGATACGGCGGCGAGGAATTTGTCTTTATTTTTTCGCACGCCACCCTCAAGCAGGGTTTGTTTGTTGCCGAGCGCATTCGCGCAAGCGTTGCGGAGCATCCGGTCTGTCTTGAATCCGGTCAAAAAAAACAGATCACAGTGAGCATGGGCATCGTGGAATTTTCCACCAATATGGCGCCTGTTGACGCGGTGATGCTCATTCGCGGCATCAATGCCGCGGACGATGCCCTGTACCGGGCCAAGGAGTCAGGGCGCAACGCGGTTTGCGTGGGGCACATTGACTAATGATGCCTCCATCTCCGGCATCTCCTGCGCGCGTGGGGCCGAGCCGGCTTCCCGGACTCCCGCCGCCGCATGCACAAGGGAATAAGAATGCGCAAAATTCTGGAAGGGAGCATGTATGAGCGATATTACCTGGTACGGCCATTCGGCCTTTAAAATCGGCGCGTCGGACATTCACCTGCTTGTGGATCCTTTTTTTACGCCCGCCTCCGGCGTGGACGCCAAAACCGTCGGCCCCGTGGACGTGGTGCTGGTGACGCACGACCACGCCGATCATGTGGGTGAGGCCGTTGCCGTTTGCCGGACGCACGGGGCCATGCTGGGCGCTGTTGTGGGAACGGCCGGCAAGCTGGCCCAAAACGGCGTGCCCGAGGATCGGATACTTAACGGCATAGGCTTTAATATCGGCGGCACTGTCGAACACCAAGGCGTCAGAATCACCATGACGCAGGCCTACCATTCCAGTGATTCCGGCGTGCCCGTGGGTTATATACTCCGGATGCCGGACGGATTGACCGTGTACCACGCGGGCGACACAGGGGTGTTCAGCGGTATGGAGCTTTGGGGGCAGTTGTACTCCATTGATGTCGCCCTGCTGCCCATTGGCGGCGTGTTCACCATGGACGCCGGGCAGGCGGCGCTGGCCTGCAGGCTGCTGCGCTGCAAGGCTGTCGTGCCCATGCACTGGGGCACTTTCCCGGTTCTTGCCGGAGATACAAAGGAATTTGCGCGCGCGCTTGAAGCAATGGCTACCGATTGCCGCCTGATCACTATGGATATCCGCCAGCGGATTGAATTTACGGCATAAAACCGGGGCTTCGCCGGGCAAGGCCAAGCCATTCCCGCCAGCGCGGCAGGGTCGGATCAAGCGCAAAATAGTCCGGCGGCAGGGCAAGGGGTTCCGGCGAGGTCAGCCCCTGACGCACGTCTTCCAAAGTGGCGGTGCGCAAAAGTTGCGGCATGTCCTGCAGGGGGCAGAGGTCAAAATCCCCCTTGGGGGGCGGCATCACCATGACCGGCAGGCCGCTTGCGGCCGCTTCCAGCGTTGCGGTGGTGGAATTTGAGGCCCAGACGATCACGCCCGGCTGCAAGTGCTCCGCCATTGCCCCGCGGACTTCGCGTATTTTTTCCGCAGCCTCGCCCAGCAGCAGGCGCAGGCGCTCCCGCACCGGCAGATAGGGGTGCGGCTTCACCACCACGTCAAAGCCGGCCAGCAGCCCGGCTGTCAGCGCTTTTGCCAGCAGGGCGAGATGCCCGTCCGTTTCGTCGGGGAAAAAACTGGTGACAACAAGCAGCCGCGGCGTGCGCGGCGTGTTTTCAGCCTTTGGCGCTCCTTCCATCAGGTAGAGATAGCGCAGGGCTTCCACCATGCCCAGACGCTCCGGCGGCACGCCCGCTCCGAGCCATTGGATGAGAGCGCCCCGTCCGTTCGCGCGCAGGGCATCAGGCTGGAAAAGCGCGCATTCCGGATCGTCAAAGGTGCGCGGATCGTCAAAATAGCGCAAATCCGTCGGGCGCAGGGCGGAATGCTGCGCCCCGTACACCGGGCCGTTTCCGGCACAGTGCACGGCGTGGGCAAGCATGCGCTCCCAGGGGCAGTTTTCCAGGGGAAAAAGTGTCCAGCGCTGCGGCCCGGCAAGACGCGTCCACCTGAGAAAGGCCTGATACTGCAGGCAGCGTTCCAGGCAACGCCATCCCCGGAACGATTCCGCCCAATATTGACCAAGAATGGGCCAGAAGTTGAGGCGGGAGCCGGCAAAAGAAAAGATTTTGCCTGCCTGCCGCTCCAGGCGCAAAGAGGCGACGACCAGACGCGCCCAGCGCGACAGCGCCGCGAGAACGTCGGCAAAAGAGAGAAATTCTTCAAGATAGTGGAAGGAAATCCCGTCCTGTTGTTGTTCGCGAAAGCGGTCGCGCAGGGCAATGCAGCGGTCAAGGGGAATGTCCGGCGCGGGAAAGCGGATAAACAGCCAGCACAGTTCTTTGGCGTCAAGGGCGTTGTGCAGGCTTTCAAAGTAGCGGGAGCGAAATCGTCCCTTGCGCGCGGCCTCCGTGTCGATATTGGGGAAATACGTCACTATGGTCGCGCTTTTTCCCTGATCGCGCGGCAGGGGGGCGTTTCCGGCAAAGGGCAGCTTGCGCCGCACTGTCCACCACCAATGCGCGTAACGGACAAGGGCGCGCAGAGGCGCGGGAATGACCCGGTAAACGCGGGCGATCAAGCGCCGCTTGTTCGGGCCCGGCCTGCCCTGTCCGTCCGGGGGCTGCCCGGCATGCAGACGCCGTCCTGACACGGCGCACAATTCTTCGAGGCTGCGCCGCAGCCGGCCTTCGTCGCCGACCAGCCGCACATCCGTCACGTTCTCCGCATCCATCAGAAGTTCCAGGGAACGCAGCCGGTACACGGTATACAATCCCGGCGTCATCTTGGGGTGGCGCTCGTACAGGAGCGAACACCACCACAGGGAAAGGGGTTTTCCCGCGGACAGATGCTCGCGGACTTGCTTTCCGCCCACCCTGTACAGGCCTGTTTCATAGGCCCACGCGGCGTGTTCCGCGCGTATGCGCTCAAAATCGGAGGCCAGGCGCGCCGGCAGGGAAAGGCCCCCGGGCGCGTCCCAGTCGTTCCAGTACACGACAAGACGCGCCTCCGGGCTGTCCGGGGGAATATGCCGCCCGCCGACAAGCAGGACGAGTTCCTTCATGCCAGCGCTCCGGCGATAGCCGCGGCAAACGGCGGGCGCAGCACGCCCGCATCCGTGATAATGGCGCTGATGAGGGTTGCCGGGGTGACGTCAAAGGCGAAATTGTACACAGGGACATTTGCGGGCGTCAGTTGCTGCGCGCCGATGTGGGTGACTTCCCGAACCGGGCGTTCCTCAATGGGGATGCCCCCGCCGTCGGGCAGGGAAGGATCAAACGTCGTGAGCGGCGCGGCCACGTAGAAGGGAATGTTAAAATATCTGGCCAGCACGGCCACGCCGAAGGTGCCGATTTTGTTGGCGGTGTCGCCGTTTGCCGCGATGCGGTCCGCGCCCACGACGATACGCTGCACAAGGCCTTTGGCCATCAGCAGGGCGCAGGCGTTGTCGCAGGCCACGCGCACGGGAATGTTGTCCCTGGCAAGTTCCCAGGCCGTCAGCCTCGCCCCCTGCAAAAAAGGGCGCGTTTCGTCGGCGATCACCGTTATGCGCTTGCCCCGGTCGACGGCCGCGCGGACAACGCCGAGGGCCGTGCCGTATCCGGCTGTGGCAAGCGCGCCGGCATTGCAGTGGGTCAGCACGGTGTCGCCGTTTTCCAGCAGTTGCGCGCCAAAGCGGCCGATGCGTTCGCACGCCGCCGCGTCTTCGGCCTGCATGGCGGCGGCTTCGTCCATCAGGCGTCCCTGCAGCGCGGCAGGATCGGCAGGGTGCTGACCCACAGTGTTTCTGACCCGGCGCATGCGCTCCACGGCAAGACGCAGATTGACGGCTGTGGGCCTTGCCGCGGCGATCCGCTCAAAGGCCACTTCCAGCGCGTCCCCGCTGCCGCCGCGCAGGGCGGCCAGAACGCAGCCCCAGGCGGCCGTCACGCCGATGGCCGGCGCGCCGCGCACCACCATGGTTTGCAGGGCGGACACAATGTCCTCCGGCGTGCGGCAGACCACCCACGCCTCTTCCAGCGGCAGACGGCGCTGATCCAGAAGACGCAGGCATTTGTCGTCATGATCGAAAAAAATATGCGCGACCATTGTTTTCATCCTGTTTTGTTTGCCCGACTGTAGCGTTGCGTTTTGGAACTGTCGAGCGGAGAATTTGGCGGAAAATAAGCGGAACTGCGCCGAAAGGCGCGACATGCCGGATTCCGTCGGCCCTGGCTTTACAAAAAGACTGATGGGCGTATACTTCTGAGCCGACAGTCAGGAGTATCCGTATGGAAGAATTTTCCCGCATCCAGCGCCTTCCCCCCTATGTGTTCGCCGTGGTGGGCGAACTAAAAATGCAGCTTCGCCGCCAGAATATAGATATTGTGGATTTCAGCATGGGCAACCCGGATATCCCGACGCCCGCCCACATTGTGGACAAGCTGACCGAAGCGGCGCAAAAGCCCGTAAACCACCGCTATTCGCTCTCAAAGGGCATACCCAATCTGCGTAAAGCCGTGTGTGATCGCTACGCGCGCCTGTACGATGTGCGCCTTGATCCGGAAACAGAGGCCATCGTGACCATGGGATCCAAGGAAGGCCTCGCCCATCTCTCCTTGGCGATGCTTGATCCCGGTGATGTCGTGCTGGCCCCAGACCCCACCTATCCCATACACAAATACGCGCCCATCATTGCCGGCGCGGATGTGCGCAGCGTGCCCATTGGGCCGGGGCGCGATTTTTTTGAGGATTTGACCACAGCCACCCGTCAGGCCTGGCCCAAGCCCAAGGTTCTTTTTTTGTGCTATCCGCACAACCCTACCACAGAAGTGACGGACGCGGCCTTTTTTCAAAAAGTGGTGGATTTCGCCAAAGAGCACAATTTGTGGGTGATACACGATCTGGCTTATGCGGATCTTGTGTTTGACGGCTATCAGGCTCCGAGTTTTCTGCAGGCAAAAGGGGCGAAAGACGTGGGCGTGGAATTTTACACCATGTCCAAAAGTTATTCCATGCCGGGCTGGCGCGTCGGCTTCTGCCTCGGCAATCCGCGCCTTGTCCACGCCCTTTCCCGCATCAAGAGCTACCTTGACTACGGCATCTTTCAGCCCATTCAGATAGCCTCGACAGTAGCCCTCAACAGCCCGGACGACTGTGTGCTCAATATATGCAGCATCTACCGCGAACGGCGGGACAGGCTGATTGAGGGGCTTGGCCGCGCAGGGTGGGAAGTGCCCGCGCCCAAAGCCACCATGTTTGTATGGGCGCGCATTCCTGAAGACTTCCGTAAAATGGGTTCCGTGGAATTTTCCAAACTTCTGCTCACAAAGGCCCATGTGGCCGTTTCCCCCGGTCTCGGCTTTGGTTCATACGGCGATGAGTATGTGCGCATCGCCCTTATTGAAAACGAGCACCGCACGCGGCAGGCCGTGAGCGGAATACGGCGACTTTTGAGCGAGGCAGGCGCGTAGCGATGACGGGCAATACTTCAGATAAGCCGCTGATTGTCGGCTTGGCCGGTTTTGGCACTGTAGGCGGTGGGCTTGCCCGCCTTGTGGTTGAAAACGCTGACATGATCCGCCGCCGGGTTGGACGCGAAATTTTGATAAAGCGGGTACTTGTGCGCGATATGGACAAAGCCCGCAACGTCGCCCTGCCCGACGGCGCGCAGTTGACCACAGACGCGGCGGCGCTTGCCGACGACCCTGAAATTGACGTGCTGGTGGAGCTTATCGGCGGAATCAAGCAGGCCCGCGCCCTTATTGAACGCGCTCTTGACCACGGCAAACATGTTGTCACGGCCAACAAGGCCCTGCTGGCGGAAGAGGGGCCGGCGCTGTTTGTCAGGGCGGAACGGGCCGGGCGCATCCTCCGCTATGAGGCCGGCGTGGCCGGAGCCATCCCCATTGTTCAGACCCTGAAGGAAAGCCTGACCGGCAATCACGTGCTGTCCCTCATGGGCATATTGAACGGCACAAGCAACTATATCCTCTCTGAAATGGCCGCCAACGGCATGGATTTTGACGTGGCTCTACAGCAGGCGCAGGAGCTTGGCTATGCCGAAGCCGACCCGACGCTGGATATTGACGGACATGACGCGGCCCACAAGCTCATCCTGCTTATCCGCCTGGCCTACGGGGCGCATTATCCGTACAAGACGCTTTCCGTGCGCGGCATTCGGGGTCTCACCTGCAAAGATATTAATTTCGCAAAAGAATTTGGCTACACAATAAAGCTGATAGCGCAGGTCAGGGAAATCCGGGAATCCGCACAATCGCGGGAAGGCGGGATTCCCTGCCTTGAAGCCGGGGTTTTTCCCGCGCTGGTGCGTAATTCGTACCTGCTTGCCTCTGTGGGCGGCGTATTCAATGCCGTGCGCATAGAGGCCGACGCCGCGGGGCTGCTGTTTTTTCACGGGCGCGGCGCGGGCGATCTGCCCACCGCCGGGGCCGTGCTGGCGGATTTGCTGGCTGTCGCCAGGGACGAACGCCCGAACAACACCGGCTTCCAGGGTGAAGATTTGCCGTTGGCCGTCATTGTGCCGCCGGAGGAATGGCGCTCCTGCTGCTATGCGCGCCTGACCGTGCAGGACAGGCCGGGGGTGCTGCGCGACATAGCGGGCTGCATGGCCGCTGACGGCGTCAGCGTGGCGAGTATGCTGCAAAAGTCTGACGACGGCCGGGGTCTGGTGCCGCTTGTGTTCATGACGCATCAGACAACTGCCGGCGCAATGGATCACGCCCTGCGCCGCATGGCGGACGCGGGGCTGCTCAAGGAACCTGCGGTTTGCTACCGGGTTTTATAAAAAACAATAAAGGAGTCAGTTATGCGCATCGCCGAACGTCTGTCCGCCGTCAAACCCTCCCAGTCGCTTGCCGTCAACAGCCGCGCCCTGGAACTCAAGGCGCAGGGGGTGAACGTAACAAGCCTGGCCATCGGCGAACCGGACTTCCCTACGCCCGACCATATCCGGGAAGCGGCCAAAGCCGCCATTGACGCGGGTTTTACCCATTATACCGCCGTGCCCGGCATCCCTGAACTGCGCAAGGCCGCAGGCGAATATTTTGGACGCCATTACAGCGTGACTGTCCCGGCCGAATCAATCATCATCGCGGCAGGCGGCAAACACGCCATTTACAACTTTGCCCAGGCCTTTATCAATCCGGGCGACGAAGTGCTGATCCCTTCGCCCTACTGGCTGAGCTATCCGGACATTATGGCTCTTGCGGGCGGCAGGCCTGTGGCGGTTCACGCCGGGGCGGAGTGCGGCTTCAAGGTGACCACGGCCATGCTGGACGAGCATGCCGGGCCAAAAACGCGTCTGCTGATTCTCAATTCTCCCGGCAATCCTACCGGCGTAGTGTACACACAGGAAGAAACGGACGCCCTTGTGCAGTGGGCGCTTGATCGCGGCATCTTTGTGCTGAGCGATGAAATGTATGATCAGCTTGTTTTTTCTCCGGCAAAACCGGCAAGTGTTGTGAGCTGGTTTGAAAAGTATCCCGAACAGGTCGCCATAGTGAACGGCGTTTCCAAAACATTCGCCATGACCGGGTGGCGTGTGGGCTATATGGCGGCGCATCCGGAGCTTGTAAAAAAAATGTCGACCATCCAGGGGCAAAGCACATCCAATATATGCTCCATTGCCCAGAAGGCGGCTCTGGCGGCCCTGACCGGCCCGATGAACTGCGTGGAGCAAATGCGTGCCGCCTTTCAACGGCGGCGTGACGCCGCCATGCGGGTGATTGAAAGCTGGCCCTGGGCTGTCTGCCCAAAACCCGACGGCGCGTTTTATCTTTTTGTGGACGTGAGCCGTTGCTATGGCACGACAGCGCGCAACTCCACAGAAATATGCACACTTTTGCTGGACAAGGCGCAGGTGGCCCTTGTGCCGGGAGTGGCTTTCGGCGACGACAACTGTCTGCGCATTTCTTACGCGGTGGCGGACGAAGCGCTGTCCGAAGCCCTTGCCCGCGTGGGCGGGACGCTTTCGGAACTGGCGTGATTATTCGCGCGGGGTGACTGTTTTTTCAAAGGCTTTGCCGTTCCATTGGTAGTGTATGTCATTGGCGACAGGCACAAAGGCAAGGCCGCTGCTTTTCCAGAATACGGGCTTTGCCGTGAGGCCGTTGTCGCCAAGGCAGATGAGCGCCTCGGCCTGAACATCGGGCGGAAGGCGTTGGCCTTTGGAAAAAAACTCTTTGATTTCCGGCTCCTGTGGGGCGTCTACAGGCACAATCCTGTTTGACGCGTCCACACGCCATAATTCCAGTGTGCAGAAGTGCCCGCCCAGTGTGCCGATGGCCGCCTGTATGACGTGGTCGGGCTGGTTGCGGAAAAGCTGCAAGCCTACGGCGCTGTCGCTGAAGGGCAAAGCCATGAAGACAATGGAGTCGTCGGTTTCCGCGACTACTTCCCAGAATTCCGACTTCCCGTCAGTGAGAAGGCGCTGTTTTTCCGGCTCTGTCAGACCCTCGGGTGTATTTTCAAAAATACTGGACGGCAGCAGCGTAAAAATATGCCGGGCCGTCGCTTCGGAAGATTGATCCGCCAGAGCGGTTCCGGAGAGCGGGAAGGCCGACAGAAGAAGGAAAACTATTGTCGCGTCAAGCGACAATAGTCGCTCCAGGCGCAGAGCTTTTTTTATTGTCATTTCAGTAGTCCTGATGTTGCTTTTTTGAACGCGCCGTGTGTTGTTCAAGCTGGTGTCTGGCTGTTAATACACAACGCTGTAGGTCATGACTTCCGGACGGTGGAAGAAAAATTCCACGCGACGGTTCACTGCCCGCGTTTTTTCATCAGTGCCCGGCTTGAGCGGTCTGGTGTCGCCGTAGGCAACGGAACGCATGCGGGTTGTCTTGATGTTGTGGTCGGCAAGGTAGTGCACCATGGCGGCCGAACGCGCGCCGGAAAGCTCCCAACTGGAGGGATAGGGCGGTTTTGCTTCTGCGGAATCGGCATGTCCGCGCACGACAAGGTACAGATTGTATTCATTCATCATGCTCAACACGCTGGAGAGCACTTTTTCGCCGCCCGGCAGCAGATCCGTGGTGCCCGGACTGAACAGCACATCGGAGTTGACGTGCAACTGCACGCCCACGTCATCCGCGTTGATGCCGGAAGCGTTTTGCGGCACAGCGTCGGCCATGATCATCTGTTTGAGTTTCTGGGCTATGGCGTAGTGGGATTTTTCCACTTCGGTAATTTTAAAATCACGCGCGTCAATCTTGTTGGTAATGTTGACAAAAGGATTGTTGGACACCGGCGAGGTGGAAGAAGAATCGAAATTGCGCTCGCCGCTGAAGTACGCGGCGAGGCCGGCTTTCGTCTCCGGCGGCACCATGTTGAGTATCCAGAGCAAAAGGAAAAAGGCCATCATGGCTGTCACAAAGTCGGCATACGCCACTTTCCATGCTCCACCACCCATAGGTGCCTCCTTTAACAGGCGGTTCGCCGCCGGTTATTTTATTGTTGTCGGTGTATGGTTCGCTTATTTGTGAAAAATGTCAAACAGGACCGACTTACCCGCTCTTCAATTTTTCTTCCATCTCCGCGAAATTCGGGCGAAACGGATACGGGATGGCGCGGCGGCCGTATTCCACGGCGATCAGGGGGGTTGATCCGCGAATGGCGGCGGCAACAGCCTCCTTGACGGCATGATAGTACAAGTGTTCTTCAGAAACGAAGTTTTCCAGTTTGGATCCCATGGGGCCAAAAAGACCATAGCAGGTAAGAATGCCGAAAAAGGTTCCCACAAGGGCCGCGCCGATATAGTGGCCGAGTATCTCGGGCGGCTCGTTGATTTTACCCATCGCAAGCACAACGCCGAGTACGCAGGCCACAATGCCCATGCCGGGCAGCGATTCGGCCATGTGGCTCACGGCGTGCGCCGGCAGCATGCCTTCTTCGTGCATGGTGGCGATGTCAATGTTCATCAGGCTGTCAATATCCGCCGGGTCGCCGGTGGTAAGGTACACGCGCAGGGTGTCGCCGATAAAATTGACTATCTTTGAATCCTTGGAAATGTTGGGATACTTGCTGAATATGGCGCTGGATTCCGGCTTTTCCACGTCGCCTTCAATACTGATGACTCCTTCCCGGTGCATCTTGGTAAACAGGGCATACAAAAGGGCCAGTGTTTCCAGATATCTGACTTTGCTGGATCCCGGATCCCCAAACAGGTGCTTTATGCTTTTGAGAATCAGCCCGAAGGTGTACTTGGTCTGGGAAGCAAAGAAGGCGCCCAGGCCGCAACCGAGGATGATGATAAACTCTGCCGGCTGAAAAAGCACCGCCCATTCGCCGTGGGCCATGGTGTATCCCGCAAACACCGAAGCCGCGACAATTGCAAGGCCGATAAGTAAATACATAGTATGCCGCCTGTGTGCTCAAGTCATCCACTGTGAAACAGAGCGCGCCCTGAAATTGCGCTGGAGCGCGCTCTATGGGTCTTAACGCCCGGCGGAAAAAAATCTTTAGTCCCCGGTTATTTTTTAAAGAGCCCCTTGACCTTGTCTCCAACATTCTTCGCTCCTCCCTTCACCGCGCCGGCGGCGCCCTTGCCTGCGTCCAGCACTGCGCCCGGCGCCTTTTTTATGGCATCCAGAGCGAATTTGGGGTCAAGCCCGACGGATACATTGCTGAAAGGCCCTTTTGCCGTGACAGGAAGCGTCATCCCCAGTGTTTTGACATCGGCCGTCGCGTCCAGATATTCGCGCGGCAGGCTGACGCGCGCCTGTCCGACGGCGTTGAGTTCAGGTGAACTCACAGTAACGGGTTTTGCCGTAACTTCTCCTCCCGTCGCTGTAAAGGGCACACGCACAAGATCAAAATGGTTCGGTATGGCGCCCTTGATAACGGGTATGTTATGGGGCAGCGAGGCCAGAGCGGCGACTTTCATGCCGCGCACTTCCACAAGCCCTTTGCCGCCCAGGCTTGCCATCATGGCCTTGGCGTTTTCGCCGCGCAGGGTTACGTCCGCGTCCAGAAATGCCGTGCCGTCCGCGGGGCGGCCCATGTCCGCCGCGTCCAGCAGCGCGCCCACATTGACGTTTGTCGCGGTTGTTTTGACGGCGTATATTTTTCCGGACAGATCCGCATTGGCGCTGCCCTTCACGTCGCCGCCGCTTGCAAGCGCGCACAGGAGAGAGGACAGGGCGTATTTTCCTTTTTCACCCTTGAGAGTGAAGGAGAGATTGTTGACGCCAAGCTTTCCCTTGCGCACGCCATCGCATTTGGCCTGTACATTTATTGTGGGCAAACTTTTGGGATCCTCTTTCGCGGCAGGGGGCGCTTTGTCCGCTTTTGCGGGGGCGGCTCCGCCTGCCTTGTGTTCATGTTTTTCCGGCAGAGGCAGGTACTTGTCCACATTTACGGTGCCCGCGTACAGGCTGCCCGTGACCGACAAGACCTCGCCCGTCGTGATTGTCAGATCGCCCCGGAGTGCGGTTTCGTCCAGTTTGGCGTCCATTCCGCGCACATGCAGGGTGTTGTCCGAGTATTCCATTCCGCTTTTGAAGGCGAACACGGCACCGCTGCCGGGTTTGAGTTGCTGCCCTGCCAGCGGGGCCAGCTTGTCCGGGGCGGCCTCCACGTCCACATGTCCTTTGAAAGCAAGGGGCGAGAGCGTCGCGTCACCGGCAATGCTCAGGCGCGCGGGCGTGGCGCTCAAGGTAAACCCGGCAAGGTGCAATTGCTGTTTTTGCATGTCAAAAGAGCCGTCGCAGGTCAAGTTGACCGGGCCTGTTTCCTTCGGCAGGGGGCCGGTGAGCGGTGTGAACGTCAGAGAAATTTGGTGAAAATCTATTTTTGGCGCGTCATAGCGCAGTTTTGCGTTGAGCGCCAGGCTGCCGGACAGGTTTGCGGCCTGTTTGGCGGTAGCGTCGGACATATCAAAGGTAAAATTGCACTGTACGCCGGCTTCTTCGCGACGGCGCAGATTTTCCACAGAAAGGTTTATATCCTTGATGTTCAGCGTGTTACCTTCCGCGTCAGCGTAGAGCACTGTGCCGTTGCGCACGGCAAGACGCATAAGCTCCACAGGCAGTTCACCGGAAGGCGCGCCGCTCTGGCTGGTTGCGTCTTTTTGCGGCGCTGCCGCGGCTTTCTGCTCTTTCGCGCCCTTGTTTTCGCGCAGGGTAAACACGGGATTGTCGATGCGCACCTCGGCTATCACCAGATTCCCTGTAAAAAGAGGCACCAGTTCAAGGCGGGCCATGCCGCTTTGCACTGACACGGCCATGCCCTGGCCGTCTTTTATTTCACCCCAGCGCGCTTGTCCAAAGCTCACGCCCGGGGGGAAAACAGAAAGGCTTGGAGAGCCTGCGAAAACAAGCGGGCTACCCGTGGCCTTTTCCGTTGTTTCGGCAATTTTCTGGACAACAAATCCGGCGTCAATGCGGCTGATAAATATGGCTGCCGCCACAATCAGCACGACAAGAATTCCTCCGCCCAAAAGCAGGACGCGTTTCATACTGTCCCCTCCGCAAAGTATGCAGTCTCAGCAAGAAATGGTTTTCATGCCGATGCTCCAAGTATACGGGAAGTGACGCCGCCGCGCAAGTTTTGCCGGACTTTTTCTTGCGGACGCTTGCCTGCAACGATATTTACGGGTACTTGTGAGGCATGCCCGCTCCGCCCCCTGCCTTGATGATTCAGGGTGTCTGCTCCAACGCCGGAAAAAGTCTGCTTGCCGCCGCCATCTGCCGCCTGCTGGTTCGCCGCGGGGCAAACGTCGCGCCGTTCAAGGCCCAGAACATGGCCCTGAACTCTTTTGTGACGGACAACGGCGAAGAAATGGGGCGCGCCCAGGCGCTCCAGGCCGTCGCCTGCGGACTTTCCCCGGATGTCCGCATGAACCCGGTGCTACTCAAACCGACCTCGCACACCGGCTCGCAAATTATTGTAATGGGGCGTCCCGTGGGGCAGATGAACGTGCGGGAATATCTGCGCTACAAGGCAAAGGCGTGGAAGGCCGTGCGCAAGGCGTACAACAGTCTGGCCGCCGAAAGGGACGTCATGGTGCTGGAGGGCGCGGGCAGTCCGGCGGAAATCAATCTGAAAGCGCACGACATCGTCAATATGCGCATGGCGCGGCATGCCGGCGCAAACGTGCTGCTTGTGGCGGATATCGACCGGGGCGGCGCATTTGCCGCCCTTACGGGAACCATGGCCTTGCTCGGGCGCGGCGACAGGGCGCGTGTGGCGGGTTATGTGCTCAACAAATTTCGCGGCGACGCGTCGCTGCTTGATCCCGCGATCGAGGCGATACGCCGCAGAACCGGGCGGCCTTTTGTCGGCGTGGTTCCCATGCTTGAGAACCTGTGTCTGCCGGAGGAGGATTCCGTCAATTTCAAACTGGGCGATACGCCTATGCTGCATCGCGGCGCAGCGAAAGCGGACGACAACCTGCTGGATATAGTTATTGTGGATTTGCCGCATATCAGCAACTGCACCGACAGTGACGCCCTGCGCGCCGAGCCGGGGGTATGCGTGCGCGCTGTGCGGCGCGCGGAAGATCTGGGGCATCCCCATGCCGTGATCCTGCCCGGCAGCAAGAACGTCATAGCGGACTTGCGGTTTTTATACGAGACAGGCCTTGCCGGAGGCATTATCCGTCTGGCCCGGGATGGTGGGGCGCGGGGCAGGGGCATGGTTGTCGGCGTTTGCGGCGGACTGCAAATGTTGGGACAGGGCATCGCGGATCCTCTGTTTCTGGAGTCCGGCGGACGGACGGACGGGCTTGGCCTCTTGCCCATGAACACGAGGCTTGACGCGGCAAAGCAACTGCGCCGCGTCAGAGGACATGCCGCGCATAGACTGACGGACGGCGCGCCATGCGTGGAAGGCTATGAAATCCATCATGGCCTGAGCGAACCGGTCGAGTGTTGCGGCGCGGGCGACGCGCGGCCCATGGAGCCCGTCATATACGACGCGGCCGGGCAGGCCTTGGGCTGGGGGCTTGTTGAAAAGGACGGACGCGTACGGGTTTGGGGCACATATATGCACGGCATTTTTGACGCCAACGATTTTCGCCACGCCTTTTTAAACAAATTGCGCAGTGGCGCGGGGCTGGCGCCGCAGGCAGGCGTCAGCTACAACCTTGGGGCGGAACTGGATCGGCTGGCTGACGCTGTTGAAAAAAATCTTGACATGCCCACTGTTTATGCGTTGACAAAAGTGTGAGAAAGCTGTTTTATTTTTTTGACGAACTCTTGTACCATATAGCTGAAGTGCTTTATCCTGTCATACCCGGAGCGGTATTATGAGGACAATAAGAATTATTTCCCTGACGCAACTGGCTCTGCTGCTGTTGGCGGCGTGTACTCTTTTTATGCTGGACGGGGGTGTGGGAAAAATTCTTCCTGTTCTGGGCACTCTGGCGCTGGCAGCCGTATGCACCTTGGCGCATTTGCGTTTTGTGGCGGTTATGGACGCTGCAAAGGCGACGGCAAAGGCCGGCGTTGATGCGGATTCCGCTGCGTATTCGGGCGTGACGGCGGAAGCGGAAACGCCGCCGGCGGAGGACGCGGCCTGTCCGGCTGAAACGGCGCCGCAGCCCGTTGCCGATGGGAAAGCGGTGCCCCAGAGCATTCATACCGTGCTGGTGGCCGAGGATAATGAAATCAATCAGGCGATTCTTGGGGAATTGCTGGATCAGATGGGGGTCAAGGTCGTTCTGGCCTCTGACGGTCAGGAAGCCGTGGATATCGTGAAAGAATGGAAGATCGCCCTTGTGGTGATGGATATAGAAATGCCTGTAATGGACGGCATGGAAGCCACGCGCATTATCCGGGGGATGGGTTATACCCCGAGAAATCTGCCGATTCTGGCTATGACCGGCAATACCGACGCCTCGTCGCGCATGGACGGCATGAGCCTTGGGATGAACGATTATCTGACAAAACCCGTGAATCCGGAGGAACTGCACGCGGCGCTTGACAAATGGCTGCCGGGTGGATTGGCGCGGCCGGACGGGCAGCCCGGGAAGCAAGGGGCAAAAATTTCGGAGAAAAACGCAATCATCAATATGGACGCCGGCATCGCCGCAACGGGCGGCAACAAAAAGTTGTACCAAAATCTGTTGGAACGATTTGTGGAACACTACGGACATGGGCTTTCACGCATTCGCGAACTGCTTCTCAAGGAGGATTATGTCGCGGCCGCGCGTCTGGCCCACACCATCAAGGGTGTGGCCGGGAATCTGGGCATGACGCGTGTCGCGGAGCTGACAAAAACCATGGAAGCCTCGCTGCCCGATGTGCCGCCGGATGAGTCTCTGCTTTCAGAATACGAGGCGGTCATGCGTGAAACTCTGGAATACATCGTGTCCCTCAACCTCAATCAAGTTGAGGCGGTTGTCGGGGACAAACCTCTGGAAGAGGAAAGCAGGCGAGCCCTGCTGGATCTGCTTGTGGATTTGCCGAAGAGGACGGAATCAGATTGGGGCGGAACCCAACGAAAATTGTCAAATTTTGTTGAACCTGCGCACGGCACGCCCCATGCCGGGCATTTGTCCGCTTTGCTGAAGGCGGTCAACGATTTTGATCTGGAAGGCATGGGGCAGTACTCCGCCCGGTTGCAGCAAAGCCTTGAAGCCTCGTCCGGACAGGCCGCCTAGACGATGAAAATTGTTTTTGGTATTGACGACAACCCGCGTTACCTGATGCTGCTTAAAGTGGCGGTGCGCTCCTTGCGCCGCCTTTACGGCCCGGACGCCCCCTGTTTGTGCGTTTATGCCGGAAACAGGGAAGAAGTGCCGGAAACGCTGGCGGCCGAGGGCATTCCGCTGGCGCGCTATCGCCCGCGCCTTGCGCCGGAACTCCTGCCGCAGAGCGTGCAGCACAGCGTCGGCTGTTTTTTGAAGCTGGAGCTTGCCCTGGTTGAGGAACTGGCGGCCGACGACATGGCGCTGTACTGTGATGTGGACGTGCTGTTTTATCGGCCCCTGGACGCCCTGTTTGCCATGCAGCCGCGCTACATGGGCATGGCCCGTGAATACACGGCCCCCTTTTATCACCAGCACGAGCAGCTTTCCTACATGTTCCGGGAGCGGCGGCATGTTGTGCCCATGCCCTTTCCTATCTGGACTTTTTCGAGCGGCGTGGTTCTCTTCAATTTTCGGCGTTTGCGCCGGCGCGGGCTTCTTGATCATTTTCTGGCCTTTTCCCTGCAGAATGTGGATCGTATCGGCAATCTGGATCAGTCGCTGCTCAATTATTATTTCGGCAAACGCATCACGCAGTTGGACGGGTGCTGGAACTGCCCCCCGTATCAGGCGAATTGCCTGGAGCGGGCGCATATTATACATTTTCACGGCCCGAAACCCTGGGATACAAAGAGCGTGGGAATGCGGGACTTACGCATCAACCATTTTGAAAAGCTGCGTCACATCTGGATGGAGTACCTGCGCCCGGATGAGCGTGAGCATCTTGCGGGCTGGAATTGAACCGTCTTTTTACTCTGAAGTTTTTTTCACAACAGCCGATATAATTCCCAGACGTATTATTATCGCGCATGCTCCGGAGGACTTGTCATGAGCCAAGCGGCGGAAGAGAAACACAACAGCGAAGTGCACGACGGCGATCTGATGCAGCTTGTCACTTTCCGCATAGGGGAAGAGGAATTCGCCGTGGAAATTCTGGCGGTGCAGGAAATCATCCGTCTGATGCAGATCACCATGGTGCCGCGCGCTCCGATATTTATTGAAGGCGTGATCAATCTGCGTGGAAAGGTCATACCCGTTATCAACATGCGCAAGCGTTTCAATATGCCCACTGTCGAGTACAGCAGCAATACCCGCATCGTGGTGATGGAATTTGAACAGAGAATCGTCGGCTTTCTGGTGGACGCCGTTTCCAAGGTGCTGCGCATACCGGCCTCCACTGTGGAAGAAGCCCCTCCGGTGGTGTCCGGCGTAGGGTCGGAATATATAAAGGGTGTGGGGAAACTGGGCGAACGTCTGCTTATTTTGCTTGACCTCAACAACTTGTTGAGCGACATGAACCTCGTCACGCCGTAGAATTTGTTCTGCGCGCAGGACGTCGCATAGGGCAACGCCCTATGATTTCGGGGATGTTATGACTCTGCGTCTTTCGCGTTCCATTGTCGGGCAGGCCGAGGCGGACGCCGTCAGCCGCGTGCTGCTGGATGACGGCTATCTTGGCATGGGCAACGAGGTGCGCCTGTTTGAAGAAGAACTGGCGGCCTTCCTCGGCGTTGAACCCTGGCAGATCATTACGGTAAACACCGGCACAGCGGCGCTGCATCTGGCTGTCGACGCGGCGGCCGAAAGCGGCAGGGGCGAGGTGCTTGTGCCTTCCCTGACGTTTGTCGCGTCGTTTCAGGCCGTCACAGCGGCGGGATGCGCTCCTGTGGCCTGCGACGTGCTGCCGGAAACCGGCACCATTGACCTGCGCGATGCGGAAAAACGGCTGACGGCAAAAACATTTGCCATAATGCCTGTAGATTACGCAAGCAACCCCTGGCATCTGGATGAAGTGTACGATTTTGCGCGGCGCAAGGGCTTGCGCGTGGTGGAAGACGCCGCCCATGCTTTCGGCTGCCGTCACCACGGCCGCAAAATCGGCGGTTTTGGGGATCTGGTCTGTTTCAGCTTTGACGGCATCAAAAATATCACCAGCGGCGAAGGCGGCTGCATCGTGGCTTTTGACAGGCGGACGGCAAACCTTGCTTCGGACGCGCGGCTGCTTTCGGTGGAAAAAGACGCGGGACGGCGTTTTGCCGGTGAGCGTTCCTGGGATCCGGACGTGAAACGCCAAGGCTACCGTTACCACATGAGCAACATCATGGCCGCCGTCGGCCGTGTGCAGCTTTCCCGTCTGGAGACGGAATTTGCCCCGGCAAGACAAAGACTTTCCTCCCTGTATGCCCGCCTGATCGGCGATTTTCCCCATGCAGCGCTGCTGCGCTCTGATCCTGAAGACGACATTGTGCCGCACATTCTGCCTGTGCGCATCCTGGACGGACGCAAGGATATGGTGAAAGAAGCCCTTGCCGGGGAGGGCATTCCCACTGGCATGCACTACAAGCCCAATCATCTTCTGAGCTTTTTCAAAAGTGAACCCCTGCCCGCCACAGAGCAACTGTACGCCGAACTTGTGACGCTGCCCCTGCATCCTGGCCTGAACGACGCCGACGTCGCGCGCGTCTGCGCCTGTCTTGGCCGCGCCCTGCGTTCCGGGTAAGCCTGATGAAGCCCCTCGTTTCCGTAATCATGAATTGTTTTAACGGTGCCCGCCATCTGCGCGAGGCTCTGGAAAGCCTTTTACTCCAGTCCTATGAAAATTTTGAAATCATTTTCTGGGACAACGCCTCCACCGATGAAAGCCCCGACGTCGCAAGGACTATGGGTGGGCAAAGTCGCGGCAGGCTGCGCTATTTCAGGGGGCAATCCACAGTGCCGCTGGGCCGCGCGCGCAATCTGGCGCTGGCTGAAGCGCGTGGAGAGTATCTGGCCTTTCTGGACTGCGACGATTTGTGGCGGCCGCAAAAACTTGAAAAACAGACGGCGCTTTTTGAGGCCAATCCCCGCGTGGGCCTCGTTTGCACAGATACGGAAATATTTGACGGCAAGCGCGTGCTCAAGCGTCTTTTTGCCGAGGCACCACCAGCGCGGGGCAACGTGTTTGCGGCTCTGATGGAACGGCAGTGGATTTCCATGTCTTCGGCCGCGCTGCGCCGGGAAGCCGTCATGGCCGTGTCCCGGGGAACAATGGCGGCTTTTGACGAGAGCTTCAATGTCTGTGAGGAGGCGGATATTTTTTACCGTATCGCCCATGACCGGGAGCTTGATTTTGTGGATGAGCCGCTTACCCTGTGGCGGGTGCACGCCGGCAATACGACATTCCGCAAATTCGGGCAGTTTGCGGACGAAACGCTGCGCATTCTGGAAAAGCACCGTCGCCTTTACCCCGGATATGATACGGAGCACGCCGGGCTTGTGGCCCTGCTCACACGCAGGGCCGCGTTTCAAAAAGCCGTGTCACTCTGGCGTGAGGGCCGGGGGGGGCAGGCGCGCGCCGTCATCGCCCCCTGGCGAAAATTTTCGCGCAAGCACGCATTGTTCTGGTGGGCATCCTATTTGCCCGGAGCGTGCTTTGATCTGGCGGCCCGCGTCTACTTTGCCCTGCCTGCCGGTTTGCGCAGATAACGCGCATGGAAATAACGCGCATGGAAATAAAAATTTGTGCAACCAACCTGCAGGGCTGAAAACTGGTATGATTCAATGGAATTACCGCAGCAACGCAAGATTTCTCTGATCCGTCAGGCAGAGAGCCTGTGTCGCGAAAATGGCGCATCCCTGCTTTTTCTGACACTATTTGGATCAAGCCTTTACGGCACGGAAATGCCGGGAAAATCAGACCTGGATGTGCGTGGAATTTTTCTTCCGTCCAGAGACACATTGGCTTTGAACAAGGCTCCCAAGAGTCTGCAACAGGCAACAAACAGCACGGGACAAAGAAATTCCGCTGAAGATGTGGATATTGATCTTTGGTCGGTGCAGCACTGGTTGCTGAAACTCTTGCCCGCCGGCGATACGGGTGCCCTGGATATGTTGTTTTCCCCCTCAAACGAGGAGTGCACGTTATTTAGAGAGCCTGTTCTGGACAAGGTGTTCGCCGAACCATTCCGCCTCATAGATACGAGTAACGGGAGCGCCTGTGCCGCATACAGCCTTGGGCAAGCGAAAAAATACGGAATTAAAGGTTCCCGCATTGGCGCGCTGAAAGCTGTTCACAACTGGCTCCGGACTTATTCGCTCAACCCGTATCCCTGGCAGCGGCTGCATGACTTTATTGATGACCTTGCCGCCGCCTGCGCTGATGGACATTATTGTGCCCTAGAAATGGTGCGGGGTGAAAAATTTATTCGGCTTTGTGATAAATTCCATGCTGAAAATATCCGCATGACGGAATTTATCCGCAGGGTGGAACATGACATGCAGCGATATGGGGCACGGGCAGAAGATGCAACGCGTAATCAGGGGCTGGATTTTAAGGCTCTTTCTCACGCATTGCGGGCGCTCATGCAAATGGAGGAACTCCTGCAAACCGGGAGGATTATTTTTCCCCTCTCGGGCAGAGAAGAGTTGATCGCCGTCAAGTCGGGTAAATATACCTGGAATGAGCTTGAGCCGATGATTCTTTCCCGGCTTGAAGCTGTTGATGCCATGCGGGAAAATGTGCAAATGAAGGGACGATTCGACCTGAATTTTGCTGAAGCGTGTGTTCTGGATTGTTATGATCGGGAAAAGACTTCCATCACTGTTCCGTCAAGCCCCCAAATCCTGTGCCAGATCAAATGAGAGTTTTTGGGGTCGCCACGGCGCCCTGCCTGCCGGTTTATGCCGTTAGCCATCGTATTTCTTGCTGATTTCTTCGCCGGCCGCTTCCACCTCAGCCTGCATCAGAGAACGTTCTTTTTCAATTTTCGCGTTCAGTTCGGGATCGGACACGGCCAGTATCTGCGCGGCAAGCCAGGCGGCATTGCGCGCTCCGGCTCTGTTCAGCGCAACGGTGGCCACGGGAAAGCCCGTCGGCATCTGCACTGTGGAGAGAAGGGCGTCCATTCCGCCAAGAGTTTCTCCGGAAATAGGAATGCCGATGACCGGCCGCGTGGTGCGCGCGGCCACAGCCCCGGCCAGATGCGCGGCCATGCCTGCCGCGCAGATAAACACCCGCGCGCCGTGGGCTTCACATTCCCGCACCAGAGTCAGGGTGCGCTCCGGCGTACGGTGGGCCGAACTTACGGTAAATACATACGAAATGTCCAGTTTTTGCAAAATGTCCACACAGGGGCTGACCAGCGCTTCGTCGGATTTTGAGCCCATCAGAATGACGACGCTCACGTCTTTTTTTGTCATATCAGCCTTCCTGTCCGGCAAGATGGCGTATGCCCTTTATGCCTATATCCGTTCGATAAAAACTGTCCGGCATCCTGATGCGCTCCATGGCGGCGTAGGCGTTCTTGCGCGCCTGCTCAAGGTCGTCGCCCAAGGCCGTCACGCAGAGCACACGGCCTCCGTTGGAAACAAGCGCGTCGCCCCTGACTGTCGTACCGCCGTGAAAAACCTTGATGCCTCCGGTCGTTGCTTCGGCCCTGTCAATGCCTGTGATCACATGCCCCCTGGAGTAGTCGCCTGGGTAGCCTTTTGCCGCAAGCACGACGCCAAGGGCTGTCTGCCCGCTGCAGACGACGCTGTTCGGGTCAAGTTTGCCGTTGATGCAGTCCAGCATGATCCGGACAATGTCTCCCCGCATACGCATGAGCAGAGGCTGGCATTCCGGGTCGCCGAAGCGGGCGTTGTATTCCAGCACTCTGGGGCCGCTGGCCGTCATCATAAGGCCCGCGTAGAGCACGCCGACAAACGGATGCCCTTGCGCCGCCAGTTCTTTGAGGACGGGACGAACGGCAATGTCCGTCATCTTTTCAAGGCCGTTGTCGTCAAGAATCGGGGCCGGACTGTATGCGCCCATGCCTCCGGTGTTTGGCCCCTGGTCATTGTCCCGGGCGGCCTTGTGATCCTGAGCGGAAGGCAGGGGCACGGCGTTTTTTCCGTCACAGAAACAGAGCAGGGAAACTTCCTCGCCTTCAAGAAATTCTTCCATGACCACGCGATCGCCCGCCGGGCCGAAAGTCCGCGCGGTCATAATGTCGTTTATGGCCTGCCGGATCTGCTCATCCGTGCGGGCCACCACAACGCCCTTGCCGGCGGCCAGGCCGTCCGCCTTGATGACGAGGGGCGCGCCCATTTTGCGCGCGTGGCTCTGGGCCGACCTTGCATCGCTGAAAACGGCGCTGGAGGCTGTGGGCACATGCGTCCTTGCCATGATTTCCTTGGCAAAGGCCTTGCTGCCCTCTATGCGCGCCCCGTAAGCGTCCGGCCCGAAACAGGCTGTGCCCTGCGCGCGCATGCGGTCTGTAATGCCCAAAGTCAGCGGCAGTTCCGGACCGGGAACCACAAGGTCTATTTTTTCCTTGCGGACAAAGGCGGCGAGAGCGTCAATATCGTTATCGGCCAAGGGCGTGTTTATTGCCCCCTGGCTTTGTGTGCCGCCGTTGCCCGGTGCCGTGAATATTTTGTCGACAAGCGCGCTTTGGGCGATTTTCCAGACCAGGGCGTGTTCCCGCCCGCCCGAGCCAATAACGAGAACGCGCACACTCTTCTCACTGGTTGGGATTTACTTCAAAATCGCTCAAATCTGCCGGAGTGTTGGGGTCTGTTCGTGAAACATCCAGCGGATAGGCGGTGATCATGCACTGGCGGCTGCCTATGCCCAATTCGGGCGAGGTGTTCAATCCGACAACAAGGTCAAGGATGCCGTCGTTGTTTACGTCGGCAAGATCAATCTCGGCCACTGAACCGCGCACGCGCCGTGTTTTCCACTTCAGCCCTAGGCCCACGCCGTCCCAGTACAGGGCGTGCACTTCCCCCTGCGGGAAATAGCGGTATCTGTCGAATAACTGGGATGCCGTGGAAATGGGTTTGTTGACTATCAGCACATATTCGCCGGTGCGGCCGATGTCGGCGGCGATCATGCGCATGGGCGCGTAGTATTTGCCGGGCATTTGGCTCACGCGGTTAATGCCAAGCCCCGGCATGGATTTGTAGTGATCCATGCCTGTGGCGGAACCTGAAAATTGTTCCATTGTGGAATGCACCAGAGCGTGCCCTGTGCCCTGGAACAGCTTCAGGCGTTCCACATCCGTGAGCATGACAATCTGGGACTGGGAATTTTTGCCGCCGGGCAGCCATGCCACGTTAAAAACATTTGATTCCGGCGGCAGGTCCACTCTGCTGCCAAGACCGTATTTGTTGCCTTCTTTGACCATCAGGCGCACGCCGGGGGCAAAGAGCTTGAGCGAATCCCAGCCCTGTCCCACCAACATTGGAGTATTGTTGGGCGGCAAATTGAGAACGCTGGCAAAATATGGGCTGCGTTCGGCAACTTGAGTCAGCTTGTTGCCCTTAAAGCTGTAAAAATAGGAGTAGGGGCGGTTGGTTTCCTCCTCGTAGGTGGCAATGACGAGATCCTTGGCGCCGTCACGATCAAGGTCTATGGCCCGCATGGAAAAATTGAGGTTGGATCGCGAAACGGTTGTTTCCCCCAGTTGTTTGAGGCGGCCGTCATCCCCCCAGACATAGATGGCCAGTTTGTGTTCGTGAAGGATGGCAATTTCATTTTTGCCGTCGCCGTTGAAGTCGCCGACAGCCATGTCCACCATGCCTTCTTTCAGACGCTGGCTGCGCAGGCGTGAACCGTCACCGGCGCCTGCCCCCTGATAGCGGAACTGCGGGTTCAGGTATGTCTGCTGTTGGCCTGTCTCGTTGACCAGAATGTCCGAATTCGAACTGCCCGCCTGTCTGGCGCCGCCCGGCGTGCGCATCGTCCCAACTCCGGACAGCCCCAAAACTTCACTGCCGAGGGCCGCGCTCAATTTCTGCACCGTTGTATTCAAGGAGTTTAACGATCCCTGGTCGGACTTGCTCCAGATATTTCCGGCTTTGTCCACACTGTTGAGTTCAATGGTGCACTCGTTGCCCGTGACGCTCACTGAACCCCAGATCGCGAAATCGGCGTTTGACGCGGACAAAATTTTGTGCGCTTCCGCCTGGGAGGCGGCTTTTGTCTGGGAGGTACGACCTTCCATCGCGCCCGGCCGGTTGATCTTTGCCTGTATGGAAGCCGGCACGGCTTTTGACAGGTAGGCGTAGCTTTGCGGCGCGTTCACCGTAAACGGCGACAGCACATACGATCTGGACGCGGCATTGGCTGTCGCGGTCGTCAGCGCGACAAAGAGCAGGAAAAACAGTTGTATGGCAAATTTCATTCTGTATTCCTCATTGTGTTTGAACAATTTGCGGCGAAATTGAAACGCCGCAGTATGCGGCCACTATACGCATACTTTTGCCGCCGCGCAACACGAAAACTTGCCGTGCTCAGGGTCGCTCATTTCTTCCGGATTGGACGGGGGCGACTCTTTTATCTTTCTTATCTTGGATAGCTTCGTCATTCCAGTACGTTGAACAATGTTAAGAAAGTCTGTTAGCGTAATTATTGACCAACCAAATAAACATTGCCAAAAAGGGGATATTTGATATACTGCGAATATGGAAAACGAATTAAAAACACAAGCGGTCAGGCTGAGTCCAGACGAGCAGTATCAAATCCGAAAAAGCATAG
>JAISZT010000031.1 GCA_031284485.1 Desulfovibrio sp.
CTGCTGGAGCCCACAGGGCTGCGCATAGATTGCGTGAAAAACGGCGAGGAAGCCGTACTCGCTTTCCGTGAAAATCCTGATCGCTATGATATGATCTTCATGGATTTGCAGATGCCCAAAATGTGCGGCCTGAAGGCAACGCGAGCCATCCGGGCGCTGAACACGCCAAAGGCCGCGTCCATCCCCATCATTGCGCTGACCGCCAATGTCTTCATGGAGGATGTGGAAAATTGCCTGGAGGCAGGCATGAACGCCCATGTGGGCAAGCCGGTGGTTCTGGATGCCGTTCTTGAACAACTGCGCAAGTATTTGCGTCCTGCCGCCAAAGCGCCCGATTGATGGAGCGGGCGGCATTCCAGATGGATTTTCGCGCGTTATCCTGTCTCGAACCTGTCTCGAACCTGAGCTTCCGGTGTATTTCGACGTACCCATCGTAATGGAAAATATGTCGGCATGAGTGCCGGCACGGGCAAAGAGAACCACGTTACCGATAATCTTGTAGACAAGCAGCCAGTCCGGCGCAATGTGCAATTCCCGGTAATGTTGCCAATATCCTTTCAGCGCATGGTCTTTGTATCGTGAAAGTGTTTACTTATGGATAGGCACTTGTCACGATAACATACTGAAATTACAATCTTTTTCTGGTAAATTCACGGTTTGACAAGTTTCCAGATAACAGATTGATTTTATAAAAATTTTTGCGCCAAAACTATCTATTGATGGACACTCTCGCATAAAAAACCGCCAGTGGCGCAAAAGCGCATCCTGAAAAACATCTTTTCATCGTTTTTGGAGAAATGCCGCAGTCCGCGTGGTGGATTATGGAACTTGCGTCAACTTGCATCAACAGCGCATTGTGCTGTATACGCAAATGAACGTATTCACTATGCGTATCTGCAGGCAAGGTATCGGCATGAAGCAGAGAAAGGGGTAAGGGCATGAATAAAATTTTTCTGATTGCCGGCGTTTTGTTGCTGGCGGGCTGCGCTTCGACGGGACATATGCAAAAACTTGAAGCCGCCGGCAAGAGCAACAGCGACACTCTGCGCCAAGCAGAACAGCGCCTGCGCAACCTTGAAAACAGCGTTGCGACGCTGGACACCCAAGTGGCTTCATTAAACAACAGAGTATACGAAGTGCGCACCAGGGGCGGACAAAAAACAGGCATGACCGTTGTGCCGATTGTCGCCCCAAAAGCCGTTGCGTCCAGGCCGCCGGAATCGCCGACCGCTCAGACTGCCAACGCAACCACAACCTCCGTGCCCCCCCCCGCGCCGTCCGGAAAACTGATTGATCCCGCCGTGCAGCCCAGCCCGTTTCCCCCGGGCAAATCGCCCGCGCGTGCCGGCAAAACCGGTTCCAACACGCCCGCGCCATCTCCCCGCGCCGGGACTCCGGTGACTGCCGCCGACCGCACTCCCGAAACGGACACGGCGCCATCCGGCATGCTGGCCCTTCCTTCCACAGAAGCGCCGACAACGCCGGTCGCGGCGCTGCCGCCTTCTTCCACGCCCGCATCTCCGCTGTCGACGGACGTTCGGCCCGGTGACTCGTCTACGCCCATCGCGCCGACCGGTACCCCGAATGAAAGCGGCGTTGCGCGGGTGCCTGCTCTACCCTCCTCCAGCCTGGCCCTGCCGCCGGAACACCCTGATCTGCCGCCCATGCCGCCGTCCGCGACCGCAGCCGCCCCGGTTCTGCCCCCTGCCGCCCCGACGGCAACTGCCGCTCCATCTGTCCCTGCTTCCCGTCCCGCGACTGACTCCGGACAGAGTAAGGCCGTTGGAGAGGACGCCGCGTACAAAGCTGCTTTACAGCCTGCAATGGCAGGACGTCCCGCCGAGGGGATCAGCCGGTTTCAAGAATTTTTGCAGCAGTATCCCAATGGTCGTTACGCGCCGAACGCCGATTACTGGATTGGCGAATGTCTGTACGCGCAGGGCAAGTACAGGGAAGCCCTGGACTATTTTCAACGCGTCAACGCCAATTATCCGAAGCATCATAAAAACGCCGACGCCTTGCTCAAAGCGGGCATGACAATGAACCGCCTTGGCGACAAAGAGGGAGCGAGGCAGATGTACAGGACGCTTCTGGCCGCTTTCCCCAATTCAGAAGCGGCCGGACGTGTTCGCGGTCGCAATTTGGCGCAGTGACCATGCAGGAAAACGGCGATATCCGGCCGGGCAGAGAATTTCCGACTTCCCTGGCAGACATGGCCCAAGCCGCGCGCGCCGAATACTGGGCAAGCCTTGCCCTACGGCATTGTCATGGCCTCGGGGCGCGCTCCTGCGCCAAACTGCTCCAATTTTTCGGTTCCGCGCACAAGGCTTTTGAAGCCCGCGAGCGCTGGAATGAGGTCAAACTTACAAAACGTCAGGCTACGGAAATAGCAGGCGATTCCTGGCGCGCTGAGGCCAAGCGGGAATGGGACAGCGCGAAAAACCTGAACGACGGAATTCTGCTCTGGTCCGACCCCCTGTATCCGCAGCGTCTGCGTGAAATCCCCGATGCTCCCGTTCTCCTGTATTACCGTGGAGATGTTTCCCTGTTGCGTTCCCCGGCCTTTGCCGTGGTGGGATCGCGTCAGGCCACGGCCAAAGGCCGTGAAGTCGCCGCGTACATGGCGCGTTGTCTTGCCTCCTGCGGGATAGCGATGGTTTCCGGTATGGCTCAAGGAATAGATAAGGTTGTTCACGAAGCCGCCCTGTCGCGTACAGGCGGCAGCATCGGCGTTTTGGGAACCGGCATCGACAAGATTTATCCGGGAGAAAACGCCAGACTTTTTAAGAGTATGGCCGCAAAAGGTCTTTTACTTTCAGAATTTCCGCCGGGGGCTCCACCGCTGGCCGCGCACTTTCCTGTTCGCAACAGAATTATCAGCGGCCTTGCCCTGGGGGTGCTGGTCGTGGAAGCCGCCAGCCGCTCCGGCAGTCTGGTGACCGCCCGCCTTGCCCTGGAACAAAACCGCGAGGTTTACGCCGTCCCCGGTCAGGCATTGGACACGCATTGCCTGGGGTGTCAGGATCTGGTGCGGCAAGGCGCGCGGCCCGTGTTCAGCGCGGAGGATGTGCTGCGCGACCTTGCGGATCAGTTGCGCCCCTTCGGCATTTCGGAGGCCGATCTGCCGGAAGAAAGCGGCTTTGAATCCGCGCCTGCGGAAGTTGAGGAGACCAAAGTGGCGCGCAGGACAGCCCAGCCTCCTCCCGCGCCGAAAAAAGTCAGAAATGTCTGCGCTCCGGCCATCGCCTTGAGCTCGACGGACAACAGGCAGCGTTTGCTGGAGTGTTTGCGCGCGCGCGGCCCCATGCATACGGACGCTCTTTCCCTTGCCCTGGGAGTACAGGTGGCGGAGTTGAGCACCCTGCTTGTCGCCCTGGAAATGACAGGGGAGATTAAACGCTTACCCGGCGCACAGTACAGGACGCTGCCATGAAAACTTTCCCAAAACCTTCCTCTGCCGCGGAACGCTCTGAAGATTCAGAACAACTCCCTCCCGCGGTTCAGGAATTTTTAGACTTTCTCACAGTGCAGAAAGGCTATTCCGAGGCCACACGAAAAGCCTACAGGTCGGATCTGGCCCAACTCGTCGATTTTCTGCGGGAACAGCGCGTGGATATCTCCAGGCCCGACACTGTGAGCCGCAGGCATATTCAGTCTTTTGTGGCAAGGCTTTTTCATATCGGCGAAGCCAAAAGCACCATGGCGCGCAAACTGGCCGCCGCGCGTTCCTTTTTTCGCTTTTTGCTGCGCAACGGGCGGGTAAGCGAAAACATCGCCGCGCAGGTGCGTAATCCACGTCAGGAAATCCGCCATCCCCGCGTTCTCAATATAGATGAAACATATGCCTTGCTGGACGCCTCCGGGCCGACAGCCGGCGATGCGCATTTGTCCAGGCGGGATGTGGCCCTGGCAGAACTTCTTTACGGTTCCGGCCTGCGGATTTCGGAGGCTCTGGGCCTGGACGTCGACGATGTGCAACTGAGAACGCGCGTGCTTCGTGTTGTGGGCAAAGGTTCCCGTGAACGTCTTGCGCCGCTTTCCGACACTTCTATCAACACTCTGGCGGCCTGGCTGGATGTCAGGAACGAGGTGGCCCCGCCGGCGGAACAGGCGCTTTTTGTCGGCACGCGCGGCGGGCGGCTGCAACGGCGGGAAGCAGCGCGGATTATCGCCCGTCTCTGCCAGAAGGCCGGACTGGCCTTCACTGTTTCACCGCACAGCCTGCGGCATTCTTTTGCCACACATCTGCTGGACGCCGGAGCGGATTTGCGTAGCGTTCAGGAACTGCTTGGTCATCAGCGGCTGACGACCACCCAGCGTTATACCCAAGTCAGCGTGGAACGTCTGATCCAAGCCTACGACAATGCGCATCCGCGCTCAACCCGCTGATTTCACAAAAACCGAATCCGCCCTCTCATGCCGCCGCACCAGATAAAAAACAAAAAAAGCGCCGGCAAGCTTGCTGGCCGTCATGGCAAGCAGGGACACAGGCGTGACAAGATCAATCATGTACAAAAAGACAAGGCTGTCCAGGGGCGCGCCCAGCATACTTGAAATCAGGATGCGCTGCGAAAAGGGCTTGCGGGTGAAAGTGAACAGCATCCAGTCGCCCAGTTCACCGGCGGCAAAGGCCGCGGCGCTGGCAAGGGCAAGCTGCGGCGTGGCCATGTACCAGCTTGCTATGCAGCCGACCAGCATCGCCCAGAGAACGTGATGGCCAACGCGGCGCTGGGCAAAATCCCGTACGACAAAAACAAAGCCTACAGCCAGGGAAACCGGCGGCCACAGGCTCCCGTCGGGCAGCGCAATCAGCGGCGTTACGGCAAAGGCGCAATTAACGCCCACAATCAGGGCCATATAAGTAAATAAAGATACCATGCGCCCAAAATATGCATTATGCCGGGTCAGGTCAAGAAACGCTTTGCGCCGTTCCCTCGGCGTCAATAAAATCCAGCAATTCCACAGTTTTGTCTTCCAGCAAGGCACGATCGCCGCGTGATTCAACATTCAGCCGCAATATCGGCTCGGTGTTTGACATGCGCAGGTTAAAACGCCATCCGGGAAATTCCATATTAATGCCGTCCAGTTGATCCTGGTACAGAACCGCGGCCGCATATTTGTCGCGTATCCTTTTGATGAGGAACCCCGCGTTGCCCACGCGACGGTTAATCTCGCCGCTGCACGGATACGCGGCCATGCGTTCCGCCGCCAGTTCAGCCAGCGGCCTGCCGGTGCGCATCAGCAAGGCCGCCGTGAGCAGCCAGGGCAACATGCCGGAGTCGCAATAGGCAAAATCACGAAAATAGTGGTGGGCGCTCATTTCACCGCCGTACACGGCGTCAATCTCACGCATTTTCTCTTTCATGAAGGCATGCCCGGTTTTACCCATGACAGGCCGCCCGCCGCAGTTCAAAACAATATCACGCGTATTCCAGTACGCCCGGGTGTCGTACAGTATTTTTCCGCCGGGGAAACGACGCAGCATTTCTTCGGCCAGAATGCCCACACAATAATATCCTTCAATAAAATTGCCGTCGCTGTCGTAAAAAAAACAGCGATCAAAATCACCGTCAAAGGCAATTCCCAGATCCGCCCCGGTTTCACGCACGGCAGCGGCCGTTTTTTGCCGTCTTTCCGGGAGCAGCGGATTCGGCACGCCGTTGGGAAAATGTCCGTCCGGCTCTGTCTGGCGCAACACGAAATCGAAAGGCAGGGCGGCGGCCAGATCCCCCAGCACAGGCCCGGCGCAGCCGTTGCCCGCGTCGGCCACGATTTTCAGCATTCTGCCCTTTTGGGTCATACCGTCCATACGGCTGTATTCCAAAAGCCAGCGCACATACTCCGCCCGGAATGAAGCGGGATGTGCCAATACAGATGAGGGCGCGGACGAGTCCGGTCCCCCCGCGATGCATTCGGAACACCCGAGCAAATCAGCCACGCGGCTTTCAAGATCCCGCAACCCGGAATCCGCGCTTACAGGCACGGCCCCGGCGCGCAGGAGCTTGAATCCGTTCTCGTCAGCCGGGTTGTGGCTGCCGGTGATCATTATTCCGCCGTCAAACGCGTGTCTGGCAACCGCGTGATAGATTTCTTCCGTCCCGCAAACGCCAAGATCCGTGACCCCGGCTCCCAGGGCGCACAATCCCGCTGTCAGGGCGGCGCGCAGTTCCGGGCCGGATAGCCGGACATCCCGGCCGATAACCACATTGCGCGCATTGAATATCTGCGCGAAGGCCGCGCCAAGAGCACGCGCCATATCCGCCGTCAGTTCATCCGGCACGCGCCCTCGTATATCGTAAGCTTTGAAACAGGAAAAAGCCTTCATGCGTCTCATGATACCACATATTTTTTGCCTTTACCAACACGCAATGCGGGGGTAGCATGGCGCATGCCGCACAAGTTACAACGCGCAATTTTTCTTGACCGCGACGGGACGCTTAACCTTGATACCGGCTATGCGCACCGCATTGAGGAATGGGTCTGGCTGCCGGGCGTGCCGGAAACCCTGGCCCGCTTCAGGGCGGACGGCTGGTTGCTGGTTGTCGCGAGCAACCAGTCGGGCATAGCGCGGGGTTTTTTTACAGAAGAAGACCTGCGCGACCTTGAGGCTGCCGTCACAAAACAACTCGTCCCGTACGGCGCGTCCATACACGGATGGTACCATTGCCCGCACCTGCCGGAAATCACAGGCCCCTGCGACTGCCGCAAACCCGCTCCGGGGCTTTTACTGCGCGCGGCGCGTGAACATGGCATAGACATGGCTTCTTCATGGGTAATCGGCGACCGTGAACGGGATGTGCAGGCCGGGTTTTCCGCGGGCTGCCGCCATGCCGTTCTGCTGAATCCCGGCGCAAAAATTTTGGAAAGCAGGAATACGGAACAGGGGTCATTGTTTGTGCTCCAGGATTTACCCACCGCCTGCAGCTTCATTAAAAAGACCGTTGCAAATTAATATCAATAATATATTGATATTATTGATTAAATTTAATATATTGCCTTATCGAAACATGATGAGGTGAACTATGGAACGTCAAATGAGTCAATTCGGGTTGGCAGATTACTATGCGGCAAAGAATCATATCCGGGCCGACTTTCTGGATGGCGTTGACTCCATGATGTATTGGAAACCTGTTGAGAGGCTGCTGCATGCCGGACTGGGCAGAGAGCATGGCGGTATTCGTTCCGGCCCCAAGCATTATCCGGCTCTGCTTATGTTTAAAATTCTGTTGTTGCAGCAATGGTACGGCTTAAGCGATCAATAAACCGAGTTTGTCCTGCTTGACCGCCTTTCTTTCTCGCGCTTCACCGGAATAGCGCTTTCCGAGTCTGTTCCTGATCACACAACCATCTGCCGTTTTAGAAATTTGCTTGTGGGAAAAACGGAGAATTTTG
>JAISZT010000048.1 GCA_031284485.1 Desulfovibrio sp.
CATTCATCCCAAGGGATAATTTCATTCATAATACGCAGAAACTCTTCGCGTTTTGTTGTACGCTTGCGCATGCTGTATTCCACATCGCTGAAGTTGAGTTGCCGCATCGTTATTACCTCCGGTCTGACCATTCTTACCATATTTGCAGCACTTATGGCGACCCTTACACGACGATTAAATCAGCGTTTCCTTAAGTATATCCATAAACAAATGGGAATAGGAAAATACTCCCGACAGGGAGCTTGACATCACCCGCGTAGTAAGTTTAACGTTAAACCAAGGAAGAGGAAAAACGCAACCTATATCCCCCATGCCACAAAGGAGGCCACATGGAATTTTCTTTCTCTCCACTGATTGATCCCAGAGGCATTCAGCCGCGTCACCGCATAAAATTTGCCCCACGCCCCAGTATTGAGGCGTTGAAAAAAGGTTCAATTCTCTTTTACGATAACACGAAGTTGAGTTTTTGCAACTATGGCGAAGTGTTCGTTCGGATCAAGGAACGCCTGCGGGGACTGGGAGCGGACAAATTTATTGATTATCGTGAAACCGTACGCGGCAAAGACAGTAGTCAGCTACGCGCCTATGCGGCCATGCTGGCAAAGGAAAAACCCGTTGCAGCCATCACCGCCCTCGGCGATATGGGCACCAGCCCCGCGACCACCATCCTCTCCATTGCCCTTGAGGAACTTGGCATTCCTACTCTCTATCTCACCGCCCAGCCGGGACATGATCTGGTGCGGGCCACAGCGTTTTACCGAGCCGGGCATTTGTGTCTGTGTCCTCTTGATATTTATCAAGGTAGCAGCGTGAAGGATATTCGCGACCAGGTGGATGGACAATGGGATCGAATATGGACGGCTCTGAACGGCACAGTGGAAGGTGTGGCCACAATTGCGGATCTGCGCTTTGCGCTGGACAGCCCGCCTCCAACTCCGGATTGCCGGTTATCCCTGACTCAAAAAAATATTTCAGCTAAAAACTCAATACTGGAAGCCGGTGCGGGTGTGGAAGAAGCAACGGATCTCTTTGACTCCCTCCATATCAGTGATGGCCTGCCCATAGTGCCGCCGACCGAGCGTCGGGTGGAGGCCATGTTCTCTTACTGTCCGTTCCCACGTGAGATGGCGTTGGCTAAAGAAGTAGGCCCATCCGGACGCGACATCACAATTATGGATATAGCCGTAGCCGCAGTCGTTGCCGGTTGCAAGCCACAACATATGCCCATTCTCGTCACCGCATTCAAAGCGCTTGCGCATCCGGCCTACAATTTCTTGCAATCCGTGACCACCTCACACCCCGGCGGCAATCTGATTCTGGTCAGCGGACCATTGGCGAAACAGGCGGGCATCCATAGCGGGCAGGGATGTCTGGGGCCGGGCTTTCCAGCCAACGCCGTCATAGGGCGCGCGGTCAATCTGGTCCTCATTGCGGCCACGCGCTCGGTACCGGGCTATGCGGACCTTTCCTGCTTTTCTTCCCAGGCGGAATTCACCTATTGCTTTGCGGAGAGTGAAGACAGCCCGTGGGAAACCATCAATCAGGAACGTTTTGACGCTGAAACAACAAGCGTTTATGTGCTCAAGGCGGAACCGCCCCACGACGTCATTGATTTCCTCAGCCTGTCCGGCGGCGATTTGCTGGACACCTTTCTGGACAGTTGCACAACTCTCGGATCCAACAATTCCTATATCCCCGGACCGTTGCTGTTGCTGCTTACCCCGGACCACGCGAAGCTTCTGCACCGCGATGGGTATACAAAGAAACGCATCAGAAACACTGTGCATACACTGGCGCATCATCCGGCGCCCATGGTCAGGAACAGAGGCCTGGTGCCGGTGCGTCCCAAAGATTTTGCCGACAGGCATCCCATGCCTATAACGCGCAGCCCGGCGGATGTGGAAGTGATAGTGGCTGGAGGCAGAGGTGGTCATTCCTGCGTCATCCTGCCCTGGGCATTGCACAGCGAGGGCATAGTGGAAGCAGTCTGTCTGCCGGACGGCAGCAAGGCGAAATCCCTTGAAGAATTCAGAACCGGAACATAAGCCAAAGGAGGAAGAAACGTATGCGCGATACGCTGAAAGAACTGTCTGTGATAGGGATATTGGCGGCTATTGCCGGCGCGGCTCTATTTTCATTGCACACAACGAAAAAGGCGGCCATGTCATTTCAATACACAAGCGGCCTTTCCTTCAGCACGTTACCAAATATCTATGCCGGGCTGCTGCTGTTTCTCTGTTTGCTCTGCATCGGCAAAACGCTTTATGACCGCAAAAAATTCCGAACTGCTTCAGTAACTGACGCACCTTTTTTTGACAGAACGCAGACTTACCGTGCCTTGTCCACCATAATTTTGCTCTTCGCTTTTGTTCTGTTGCTTGGCAAGGTGTACTTCGGCGTCCTGTGCATGCTTTTCCTTTGGCTGCTTTTTTTCATATACGGTAAACGGGAGAAATTGAAGATCTCGCTTATCGGCGCAGTCGGCGCGCTCACGCTGCACTTTGTTTTCGTTGCCTGCCTCGGACTGCGACTATAAGGAGACGCTCATGTTCGAAGATATTCTTATGGGGTTCGGGCAGGTTCTGAATGTATACAACCTGAGCATGATCTTCGTGGGAACGGCCTTGGGCATTCTGGTGGGAGCGCTGCCCGGCTTGAGTTCACCCATGGCCATGATTGTGCTGCTGCCCCTTACCTACTCGTTTTCCGGACTGTCCGCGCTCCTGATGATGATGGGAGCCTATGTGGGCACCAAGCTGGGAGGTTCGTATTCGGCCATACTGCTGCGTACCCCAGGCACTCCCGCCGCCGCCTGCACCGTGCTTGACGGTCATCCCATGGCCTTGCAGGGCAAGGCCGCGCAGGCGTTGGGGTATGCCACCATGGGATCCACCTTGGGGGGACTTACGGGCTGGCTCGTCGCCAGCCTCTGTATTCCGGTTATCGCCGGCATCGCCGTGAAATCCGGGCCTGCGGACATCGCTCTTATCGGACTGGCAGGGCTGGTCATGGTCTCTTCGTTTATTCGGGGCAGTATGCTCAAAGGACTTATGGGCATGCTGCTTGGTCTGCTTTTATCGACCGTGGGTCTGGATCCGCAGGACGCAACCCCGCGCATGACTTTCGACGTACAGGAACTCTTCGGCGGCATAGATTTTTCAGCCGCCCTGGTGGGATTTTTTGGCATAGCCGTGGTGCTTTCCGACCTCCACCGCATAACGGAGAATGCGACCCGCATTCAGAAAAAAGTCGCCTTGGCGTTTCCTCCCGTGTGGGAACTGTGTCAACGCTGGCGGGCCATAGCGATCGGCGCTTTTTACGGACTTTTTGTAGGTGCAGTGCCTGGCGTGGGCGCGGAAGGTTCCACCTGGCTGGCCTATGCCACAGTGCGGAAGAATTCTAAAAACCCTGAGACGTTTGGAACAGGAAACCCGGACGGCATCCTGGCTCCGGAATCTTCAAACAACGCGGTAACAGGCGGCACAATGCTGCCCATGCTCACCCTGGGTCTCCCCGGCGATGGTTCCACGGCCATCATGCTGGGCGCTCTGCTACTGCACGGCATGACGCCCGGCATAACCCTGGTCAAGGAATCACCCGAAATGGTGTACGGGCTGCTGGCCGGTCTCGGTATAGCGCATGTGTTCATGTTTCTTCTGGGCACTCTGGCCATCCGGCCATACATTATTCTTTTGCAGAATGATCGGGCATGGATTTTTCCCTTTGTTCTTATTATGGCCATGGTAGGCTGCTTTGCGGGCGCCAACAATGCCTTCCCCGTTTTTTTGGCCATTCTTTTCGGCATCTTGGGCTATCTTATGGAGTCCAGGGGTTTCCCCATTCCCACTGTCGTGCTGGGGGTCATTCTGGGGCCGATCATTGAGGTGAATCTGCGTCTCGCTCTCTCCTTGAGCAACGACAACTGGCTGGTCTTCACGGAAACATGGTTTCGCAAAGCTCTTATCGTCCTTGTACTATATATTGTGATCAAAGAAATCGTCCTTGAGTTACAAAAAACGCGTCACCAGCCATTACCCAACCCAACAGTGTAACGTGGAGGAAAGACCTATGCGATTCCTGAAATATTGTATAATGTTGAGCCTGTTGCCGTTACTGCTCACAGCACCTCTGCCTGTTGCCGGGGCAGCCTATCCGACCGATCCCGTCCACATTATTGTACCCTGGCCCGCCGGCGGCGGCACGGACAATATTGCCAGAGCCTTTGCAGCCGCGCTTGAAAGCACCCTCGGCACAACGGTGGTGGTGGACAATGTGGTGGGGGCTGGAGGCATTACCGGGACATTCCAGGTCGCCAAGGCGAAACCGGACGGATATACTCTTTTGCTGCAGGGGTCTTCTGATGTTTCAACGGCCATGGTTTTTCAAAAAACACCTTTTACTCTGGAGGATTTTGACTTCCTCTGCGCTTTTTACAGCACACCTACATGGATTGTTTCGCACAAAGATCGGGGATATACAACGTTTCAGGAATTTTTGGATGCAGCCGCAAAAACCCCTGGCGTTCTGACGCTTGCATCCGGAACTCCCGCCGGGGCGCAATTGCTTATGGCCACCGGCATCCACGGATACACGGGCGGCAAATTCCGCATCGTGCCCTATCAGGGAGGCGGTCCTTTCCGCAAAGGCATGCTCAGCAACGAAGCAGACGCGGGCGTTGTTCACTCCCCTGTTATGCTTCCCGAAGTAAAAGAAGGGATTATCCGTGTCTTGGGCACTGGTCAACCTTTGGACAAAATCAATTACGAACCTCTGCGAGAAACGAAAACTCTCAAGGAAATGGGCATTCCGTTGGAAGTGGGCATTACGCGCGGCATCATGCTGCCCAAAAACACGCCGCCCGAAATCAGGGCAAAGCTGCTTGAAGCCTGCAAAAAAGCCGCCTCAAGTCCGGCTTTTGCTGATTTCGGCAACAAGTTCGGCTTCAGTCCCATATGGATGGAAGGGCCGGACTTCAAAAAACTGCTCAGCGAGGAAGTAGCGACTTTTGCGTTTATCAAGGAAAAATTCGTGGATACGCAGAAAAAATAGGTGCAGGATTCATTATAGTTCCGGGTGTTCCGACACTCCTCTGGCGCGGCGCGGCATAAATCCTTGCGACGCGCCGGAGGAGTTGTGTTTCCAGATAGACGTTGCATTTGCTTACATTCGATTTTTTTTAAAAATATATAAATAAAACTGTTTATATATTCCTCGACACAGCAAACAAAATTGTTTATATTTTATTGTGAACAGCAACGAATTCAAACGCTGGCTGGCCGATCAGGGTGCAACCTTCGGGACGATGAAAGGTTCGCATCTCAAAGTATACCTGAACGGCAAGCAGTCTGTTCTGCCCATGCGCAACGCGGAACTCAAGAAAGGTCTGGTCGAGAGCATCAAAAAACAGCTCGGACTCAAATAACATGCGGTAGTCGTTGCCGAGTCCGCGAGGCTTATGTATGACGACAGTGAACGAGGAGTATCTTATGAAATTTCCGGTCATTCTGACCGCTGACGCGGCTGCCGGAGGCTTTGTCGCAACTTTTCCCGACATTCCGGAAGCAATCACTCAGGGAGAAACCCAGAAGGAAACCTTGAAATGGGCCAGAGAGGCATTGGAAACCGCTCTGGAGTTTTATTTTGAGGACAAACGGACGGTTCCCGCCCCTTCCGAAGCGGCTCCCGGTCAGGAAGCCATCGAACTGCCCGCCAGCCTGTCCGCAAAAGTTCTTCTGCTCAATGAAATGGTGGCGCAGAATGTTCGCCCCGCCGAACTGGCGCGACGACTGCATACAACCCCGCAGGAAGTAAACAGGCTCACTGACTTGCGGCATACCACCCGCATTGACGGCATTGAATCCGCATTGCGCGCTCTGGGCCGGAGCCTGGAAATACGGCTGGCCTGACTTGCCGCATAATTTTTTCCGGATCGCCCGGCAATCGCGAAAAATACATTGCAGCCGGTCAAAGATGGCCTCAACCGGCTGCAAAGTAAAAAACTACGCCATACCACGGAAAATTATGGCAGAAAAAATTTCTTACGCCATGCCGGTCACAGCATCAGCGCCTTCACGGGCTTGCCGCCTTCCAGATGTTCTTCCACAATGGTTTCCAGCCCTTCTTCCGTCACGCCGCCGTACCAGACAGCGTCGGGGTATACGACCACAATCGGCCCCTTGTCGCAGATGGCATGGCAGCTTGTGGCGCTGACGGCGACTTCCGAGGAGAGTTCGCGCTCGTCAAGCTCCTGCATCAACTTCCGCACCAGAGCGACGCCGCCGCGCGTGTGACAGGTTCCCTTCTTGTCGCCGACCAGTTTGCCGCCCGTGCACACAAGCACATGATACTTTGGCCTTACCATGAGGCTTCCCCCTGATGATATATTGATTTCGCCGTTTATTCCGATTGCGAATCAGGGTTTGACCGTGAGCCGCAGAAAGCGTTTCTTGCCCAGACGAATCACATGCTCCCCGACAGGCAAAGGCCGCATTTCATCATCCCAGCGCTTGTCGTCCACAGCCAGCGCGCCTTCCCTGACAAGCCGGCGCGCTTCGCCGCGGCTTTTCACCAGCCCGGCGGCCTCCAGAAAAACCGGCGGCAAGGCCGCGTCGCTCCCGCACACAAACACGGGCATGTCTTCAGGAACGCCGCCGTCCGTAAACACGGCGGCAAAATCCCTCCGGGCGTCATCAGCCGCCTGCCCGCCGTGGCAGCGCGCCACAAGCTCATGGGCCAGACTTTCCTTGACCGCCTTCGGGTGCGCGCGCCCCTCATCCACATCCCGGCGCAACGCCGCCGTCGCCTCCAGGCTCAGCGCTGAAAGCAGTTCATAGTAACGCCACATAAGCGTGTCGGAAAGCGCCATGACCTTGCCGAAAATCTCGGCCGGCGGCTCGTCAATGCCAATATAATTGCCGCAGGATTTTGACATCTTGCGCACGCCGTCCGTGCCTTCCAGCAAGGGCATGGTGAGCACGCACTGGCATTCCTTGCCATAGTGGGTCTGCAGGGTGCGCCCCATCAGCAAATTGAACTTCTGATCCGTGCCCCCGATTTCCACATCCGCGTTGAGCGACACGGAATCATATCCCTGGCACAGCGGATACAAAAATTCGTGAATGGAAATCGGGTGCCGCTCTTTGAAACGCTTCTCAAAATCATCGCGTTCCATCATGCGGGCCACTGTGCAGCTTGAGGCCAGACGGATAAAATCCGCGGCGTTCATAGGGCCCAGCCAGCGGGAATTAAATTCCACCACAGTCTTTTGAGGATCAAGAATTTTGAAAACCTGCGCCTTGTAGGTTTCGGCATTGGCCAGAACCTGCTCCTCGGTGAGCGGCGGGCGGGTTTCGGAACGACCGGAAGGATCGCCGATACGCCCGGTGAAGTCGCCTATCAAAAAAATGACCGTGTGCCCCAGTTCCTGAAAATGACGCATCTTGTGCATGATGACCGTATGGCCGAAATGCAGATCCGGCGCAGTGGGATCAAAACCGACTTTCACGCGCAATGGCGAACCGCGCAAAAGCTTTTTGCGCAGCTCATCCTCACCGATCAGTTCAACAACACCGCGTTTTATGAGGGCCATCTGCCCGTCGATATCCGTCACGCAAACCCCTCCCGGCGTCAGATGCTGCCTACATGCCAAGCAACGCGAACACGCGGCTCTGCGTCAAGCCGCTGTGCGCGGCAAGCGCGCCCTGCGGATCGGCGGCAATGGCGCTCAGCGCCCTGCCAAATACACCCGCCGTTTCTTCATCATCGGACAGCCCGGAAAGGCTGATATCCACTTTGTCCATCGGCCCTGCGGCCGTGCGCGCCGTGTCCTCGCCGTCCGACGGCAGTCGGAAGCCCAAAAACACAGAAGCGTCAATCCCGGAAATATTCATGCTGTTCTCCTTCAGAAGCGGCTGTGCACTTTTTTCCCTCTCAAAGGAGGGCACTGGATTATATGCAAATACAGTGCCGAACTAAATTTCGACAACGGAAACAGCGTTTCCATCCGCGACCGGGCGCCCCTCCTGCCTGTTTTTGGACACACTGGCAACCAGATGGCGAAGCCGCTCGGAGCCGAAATTGTCAATATCAATCCATCTCAGAGCGTTATTGTTTTTATTTACGTCCATCTCCCGCAAAAAACGCACGCGCAATACAGCATTTGCAGGATCCGGGTCACGGCCCAGACCGACTCTTTTTACCAATAAAATATATGGCTTGCCATCTATATTTTCAGGCATGTCCACTGCCAGGAAAAGCAGCAACTGGTCATGGCTTTCAACTTCCCGTCTGTTGGTCGCCTTTTTCATGCACAGGCACGCGCCACTTGCCGCGATGTCCACAAGCCTCGGAGCATCCCGGCCGTCGGCAATTTCCTTGCGGTAATCACTCAACAGGCTGCGCAACGAGTCCATATTCGCCGGTTGTTCGGAAACGGTCGTCAGACAGAGCATACGAATTTTTTCCGCGTCCAGTCCAATGCGGGGGGCTTTCCTGAGTTTGCGGGCGACAAATTTTGGGGACAGCCGCAATAAAATCCGTGACGGAGCGCCGTGCTTGTCTTCTTCAGCCTGGAGCACGACTCCATGGCCGGAAAAGCCCAGTCGCTCCGAACCACCTTCAGGCTTGGGCCTGTCAAGGATAAAAGAAACATCACAGGACTTCTCCTTCCCCTGAACCTTGCGATCAAGCGCCTCACGGCCGGCGATTTCAAAAAGCACGGAATTGCCCGCGACATGGGCCAGCCGTCCGGTCAGCGCCACGTCCTCAGGACCGCGCGCGCCCGGCAGACAGCATTCAACATGAAATTCCAAATTCTTGCGTTGGACTTCATCAAGAAGCGCAAAATGGTCCGGCACCCAAAGACACGAGGAAGCAGTCATGCTCATAACGCAAAAACCTTGTCCAGAATCTGAAGACTAAACTGCCTGAAACCAAATTTATTGCAGTTTACACAAAGAAAAAAAAAAAACAAGCGCGCGGTTGCTTCGCGCTTAAGCCGTTGCCGCGCCTACAGCATTTTCAAAAGCAAAATGCCCTAATCTGCCCTGATCCGCCGGTTCCGGTTGGACGGCCTGGCATCGTCGGTCGGGTTCTCTCTGTGCGCAAGTCTGGCCGCCGGTTCCGGCAGAGCATTGTACAATGACCAGAACGCCGGATACAGTTCGGTGACACAGCCCGGATTGCCCAGCTTGAGATGGGGGTTCACACAGGCGGCCAGCGCCAGGGCCAGCGCCCAGGCCGGTGCCGGCGCGTTCCATACAGGCGTCCCGTTCGATTCGCCCGGTTCACTCGGTTCGGTCAAATCGGAGCGCTCCAGCTTGCGCGTCCGGCCGTCAGCAGTGATCTCCAGCCCTGCCGCGCGCAGAAATCCTTCCACCGAAGCATCCCGGCCCAGAGCTTCCGGCAAGCGGCCATTCCCTCCGCGCAACGTGGCGCAGGCTGCCAGCGCCGTCAGCAAGGGCGTCCACTCCGCCGGGAAATCCTCGGGCAGTTTTTCCAGACAGGCGTTTTGGAGTGGTTTCGCGCGGACGTATATTTCCCCGTTATTTCCGCTCAGGGCAAGCCCGAGAGACTGAAGCAGCTTCAGGGCCGCGTCAGCGCCGGGCCACTGCGGCCAGACGCCGGCAAGGCGCGCCTCGCCGCCCAGAACCAGGGGCAGGGCCAGTACAAAATTGGCCAGTTCCGGTTCAAGGGGCAGAGCAGGCAACGCGGGCAGGCATAAAGGGCCGGGTACAACATGCGCGGCCGCATTTTCAACAGTCACCCTTGCCCCGACTTCGCGTAAAATGGGCAAAACACGGGCCAGAATCAGCGCCTGTCGCGGGTGCGCGGCAAGATCCAGAGTCAGCGGCTTCGCATACAGGGGGGCGGCCAGCAAGACAGCCTCCGCGAGTTCCGGCGGCGCGTCCGCAGGCAGGGCCGCAACATCCGGCAGAAGGCCGGAACACTCAACCCGCACGGGCAATCCGTCGCTTTTTGGCACAACAGGGGCAAGGCGCGCGCCGAGCGCAGGCAAAAAACGCCGCGTGGCGGAAAAATCGGCCAGTTTGAGGGCGGTTTCGCCGGAAAATTTCGCCCGCGACGGGCGGCCCAGATAGTGGGCCAGCAGCAAAAAAAAATTCCATGCGCTGTCGCCGACATGCAGCACTTTGTCCGGCGCGCCGAGCGGATCGGTTTTTCGGGCGGTCACGCCGTCGTCTTCTCTTGTCAGGCTTGCCCCGGCCTGGTTGAGCGCTTTTAAAAAATCCACTATGGGGTCATTCATCAGGCAGGGAGCCAAGTGAACCGGGCAACCTGTCGCCGCCGCCAGCATGAGCCAGGCGCGCGTCGTCCTGCAGGCGAAAGGAGCGCGCATGACAAGACGCGCGGGCTTTTGCGCCGGGGCCAGATTAAAGGCCTGCCGTCGGGCTTCTTCGCGTTGCGCGCAGGCCGCCGCCGCAAGCGCGGCCTCGTCCCCGTCATCCGGCGGAGCGTCGTTACGCGCCGGAGCGGGCCTTGGCAAAAACTCCACATCCTGCATCAGCGAAAAAAAATGGCTGGAAAGACGGGCGTCCTTGCTTATGCGGGCGACTGCCGTCTGCCATGAGGCGCGCAGTGTTTTTTCCTCCGCCGAATCCATATACCCCTTTTCATTGTGCATGCGTTTGATCAGATTGTGACGGCGCAGCAACAATTTCAGTATATCCTTGTCAATGTCGCAAACAATGTCGCGAAGAGAGCGGCGTGGCCGCGTGTTCGGGTAATCGCTCATGACGTGTCCTGATGATTCTTTGCTTTCTGACGGCTGTGTTACCTCGAAACGCGCGCAACGGCAAGGAGAGCTTTTTCCGTCGCAAACTTTTTTATGAAGAAAACGCAAATTTTCAAAATGGCTATTGACGCGGACGCTGTTTGCCTGATATGTGATGCTTAAGCCCTGCTCCGTCATTTGTTACGGCGCAAGACTAAAATTGAGCGCCGTGGCGCCTGGCGCTCGCATTTCTTTGAAATATGGAAGAATTTTTTTGACAACTTTTTACGAGCTGGAGGACAAGTATGCCGACATTTGTCGATCCGTCCAAATGTGACGGCTGCAAGGGTGGCGAAAAGACAGCCTGTATGTACATTTGCCCGAATGACCTCATGATTCTTGATCCTGAGGAAATGAAGGCCTACAATCAGGAGCCGGACGCCTGTTGGGAGTGTTATTCCTGTGTAAAAATCTGCCCCCAGGGCGCGATAACGGCGCGCCCCTATGCGGACTTTGCCCCCATGGGCGGCACCTGCATCCCCATGCGTTCGGCCGATTCCATCATGTGGACAGTCAAATTCCGCAACGGTAATGTAAAGCGCTTCAAATTCCCCATCCGCACCACGCCCGAAGGCTCCATCAAACCGTATGACGGGCATCCCGAAGGCGCGAATCTTGAAGATGAATTGCTGTTTACGGAAAATGCGCTTGTCAGGCCCGAAACCGTTCTTGGCAAAAAATTTGACGTGCAGGACTCTGACAAAACTCTTACTTGCTGATCTTTTGTAAAAAGGAGAAAAAATTATGCCTATGATTCCTTCGAAAGAAGTAAATAAGGGTGTTGCCATTGCCGAACCGGAAATCAAAGAGCATCAGACGGACATACTCATTGTCGGCGGCGGGATGGGCGCCTGCGGCGCGGCCTATGAAGCCGTGCGCTGGGGCGATAAACTGGGTCTGAAAATCATGCTCTGCGACAAGGCGGCGCTGGAGCGCTCCGGCGCCGTGGCCCAGGGGCTTTCGGCCATCAATACCTACCTTGGCCAGAACAAGGCCGACGATTACGTGCGCATGGTACGCACAGACCTTATGGGCATCGTGCGTGAGGATCTGATTTTTGACGTGGGCCGCCATGTGGACGATTCCGTGCATCTGTTTGAAGATTGGGGCCTTCCCTGCTGGATCAAGGGTGAGGACGGGCACAATCTGAACGGCGCGGACGCCAAGGCCAAGGGAAAATCCCTGCGCAAGGGTGATGCTCCTGTCCGTTCCGGCCGCTGGCAGATGATGATCAACGGCGAGTCCTACAAGTGCATCGTGGCCGAAGCGGCCAAGAACGCCCTGGGCGAAGACCGCATCATGGAACGTATCTTCATCGTGAAGCTTTTGCTTGACAAAAACACCCCCAACCGCATCGCCGGCGCCGTGGGCTTCAATTTGCGCGCCAATGAGGTGCACATCTTCAAAGCCAACACCGTAATGGTGGCCGCAGGCGGCGCTGTTAACGTGTACCGCCCCCGCTCCACCGGCGAGGGTATGGGACGCGCCTGGTATCCTGTATGGAACGCCGGTTCCACCTATACCATGTGCGCGCAGGTCGGCGCTGAAATGACCATGATGGAAAACCGTTTCGTGCCTGCCCGCTTCAAGGACGGCTACGGCCCGGTGGGCGCGTGGTTTCTGCTTTTCAAAGCCAAGGCCACAAACTCCAGGAATGAAGACTACTGCGTCACGAACGCGGCCATGCTCAAACCCTATGAAGAACGCGGCTATGCCAAGGGCAACATCATCCCCACCTGTCTGCGCAACCACATGATGCTGCGTGAAATGCGCGAAGGGCGCGGCCCCATCTACATGGACACCAAAACCGCCCTTCAGACCACCTTTGCCACGCTGAACGACGAACAGCAAAAAGAGCTGGAATCTGAAGCCTGGGAAGACTTCCTTGACATGTGCGTTGGTCAGGCCAACCTCTGGGCATCCACCAATACCCAGCCCGAGGAACGCGGTTCTGAAATCATGCCCACCGAGCCGTATCTGCTTGGTTCGCATTCCGGCTGTTGCGGCATATGGGTTTCCGGCCCGGACGAAGACTGGGTGCCTGCCGATTACAAGGTAAAAGCCGCCAACGGCAAAATATACAACCGCATGACCACTGTTGACGGCCTGTTCACCTGTGCCGATGGCGTGGGCGCTTCCGGACACAAGTTCTCCTCCGGTTCACACGCCGAGGGACGCATCGCCGGCAAGCAGATGGTGCGCTGGTGCGTGGATCACAAGGATTACAAGCCGGAATTCAAGGAATCGCCCGATCAACTCAAGAAAGAGATCTACGCCCCGTATTACAACTATATGAACGGCAAGGCCGCTTCCACCGATCCGGTGGTCAACCCCAACTACATTTCGCCCAAGAACTTCATGATGCGCCTTGTCAAGTGCACCGATGAATACGGCGGCGGCGTGGGCACGTATTACACAACGTCAAAAGCTCTGCTGGACACGGGCTTCAACCTTCTGCAGATGATGGAAGAAGACTCCGCCCACCTGGCGGCCCGCGACCTGCACGAACTTCTGCGTTGCTGGGAGAATTTCCATCGCCTCTGGACAGTGCGCCTGCACATGCAGCACATTTCCTTCCGCGAGGAATCCCGTTATCCCGGCTTCTACTATCGCGCGGACTTCATGGGGCTTGACGACGGCAAGTGGAAATGCTTCGTGAATTCAAAGTTTGATCCGGCAACCGGTAAAACCGCGATTTTCAAGAAACCGTATTACCAGATCATTCCCGACTAACCAATGCTTCTGATTTGACAGGGGGCGTGCCGCTTGGCGGACGCCCCCTTTTTTCCGGCGGCTGAGTCGCTCATTTCAGCCGCAACGCATCAACGCTGGAGGATAGGATGTCCAAAGCCATTCTTGTCGTGGGCGGCGGCTTTGCGGGCCTTACGGCCGCCATTGAGGCGGCGGAACTGGGGCACGATGTTTATATCGTGGAAAAATCGCCCTGGCTTGGCGGTCGTGTTGCCCAGCTCAACAAATATTTCCCCAAACTTTGTCCCCCCTCCTGTGGTTTGGAAATACAATTCCAGCGCATCAGGAAGAACCCGCGCGTCAAATTTTTTACCATGGCCGATGTTGTGGGGCTTGCCGGATCAAAAGGCAGCTACACCGTGCGCGTCCGCCTGCGGTCGCGCCATACAGCCCCCCACGCCGTGGATTTCAATCTGCTGGCCTCCTCTCTTGTGGGCGAGGCGGACAATGAATTTGATTTTGGTCTGTCAAAGCGCGGGGCGCTCTACAAATCCATGCCCTTCGCCTTTCCCGACCGCTACGTGCTGGATACGCCAACGCTTTCCAAAACGGACGCCACTCAGGCCGAAAGGGCGAAATTCCTTGACCTGTCCGAGCAGCCGCGTGAGATAGAGCTTGACGTGGCCTCCATCGTGGTGGCCACAGGCTGGAAGCCCTATGACGTAACGCGCCTGACGAATCTGGGCGCGGGCAAGGTGAAAAACTGCGTTTCCAACATGCAGATGGAGCGGCTGGCTTCGCCCGCAGGCCCGACAGGCGGACGCATTGTCCGACCTTCGGACGGCCGCACGCCGCACAGCGTCGCCTTTGTGCAGTGCGCCGGTTCACGCGACCAGAATCATTTGAACTATTGCTCCTATATCTGCTGTATGGCTTCGCTCAAACAGTGTCTGTACATAGCGGAGCAAAACCCGGACGCGGAAATAACGGTCTATTATATTGATCTGCGCGCGCCCGGCCGCTATGTGAATGTGCTGGAAAAAGTCCAGGCGCTGCCCAATGTGTGTTTTGTCAAAGGCAAGGTGGCCGACGTTGTTCAGGCCGGGGACGATAAAGTGACGCTGACGGTAGAGGACGCTGTGCGCGGAGAAAAACTCACGCTGCACTACGATCTTGTCGTGCTGGCCACGGGCATGCAGCCTTCGCTTGCCGGTGAAAACCCGCCCTTGCCCCTGCCGCTGGATGAGGATGGCTTTATCGCCGGCGGCGAAGAAGCGGGCATTTTTGCCGCGGGTTGCGCGCGCATGCCGCTGGATGTGACGCGCACCGCGCAGTCCGGCACAGCCGCCGCCCTGAAGGCGGTGCAAACGGTGAAAGGGAGGTAGGCGGCATGGCCGGTAAAATTGGCGTCTATTTTGATCAGCAAAATATCGGCGGCGGGCTTGATCTTGAGGCTCTTGCCGCGCAAACGCGCGAAAAATGGGGCGACGTCACGCCTGTGGTCAGGGTTGTTCCCTTGCTTGCCGATTCTCTGGATGTAATCGCGGGGGACATAGCCGCGCAGTCACTGAACGGCGTGCTGCTTTGCGGCTCTTCGCCCCGCGCTGACGGAGATTTGTACCGTTTGTCCGCGCAGGTGGGACACGTGAATCTGCGTGAACAGTGCGTGCTTTCTTACAAAAACGCCGACGGCAGTGCGCCGGCATGCGGGGATGCGCCGGAACTTCTCACCCTGCTGGCCCGCGATTATGTGAATATGGGCGTGGTCAGGCTGCAAAAGAGCGAAAATCCCGATTCCGCCGCGGTGACGGGTGTGAAGCGCATACTGGTCATCGGCGGCGGCTGGACAGGCCTCACTGCGGCGACCGAGGGCGCCGCCTGCGGCTACGAAGTTGTGCTGGTGGAAAAGGCAGGCAGGCTTGGCGGCGCGGCCAACGACATCCCTGTGGGTTCGCCGCTCGAATCTCCGTGGACCGACAAACAGCCCACGAATATCGCGGACAAAATCAAGGCTGTCACCGGCAATTCCAACATCAGGGTGTATCTGAACGCCCGTATGGAAAAACTGGAGGGCCAGCCCGGCGAGTTCACGGCGAGTATTGCCGCGGACGGCGGCTCCGTATCCGTGGAAGTCGGCGCTGTTGTGCTGGCCTCCGGCTGGACTGCGCTGGACGACAAATACCTGGCCCCGATGGGGCTTGGAAAATGCCCCAAGATCACGACAGCCGCCCGGTTCGGCAAGCAGTTGGTGGACGGCGAGGTGACGGCCAGGCGCATAGCCTTTGTGCTGGACACGACAATGGCCGAAGAAGCCGCGCAAAACTCAATGCGAGATGCTGTCCTCCAGGGGCAACCTGAACCAGTTGCCGCCCAGGCCAAGGAAGGAGAAGAAAAAGTTTTTATTAAGGAAGATCTTGAAAATATACGGCATCTTGCCTATTCCAATGCCGTCAACAGCGTGGGCATGCTACGTCTTGCCAACAGCGTGGCGGCAAACGAAGCGACACAGGTCTTTATTTTGTACAAAAATATGACCGTGCCCGGAATTTTTGAACGTTTCTACAAAAAAATGCAGGAACATTTGGGTATTATGATGACAAAGGCCGATGTGACAGGCATTGCTGAAGTCGGCGATCACGTTGTTGTCGAGTGCAAAAATACCCTGCTGGGTATGGATTTTGACCTGGACGTGGATCTTGTCGTGCTGCCCACAGGCCTTGTGCCCACAACAGCCAAGGAGGCCGTTGTGGAATTCGCCTACAGACAGGGCCCGGATTTTCCGGATATGGAACTTTTTGACGGCTTTGCCGATTCAAACTATATATGCTTCCCCTACGAAACGCGGCGCACCGGTGTGTACGCCGCCGGTTGCGTGCGCCAGCCGCAGACCCTGGACGCCTGTGAAGAAGACGCCAGAGGGGCCGTGCTGAAAGCCGCGCAGTGTATTGATTCGGCTTCGCGGGGTGTTGCCGTGCATCCGCGTTCCGGTGACGCGTCCTATCCCGTCTTCAATTTTGTGCGCTGCACGCAATGCAAACGCTGCACCGAGGAATGCCCCTTCGGCGCCCTCGACGATGATGAAAAAGGCACACCCAAGCCGAATCCCGGGCGCTGCAGACGCTGCGGCACCTGCTTCGGCGCCTGCCCTGAACGGGTCATTTCCTTTGCCGATTACAACATTGACCAGATCGGCTCCATGATCCGCGAGGTCGTGGTTCCCAAAGACTTTAAAAAAGAGGGGCCGCGTATCCTCATCCTCGCCTGTGAAAACGACGCCTACCCTGCTCTGGATATGGCGGGCATGCGGCGCAAGGCCTGGAGCCCCTATGTGCGGATCATCCCTGTGCGCTGCCTTGGCTCCGTCAATGCAATCTGGGTGTCCGACGCCATGAGCAAGGGTTTTGACGGCGTCATGCTGCTGGGGTGCAAGTACGGCGGAGACTATCAGTGCCACTTTGTGAAGGGTTCGGAAATCTGCTCCAAACGCAAGGAAAATATCGCCGAGACCCTCAACCGTCTGGGTGTGCAGCCCGAACGCGTGGAACAATTCGAGGTGGCTATTGACGGATATGATGCGATATCCGACCTGATTGACGGTTTTGTCGGTCGCATCATTGAAATGGGTCCCAACCCGTTCAAGGGTATGTAGGAGGTTGGCGGTAATGGCACAATGCACTCTCAAACCGGATTTGGAATTTACCCGCGAAATTGCCCGGGCCGGCGGGTCGTCGCTGAAAAAATGCTATCAGTGCGCCACCTGCTCCGTGGCCTGCCCGATGGCACCGGCCAACGCGCCGTATCCGCGCAAGGAAATGATCTGGGCCTCCTGGGGGCTGCGCGACAAATTCCGCTCTGATGTGGATATCTGGCTTTGCCGCAATTGCGGCAATTGCACGGATCTCTGCCCGCGCGGGGCGCGCCCGGCGGATGTCATGGCCGCGGCCCGCAACCTAGTGTACAGGGATCTGGCGGAGCCGTCCATCGTGAGCAAATGGATGGGCAGCGCTTCCGGCCTGAAGAGGCTGTTTCTGATCCCGGCCGTGCTGTGGCTTGTTGTCTGGGCGCTGCGCGCGGCCTACAATGGTCAGTGGTTTCCCCGCGCCGCGGACGGACGTATTGTCTTCGGGCAGATATTTTACGGCGACTATACCATTGATCCCATTTTTATGCTGACCTTCTTCGGGGCATGTTTTGTCCTGTATCGGGGGGTGCGCAAACTCTGGGAGATGTTCAGACCCCAAGGAGAACTGCTCGTCATCGGCCGCACCAAAAGCTGGATTTTCCACCTTGCGGATGTGCTATGGGAAGAAGTGCTCACGCACCGCAAATTTGACGAATGCGAGGACGGCCCGACGACCGGCAAAGCGGGACCAAACCGCAAAACCGGCCACGCCCTTCTGTTCTGGAGTTTTGTGCTGCTGGCTTTTGTGACGGCTGTCGTGGCGGCGGGGCACTGGGTAGGAAAGATTGTTCCCGTTATTCATATAGAAACGCCCATGCCGATGACCTTTCCAATCAAAATATTGGCGAACATCGGCGCGCTGCTTCTGATTTGCGGGCTTGCCCTGCTGACCTGGCGGCGTTTGCGGCTTGACCCCGAGCAGCACGGTTCCGGTTTTTATGACTGGTATCTGCTCGGCATCCTGTGGCTTGTGGCTGTGACCGGCATTTTTTCCCAGTGTTTTCGCCTGGCGGACGCTATCGTGCCCGCGTTTCTGGCTTATTATCTGCATCTGGTCTTTGTCTGGATGCTTTTTGCCTATTTGCCGTGGTCAAAACTGGGGCATTTTGTGTACCGCACGGCGGCGCTTGTGTTTGTTCGCATGTATGGAAGAAGCTGAGGAGGCGTTATGTCCGATACTGACCGTAAAATTTTTCCCGTGGAGTCTTTGCTCGCCTTGGTTGTGGGCAAGGATGGCGTGAATATCAAGGATATCGCAGGATATGTCGTCGGGCGCTCCATCGCCTGTGACTGCTGCGCAAAGGCTGTCGGGCCGTTTGCGGCCTCCTGGCTCGCGCGCCTGTATCCTGGATTTATGAACATGGAATGGAAGGAAGACCAGCCTTGGGAGGCCTTTGTTTCCAAGGCGAGAGGGATGCTGGGAGACAATGTTTCCCTGACGCCGATGGATAGCCGGACCAGAGCCTTGGCCGACGCGGTGCTGGATCGTCTGGCGGAAACAAGGGAAGCGATGCAGACGCACAAATCAGCCGTTGCCGCGCTCACGGAACGTGTGTCCGTTCTTGAGCCTGCTGAAGCCAGGGCGGAGGCGCTGCAGAAAAAATGCGACGAGCTTGAGGCGAAAATCAAGGCCATGAACACGGACATGGGCGCCCTGCGCAGGCAGGTTACCGAATTCCAGGGCAAGGTTGCCGTGAACCACGACGAATTGATGCTCAACATCAAAAACGCCATTAAAGACGGACTCAAGGGCATGGTTGTCGGCGGCGTTGCGGCCGGCGCGGCAGTGGCCGCCGACGGCGGAGAGGCCCCGGCGGCTGAAGAAAACGCCGTGCCGGATGATTTCGGCTTCGGAACTTCCGGAGCGAACAACGACGGTTTCGGTTTCTAGCCTTTATTGGCAAGAGATGATAATAAGCTCCCATAGGGGGCTTATTATGATTGATCATCTGTACGGCGTGGTGGGTTGTCCACTCGGACACAGTCTTTCGCCCCTTGCGCACAATGCCGGTTTTCAGGAGCTTGGCATACCGGCGGCCTATCTGCGCTGGGAAATAGCACCCGAGCGATTGCCGGCCTTTCTGGACAGCATGCGTTTGCTCGACATACGGGGTTGCTCTGTCACCATCCCGCACAAGACGACCGTACTTCCCCTGCTGGATGAAATTTCTGACAAGGCTGCCGCTGTCGGAGCGGTCAACACCCTCTACTGGCAAGGACAGGCCCTGTGCGGTGAAAACACCGACATCACGGGTTTTCTTGCCCCGCTCACCCAAACGCCGCTTGAGGCAATGGATGTTCTGCTTCTGGGGGCGGGCGGAGCCGCGCGCGCCGTTGCGGCGGGCCTTGCCCAGCGCCGGACCCGCCGCGTTTTTGCGGCGACGCCTTCAAACAGAACGCATCTGCCCCTAGCGGAACACTTCGGCCTTGCGCCTGTGCCCTGGGAAGAACGGCATGCAGTTCCGGCGCATCTGGTGGTCAACACAACGCCCCTTGGCATGTGCGGCAAAGATGAGGGCGACACGCCCTATGACTTCAGCCGGGCGGCGCGCCCGCCCGACAATACGCCGCGCATGGCCTATGATATTGTTTACAATCCGCTGGAAACGCGGTTTTTGCGCGAAGCGCGGCTGGACGGACGGCAGTGCGTTTCAGGACTGGAGATGTTTTTCAGCCAGGCCGACGCGCAGTTTCGCCTCTGGACGGGGCAGGGATTGCCGGAGAGTGTCCACGGGCTGCTGAAGCGGCATTTCGATAAAATTTCTTCGTCCACAGGTATCGAATATTCTCCGCCGCCAACCCCGAAGGTAAGGAGAATATCCGCTTCCGGTAAAACTTTGAGCGCTTCCTGTTTGTCATGACATTCGCAAATTTTTTCCCCGAGAAGATTTTCCAGCGCGGGAATAACTTTATTTTTCCAATGAATTATTGACACAATCGTTTGTCGTCATCCTCCTGTCGCGCAGATGGCTCAAATAGCTTGGGTCAGGGTTTCAACGGTTTTGCCGGGTATGTTACGGGGAGGCGTCATTCGTGTCCGTCCTTGTCGTCTGTTAAGGATGAGCTTCCCTTCTCACCGTCTGACAGTCAGTACGATAACAAATAAACTTCAAAAAATCCAATTTGGCGCTGTCCAAAAATCCTCTTGATATCCAGTCAGATAAAGCATACAGGGTGCGAAGTCTTGCACATTGGAGCGAACATGCGCAAAGTTAAAATAGCGAGAGGCATTTATGTCAGTCAACACACTGCGGGCCGGGCACAAAAGCGTTCTTGAAAAAATTTTCCCCGACGAAGTCCTGACCTCGCCCGAAGAACTGGTCGTGTATTCCTCCGACGCCAGTCTGAAGCGCGGCACACCGCTGGCCGTGGTGCGCCCCGACAGAGTGGATCAGGTACAGGCGCTTCTGTGCTGGGCCAATGACGAAATCATGCCCGTCTACATACGGGGCAGCGGCACCAATCTGGTGGGCGACTGCGTGCCGGTAAGGCCGGGCATTGTCGTGTCCACCCTTAAAATGAACCGCATTCTGGAAATATCCGGCACGGATTTTGTTGCCGTGGTGGAACCTGGCGTCAATACCGCGGAATTTCAGGCCGCGTGCGAGGCCAGGGGGCTTTATTACCCGCCGGATCCGGCCACGGTAAAGGCCGCAACCATCGGCGGCAACGTTGTCACCTGCGCGGGCGGCATGCGCGCTTTGAAATACGGCGTCACAAGAGACTTCGTCCTGGGCGTGGAAGTGGTTCTGCCGGGAGGCGACGTGGTGATGTTCGGCGGCCGCAATCACAAAAACGTCGTGGGACTGGATGTCGCCCGGCTTATAGTCGGATCGGAAGGCACGCTGGGTTTTGTTTCCAAAATATGGCTGAAGCTCCTTCCCAAGCCCGAGGCCTCGGCCTCGCTGCTGGCGGGTTTCGCCTCCTGCGAACACGCCCTCAAGGCCGTGGACGCCATCTTTCAGGCGGGCATTTTGCCCTGTGCCCTTGAATACATTGGCGATAAAATCATCGACATCATGACCTGCGCGGGCGAGGTTCCCTGGCCGGAAGGAGTGCGCTCCGTCCTCCTTGTCCGTCTGGACGGTTCCAGAGAGGCGCTGCGGCACGAGAGCGAGCGTATTGAAAAGGCCATGCCAAACATCGTCTGGTCTGTGAGCGGATCCGGAGCGGAGGAGGAACCCCTCTGGGAGGTGCGCAGGCGCATCAATCCCACGGTCTTCACGCTGGGGCCGGACAAGATCGTCGATGACGTCACCGTGCCGCGCGGCAGAATTCTTGAAGCCATAATAGAATTTGAAAAAATCGCCGCCGGGCATCAAACAACATTTCTGAATTTTGGCCATGTGGGCGACGGCAACATCCATGTGAACCTCATGTACGATGCCTCGGATCCGGATCAGGCCGTCAGGGCCGAAAAAACCCGGCAGGAAATCAACAAGGCTGTCATCGCGCTTGGAGGCACCCAGTCCGGAGAACACGGCGTGGGCATCTCAAAGGACATAACGTTGCAGATACCCTTGCGTGAGCTGGAGATCATGCGGGGCATCAAAAAAATGTTCGATCCCAAGGGCATCATGAATCCCGGCAAGGGATACTGACATGGCGGAACAGCGCGGTTGCACCCAGTGCGGGGCCTGCGTCAACGCCTGTCCGGTATTTCGCCACACACGCCGGGAAGAATACAGCCCCAAGGCAAAGCAGGGCGTCCTGGCCTTTGCCGACAAGGGCGAGCCAGGGCTGGATCCGAAAAAATGCGTGGCGCTCGCGGGGCGCTGCGTGTGCTGCGAACGCTGTCTCCTCGCCTGTCCGCGTAATTTGTCCGTGCCGGAAGCTCTCAGCAAGGCAAGACAGCGCCGCCCCCGGCTTGGACAGTATTTCTGGCGGGAATGGATCAGGCGGGGTGCTGTCGCGTGGCCGCTGGCGGCAAAGGCCGCTCCCCTTGCGCCCGGCGTCCTGCTGCCCGAACGCTTGCGCATACTGCGCGCCTCGGCCCTGGCCATGACCCCGCCCCCGAGGGCAAAGCCGTGGCTTACGCTGGAGGTGAGCCGAATGTCAAAAAGATTGAAGACGGTGATTTTTGGCGGGTGCACGGCTACGCGGCTGCGCCCCGTCTGGATGAAGGCTGCGGACGGCATACTGGAAAAACTGGGGACGGAGCGTTGTTCGGCTTCGGGCTTTACCTGTTGCGGCGGCACATACGCGCATGCGGGCATGCTTGAGAGCTCGCGTGAAGCGGCCAAAATCAATCTTGCCTGGTGGCGCGGACTCGGCAAGCCCGCAGTGGTCGTTTTCTGCGCTTCATGCGTCCATAGTCTCAGGCGCTATGCCCAAATGGGGATCATGGACAGACTGGATGCGCGCGAATGGCTGAACGCCGTGACGCCGCTTTCCACCTTGCTTGGGGGCGCAAAAGCCACGCTCACGAACAATGCGCCCTCTGTGCCGGTCTACCACAGTCCGTGCCACTGGGGCGATTCTGATCCGGACTTTGTCTGGCTCAAGAGCGTGCTTCCGGAGATGGTGAAAGGGGTTTCCCTTTGCTGCGGTTTTGGCGGCGTCATGAAATTGCTGGAGCCGCTTCTCAGTGCCGACCTCGCATCCGCCTGCTGGAAGGGCATGGAAGATGGAAGTCCGGGACACGTGAGCGCCTTGACCGGGTGCGGCGGTTGCGTTCTGCAACTTGCCGCCCACGCGCCCGAGCACGGCGGCAAAGCGCATGAAATTCGTCATTGGCTGGACTGTATTGCCTGAAGTCCTGACTGTCAGGACGCTGCCGGCGCGGCGCAATGAAATTGTATGGCCGGCCTTCATTCCTTGTATGGCATTCAACAAATACCTTATTGCTCGTGCGCTTTGGAAGCAAGCATTTCACGACGCAAGATCGCGTTGATTTTCGTCTGGTATCCTCTGCCGTAAGCGCATAT
>JAISZT010000063.1 GCA_031284485.1 Desulfovibrio sp.
TTGCGTGTGGGTAGCGATCTTCAGCAAGATGCTTTATGAACTCAGCCCATTCTTTACGGGTCCGTTTTTCTGTTATCTGTAAGGTTACTTCACCTAAAAGCGGCTCCACTGCCAAAAAATATCCGCGCTCGCTCGGATGGGCTGAGAATAACCGTATATTTTGTTGCCATGATGCCTCCCGTGTTGCTGGTGACATCAAGGATACACCCATTATAATATTTTTACAATTTTAAACGTTACACGATACTAGAGCCAATATTTTACATCAGTACCTGCAGCTATCATACCCTGACCGGGGATGCAAGGCAGTCCTGCGGGACGTGCCGGACCGCCGGCTGACGGCGCGAGGGCCGGAAAGACAATGCCCGGCGCGAATATGCTTATGCGAAAAAATTATTTCCATCGTCCGGCAGGATTAAATATTATTTTTTCTATCGTTTTTATAGTTGAAATAACGGATGCTTTTCACCTCATTTCCGGAGCAGGGATATGCGCGCGGCTTTTGTGGGCGGATTGGACAGGCTGAAGCGTGAATATGAAAAGGCGGCTGAAAGATACGGCGTGACCCTCAAAGTGTTCAGCGGGAAAGAATCCTGTCTGGTCGGAAAAATAGGGAATCCGGACATCATGATTCTGCTGACCGGAATGGTGTCGCACAGCGCCAGATCCGAGGTGCTGCATCACAGCCGCAGCCTCGGCACGCCGGTATTTTTTCTTCACACCAACGGCGTCAGCGGATTGCGCCGCAGTCTGTCAAGCATCACGGCCGGATGCGGCATTCGGGAATAATCATGCGCATACTGGATATGGTGGGCGACACGCCTTTGCTTAGACTGGACAAGATCGCGGCCGAAGTGCCGGGAATCGTTCTTTCAGCTAAGGCGGAATTTTGCAATCCCAGCGGTTCCGTCAAAGACAGGGCCGCCAAAGCCATGCTTTTGGACGGCATGCAAAAAGGCCTTTTGAAAAAGGGCAAAATCATACTTGACGCCACCAGCGGCAACACGGGCGTCGCCTATGCCATGATGGGAGCGGCCCTCGGACATGCCGTGACATTGTACATGCCCGCCAACGCCAACGCCGAGCGCAAACGCATGCTCGGCGGCTACGGCGCGCATATCGTATACACGGATCCCCTGGAAAGCTCGGACGGAGCCTACCTCGCCGCCAGGGCGGCGGCGGCGGCCGACCCCGGAGTGTATTTCTATCCGGATCAATACAACAACAAAGCCAACGCACTGGCCCATTACGACGGCACGGGCGCGGAAATACTGCGGCAGAGCCGGATAACGCATTTTGTCGCCTGCATGGGCACCTCAGGCACTTTCACCGGCGTGGCCGGACGGCTCAAGGCCCATGACAGCGCGATCCGCGCCATAGCGGTTCAGCCGGATTCTCCCCTCCACGGCATTGAAGGCACAAAGCACATGCAGTCCACAATCAGGCCGGGGATTCTGGATGAAAGCCTGATTGACGATGTCATCGCCGTAAGCACCGAGGAGGCCTGCGCCATGACGCGCAGGCTGGCCCGCGAAGAAGGCCTTCTCGTCGGCATCAGCTCCGGGGCCAATGTTCAGGCGGCCCTCAAGCTTGCCCGCAAGGCGCCGAGGCATTCTGAAATAGTCACCATATTGTGCGATACCGGCACGCGTTATCTGTCCGATTCCTTTTGGGAGGCAGAGACATGATCCTTGTCTCCGGGGATGTGGAACGGCATATCCGCGCCGAAGGGGAAAAATGGTATCCGGATGAATGCTGCGGCTTCCTGCTCGGGCAAATTGACGAAAGCGGGCGGCGCAGGGTGGAGGATATCCTGCCCGTGCCCAATGCCGGCCAGGCGGAAGAACGCCACCACCGTTTTCGCATTGAGCCGGACGACTTCATGCGCGCGGAAAGGCAGGCGCGCCTTCGCGGTCTGGACGTGATCGGCTTTTACCACTCGCATCCGGATCACCCGGCCACGCCGTCGGAATACGACCGGGAGCAGGCGCTGCCCTTTTACTCCTACGTCATCCTGAGCGTGCGAAGAGGCGCATCGGCGGAGATTTCCTCTTGGGAGCTTTCCGGCGACCGCGCGCTGTTCAACCATGAAGAATTGGAATGCGCGGCACAACACCGCGCCCGAAAACGGCGATATTGAAAGGAGCACAGTATCATGGCGGTTACGATTTTGATTCCCACGGCCTTGCGCGCCTTTACCGACAGAAAGGCGGAAGTTGAAGTTGAGGGGGGCACCGCGGGCGAGGCGATTGCCGCCTTTGCCGGAGCCTACCCGGATATCCGGAATCATCTTTACGATGACGGCGGCAACCTGCGCTCGTTCATCAACATTTACGTCGGCGAGAAAAACGTGAAGAACGCGTCCGGGCTTGAAACGCCCGTCCCGGATGGAGAAACGGTGATGATCGTGCCGGCGATTGCCGGCGGAAAGGCTCCGGCTCCCGATTGCGGCGCCCGCTCGAATGACAAGGGACGCCGGCCATGAGCCTCATCCCCGACAGGCGTCTGGTCGATCTGGACACCGACGAGTTCTCGCGGTACAGCCGGCATCTGCTGCTGCCTGAGGTGGGGCCTGAAGGCCAGAAGCGCCTGAAAGCCGCCAAAGTGCTCATTGTGGGCGCCGGAGGGCTGGGCGCTCCGCTGGCGCTGTATCTGGCCGCCGCCGGCGTCGGAACCATAGGCATAGTGGATCATGATCTTGTGGAGGCCTCCAATCTCCAGCGCCAGGTCATCCACAGCACCCGCGACATTGACAGGCCGAAAACGGAATCGGCCAGAGACAGGATCAAGGGGCTGAATCCCCTTGTAAACGTCGTCACCTACAATGTCGCGCTCACCGCCGGCAACGCCATGGACATACTGCACGACTATGACGTGGTGGCCGACGGCACGGACAACTATCAGACCCGCTACCTGGTGAACGACGCCTGCGTGCTGCTGGATATTCCCAATGTTTACGGTTCCATATTCCAGTTTGAAGGCCAGGCCACGGTTTTTCATGCGGCCGATGGGCCGTGCTACCGCTGCCTTTATCCAGCTCCGCCGCCGCCGGGTCTGGTTCCGTCCTGCGCCGAAGGCGGAGTGGTGGGGGTTCTGCCGGGCATAGTGGGCACAATACAGGCCTGCGAAGTCATAAAACTGATCGTGGGCGAAGGCCGTGGACTCATTGGCCGCCTCCTGCTTTTTGACGCCTGGCGCATGAGGTTTCGTGAGGTGAAACTGGAAAAAGCCCCGGCCTGCCCTGTTTGCGGAGAAAATCCGAGCATAAACGAGCTGATTGATTATGAACAGTTCTGCGGCCTGACGCAGCCGGATGAGGATATAGACGGCATTACGCCTCTAGAGTTGAAAGCCCGTCTGGACAGGGAAGAGTCCCTGCAACTGGTTGACGTCCGCGAGCAGCACGAGCGGAATGTGTTTGTGTTTGAAGGCGCCAGACCCGTGCCCTTCGGCCAGATTGTGCGGCGCATGGACGAACTTGATCCGCATAGGGAAGCGGTTTTCATCTGCAAGGTGGGCCGGCGCAGCGCCCTTGCCATCCGCGCTCTGCATGAGGCGGGCTACGCGGGCAAAATGCTCAACCTGCTGGGGGGCACCAACGCCTGGGCCAGAGATGTGGACACCAACCTTCCCCAGTATTAGAGCATTTTAACTTTCATTTTATATAGAAAAAGTTTAGACTCGTGACATGAAAACAGCAAGTGCAGAAACTCGTGCTTTCGTCGTCAAGGCATATACTTCCGGCATCGCCACAAG
>JAISZT010000123.1 GCA_031284485.1 Desulfovibrio sp.
CTGACCGCGCCCTATTTGCACGACGGCACGGTTACAACGCTGGATGAGGCGGTGCGCATCATGGGCGTGTACCTTTCCGGCATGGAGATTCCCCGGAATGATCGGGAATCCATTGTCGCCTTTCTGCGCACACTCACCGGAAAACATAAAGACAAGAAATTAGAAGGGCAGGTCACGCCCCGCTGAGCGGTTTTCAGTGGCGAAGCCCTGGCAAGAGTCATAAAAAAAGCCACCCCCGAAAGGGGTAGCTTTTTTTACTCCGTGCAAACAAAAACAAGGTTTAGTGAGCAACCACGCGGAAGTCGTCGCGGCGGTTTTTGGACCAGGCGGATTCGCCGCTGCCCTGTACAGCCGGATTTTCTTTGCCGTAGCTGATCATTTCAAGCTGACCGGGGTTCACGCCGAGCGTTACCAGATATTCGTAGGCAGCGCGGGCGCGGCGTTCGCCGAGGGCTAGGTTGTATTCCTGTGTGCCGCGTTCGTCACAATTGCCTTCAATACGCACACGAATGCTCGCGTATTTCTTGATCAAATCGGCTTTGTTTCTCAGCAGATCCTTGTATTCGGGTTTGATGTCGAACTTGTCAAAAGCAAAGTATACGCGGGCATCCGTGATCTGCTGGATAGCAGCGCGCATTTCGGGGGTCAGACCATCATCATAGCTGTCAGCGGTTTTTTTTGCGCAACCAAAGCCGGCGGCCAAGGCCATCACCAGAGAAAGAATAAGAGCAAAGCGTTTCATTGTGTCCTCCTGAACAATTCTCAAAAATAAAAAAATTCCTTTCCTTTCCGCACAACGCGTGTCCCATGACCGCGCCACTACAAATGGTATCCGTACGCCCGATTTTGTCAAGGCAAAGATGTAGTTTTTTATCTGTTGACCAAAATTTTTTATGCCTTCCTATTTTTGCGCCGCAGGCATACTCCAACGCGGGAATGCTGCAAGCCCGCCGCCTGTGGGCACCTGTTTCGCATCTCCTCCGTGGCGAGTGGTCAGATAAATGCCGCGTCCTCCGCCGCGTGATGAGGCAAAGGCAATAAAATAGCTGTCCGCGCAAAAAGAGGGTTGTTCATCACTGCCGGGGCCAAAACTAATCTGACGTTCCGCGCCGGTGATCATGTCCTGCACAAATATGCGGTGTCCGAAATCTGTCATGCGGCTGTATACAACAAGCGTTCCATCATGGGAAAGGTTTGCTTCGGTGTTGTATGAACCATTTTTGCTTACGCGCGTAATGCTGCCGCTCCCCAGATCCTTCAGAAAGATTTGCGGACCACCCAAACGGGAGGAGGTAAAAGCCATTTTGGTGCCGGTACGGTCAAAAGTGGGAGAAACATTGATGGCATCGCTCTGCTCCAGCACACGTTCTTTCTGAAATACATGGTTAAGTTGGAAGATTACCGGATACTTGCCGTTGGAAAGGGCTACGGCGACCTTGTTGTCCGGCATGAAAGCCGGGCCGATGACCACATTGCCGGGGAAACGTATGCGCTGCACCTTGCCGTTTGAATGATCCCAGATGCCCAGAGCGTGGGATTTGGGGTCAATGTGGCTGAACACCACAAAACGTCCGTCAGGCGACCATGCCGGTGAAAGAGCTTCGCCCGGCATGTTGGTAATCTGGCGCAAATCCCGCCCTGTGGGTTTGACCAGCCAGACATTTGCGCTCATTATGCCTGTTTTCTTCACAAACGCCAAGGTGGAACGGAAAAAAGCCCCGTTGCCGGTCAGTACTTCCAGCAGGTCGGCGCAGAAGCGGTCAGCCACCTCGGGCAGATCCTTGCTTGTGACCCTCTCGTATACCTTGCCGAACAGCCGTCCGCCGGTATTTGTTTCAAAAGCCCGCATTTGAACGGTTTTTGTGCCGCTGTCGCCGTCAGGCCAGAAAGTGGTGACCACGATGTCAGATCCGGCAAGCTGAAAGCGTTTGAAGTCAAAATTCGGCGGTTCATAGCCCGCCATCAGAGTGCCGCCCAGTACGGCCTTGGGTGATGTGAGCCGCATAAAGGGCAGAATGTTCAGGTTCTGCTCAACGAGCTGCTGCAGGTTTTGCCCCATGCCGGCGGCTTCATTCTGCGCTCCTTTTATCGGGGTGGCAAGCGCCAGATTTACTATGTTTTGCCCCGGCCCATAGATGTCTACGCGCAGGGCGGCCCATGCCGCGTCCGTGCATGCCATCCAGAGGCCAAAGGCCAGGAAAATAGCGATTTTTTTCATGTGTGTCTTCCTCGCGTTATCTGTTCGCGTTTATCGGCGCACCAGTTTAAGGGTGAGTTCCAGCGTGTCGCCGAGGCCTGCGGGCGGCGGTCTTACTTGGCCTAGTTTGCCTATGCCCCGCAACGTATATTTGTCAAGTAGCGCATCACCGCTGCTTTGCGCCAGATCGCATTTTTTGATGACTCCGCCGGCGTCCACGCGTAGCCGGACAACAGGATAATAGACACCTGGGGGGGTTTTCGCGGGGACGATGATGGCTGTGCGCAGATCCCAGGTGACGTTTCTGAGATATTTTTCGTGACGCGTGTTTGCCCCTGTGTCAGCGGGCGTCTGCGTGTTTTCGTGAGGCGCGACACTGGTCGCGGGCGCGGGCGGCGACATTGTGAGACGCTTTTCTTCATCTGTAAGGCCTGCGCTGCTCCGGACAGCGGGGGATTGTTGCTGCGGTTTCTCTGTCGGTGGGGCGGCTGCGAGCGTTGACGTTACTTTGCCGTCCGGGGATTTTTTTCCGTTTGTGAAGGGGTTGGCGGTGCCGGGGGGCCCTGATTTTTTGCTGTCTGATTCGGCGACAGGTGTACCTTTCTCTTTCTTGGTATCCTTCTTTTTATCCGCTTCCGGACTGGCCGCTGTTTTTTTGGCCGGCGGCGCGGCGGGCGCGGGGCGCACATCAGGAAGCTCCCGGCCGGAAGCTTCGGCAACGGAACGGGCGCGTTCTTTCGCCCGTTCTTCAGCGGCATCGGCATGTTGTTCCCGCATAAGCTGTTCGGCTTTTGTCCTGGCTATCACTTCAGCCCGCATAGCTTCTTCGCTGGTAGGCGCGGCCGCTTTTGTCTTGCCCTTGGGCATGCCCGTCCAAAAGGTCAGATACACGTCCAGAGGGGCATTGTACGGGGGCGTGCCGAAATTGCCGACCTGGCGCACAGCGCCGCAGGCTGAAATATCCAGCGCTTCCATTCCGGACAATTTTGCGGGTACGCAGTTGACAACCTTGCCCTGCTCATCCAGCGAAACTGTGAGGCGAACCTTGAAGTCGCCCTTAAGCCCAGGGGGCGGCGCCCATACCTGGCATACCTTGTCCAGAACTTTGCCGCTGTATCCGTCATTCAGATCAGCGCTTGCAAGGGCCGCCCCCGAAGCGGTTGCGGAAGAAAACAGCGCGGCGACAAGCATCAGAAAAAGCGCATGGAGGAAAAGTGGCATGTGACTCTCCAAAAACGGTGCAATTCAGCGTCCCATCAGTTCATCAAGCGTGAACACCAGATCCAGATCTGTATATTCCTGTGACGGCGGCGGTGGAAATTGACCGGCCTGGCTTGTGCGCAATATGGCGTTGACCGCCGAAGCGTCAAACTGACTGTTCCCTGAACCCTGAGAAATAACTGCTTGCAATACCTTGCCTTGCATATCTACCTTCACGCGCACAACGCAGCTCAGGTTAATCCGTCCTGCCGAGGCGAATCCCCAATTCGGGCGCACGGCCAACATGACCTGCCCCATATAAACATCTCCAAGTCCGCCGCCTCCGGGACCGTCGCCTTCACCTCCGCCCCCGCCGCTGTTGCCGCCCGCTCTGCGTTGAGCCTGCGCGAGCGCCTGCTCTATGGCGTTGCCGCGGTCACCGGAGTCAGCGCGCGAGGAAGCCCGCCGCGCCTGTTCAAGCGCCGCTTTTACCGGATCAATTTTTGGCTGTTTTGGCGGTTCCTGTTTTTTATCTTCTTTTGGGGGGGCATCTTTTTTTGGTTCCTCTTTTTTTGGCTCCGGCTTCACTTCCGGTTTTTTAACAGGCGTTGTCGTATCTTTCGGCGGTTCCGGCACCTTTATCGGTTCCCGGGTCGGCGCTTTTTCCGGCGCGGCTATTTCAGCCTTGGGCGCGGGCGGCGTGGGCGCTTTGGGTCCGTCGTCCCGGGCGCCCATATGTCCCAAAATGGGAGAGGGTGTCCTGTTGCCGCCCGGCGCGCCTTCCACAAGGCTTATCGTAATCGGCGGCGTGTCCAGACGCAATGGAGGACGATGGGGCCAGTATAGTATAAGCAGAAGAGCCGCCACGTGCAGGCACAGAGAAAGGACGTACGAGGCCAGCCGCATGCAGCCTACTTTCTCGCCGGCGCGGCGGGCTTGCCGCCGCGAGTGTCCGGCGCTTCCGGCTGTTCGGCCACCACGCCGAGTTTTTCAATGCCGACAGCCTTGATATGGCCCATGACTTCCACCACCAGGCCATAGGGCACTTCTCTGTCGGCCTGGAGGAACAGGCTTTTGTTTTTTTCCTTGACAAGGCGCAGGAGGTAGCCTTCCAGGTCATCCATCGTATCCACGCCGTATTCGTCCAGAAAAATTTTGCCGTCCCGCCGCACGGTGAGCACCATGTGGTCAGCTTCAGTAGGCAGGGTCCGCACCTGTTTTGTCTGCGGCAGATCGACATCCAGCCCCTGGCTCATCATGGGAGTGGCAACCATAAAGATGATCAAAAGCACCAGCATTACGTCCACGAAAGGCGTAACATTGATCTCTGAAACGAATTTGCTGCCGTTGCCTATGTTGGAGGCCATGATCAGACCTCCGTGGCGCCCGCGCGCTGAACCGGCCTGTGGGCGTTGAGTTCACGCTGGACGCGGTTCAGAAAAACGCTCGCGAAGTTGACCAGCAGCGTATCCACCTGCGAAAGTTTACCCATGAAGACGTTAAATCCCATGGTGGCGGGAACCGCCACGCCAAGGCCGATGGCTGTCGCCACCAGCGCTTCGGAAATGCCGGGCGCAACCGTTGCAAGCGAAACAGATTTGAGCAGGCCGATGGAGTGAAAGGATTGCATTATGCCCCAGACAGTGCCGAACAGTCCGATAAATGGCGCTGTATTGGCGGTTGTGGCAAGCAGTGAAAGTGAACTCTGCAAGCGCGCCATTTCACTGCCGACTCCCTGACGCAGGGCGCGTCGCACATTGTCCACCACGACCTCGCTGGAGTTTCCGAGCTCTTTTGACTTGTTGAATTCCTGCACGCCCTGATGCGCAATATAATAGAGCGGCGATGTGGGATCGCTGCCCAAAATCTGCACAGCCTCACGCAGGTTGGCGGCTTTTATAAAGCGTTCGGTGCCGTCCCTGGATTTGCGGTTTGCCGCATTGAGCATGATGAATTTCTGAATCATCATTCCCCAGCTCGCGATGGACATGAGCGCCAGAAGGGCAAGTACCGCCTTGGCTGTCGGCCCCGCCTGGGTGACCATTGAAATAAAGCTGAATTCCATGTGTTTCTCCGTAGCAGAAAGCATCAGATGTTGAAAGCTTTGTTGCGGAGAATGCAACGGCTACGGTATTTTTTCAAGAGTTTTTTTAGATTTTTCTCGGGCGTTCTATTTTTTGTGTCCGGAATAACCGTATTCTTACTCCTGCGGGGCCAGCAATTGCGTCGGCGTGGAAAGCACCATTTTGCTGTTGTGTTTGAAAGAATTGCGCATGGATTCAAGCCAGCGCACATAAGCATAGAATTCCGGCGATTTGTTGTAGACTTGCGCGTATGTGGCCGCCGCCTCGGCATCGCCCTTGCCTCGCTGCACCTGGGCGTTGCGCGAGGCTTCCGCCAGAATGACTGCGCGTTGCAGGTCGGCGTCGGAACGGATGCGCGTGGATTCTTCCTCGCCTTCCGAACGGTACTGCTTTGCCTGACGCTCACGTTCGGCGCGCATGCGGCCGAAGATGGCGCGCTGGTTTTCCGCGGGAAGGTCTGTGCGTTTTATGCGCACGTCCAGAACTTCCACGCCAAAGTTTTTCATCAAATCGGAAACCTTGTTGGTGACTTCCTTCATGATGTCGGCGCGGTGCGAGGAAACGACTTCCGTAAGGGTGTATGCGCCGACAAGCGCCCGCAACTGGGAGTAGACAACGTCGTCGAGGCGGGCCTGCGCGCCGGGAACATTGCGCGTGGTCTGGTAAAACTGCAAGGGATTGATGATGTGCCAGCGGGCGTAGTTGTCCAGCACAATGGCTTTTTTGTCCACAGTGAAGGCTTCGCGGGAGCGGGCTTCATAATCCAGCACGCGGGCGTCAAAATAGATGACGTTCTGCACAAAGGGGAGTTTCAGGTGCAGGCCGGCGTCATACACCCGCGAAAGAGGTTCGCCAAGTTGCAGTATTAACGCTTTTTGCGTCTGGTGCACAGTGAAGAAGCACTGAGAACCCGCAGCCAGAAGTATCAGGAGCAGTGTGATCGGAACCATTGGATTTTTGGACATTATTTTGTCTCCGTTCTGGGAGCGGGCACTCCGCTCAGTCCCGGCAGGGGCAGGAAGGGCAGGGTGCGTCCGGCGGTTGATCCGTCCATAAGCACCTTTTCGCCCGAGTTTGCAAGAATTTCTTCTATGGCTTCATAATAAAGCCGCTGGCGCGTGACCTTGGGCGCTTTTTCGTATTCCACCCGCAGCGCGTCAAAACGCGCGGCTTCACCCGAAGCGCCCTGAACGCGAGTGGCGCTGTAGGCGTCCGCCTGATTGCCTATGGCCGCGGCCTGTCCTCGCGCGCGCGGCAGCAGTTCATTACGGTAGGCTTCGGCCTCGTTGATGATGCGGCTTTTGTCCTCGCGCGCGCTGGCCACGTCTTTGAAGGCGTCAATAACATCCTGCGGCGGATGCACATCCTGCAACTGTACGGCAAGCACCTGCATGCCGACGCCGTAGCGGTCGAGAATTTTTTGCAGAAGTTGTGTGGCGTCGCTTTGTATTTTGAGCTTGCCGTCGGCGATGGCCGCATCAATCTGGCTGTTGCCGATAACTTCGCGCATGGCGGCTTCGGCCGCGTTGCGCACCAGCGCCCCCGGCGCGGCCACATTAAAAAGATAGGCCACGGGGTCGCTGATTTTGTATTGCACGCTGAACTGCACGTTGACGATGTTTTCATCGCCTGTGAGCATGGAAGCTTCTTCGGGAACGGTGCGTAGCTGCCCCTGCTGGAAGGACGCGGACTGTCCCACGGAACGGAATCCGACTTCGCTGCGCAGCACCTGCGTGACCTGCGGCTTGTAGACCGATTCAAACGGCACGGGCCACGCGTAATGCGGCCCCGGGCCTTCTGTTCTGTCGTAGCGGCCGAAGCGCAGCACAACGCCCTGTTCGTCCGGGTTGACGATATAGATGCCGGACAAAAGCCAAAGAATCACAATAACGAGCGCAACCAGCAGCACTGAACGTTTGCCGGGCGTTTTCATGTTGGCCAGACGTCTGAAATTGTCCGCCGGGCCGTTGTCTCCGGAAAAAACCTTGCGTTTTGCCCCTGGTTTTTCGTTTTTGGGGTTCTCGCCGTCCTGGTCCTGCGGCGGCGGGGGTGGTGTTTTATCTTGTCGACGCTGCCGTTTTTCCTGAAGTTTTTCCCAATCCCAGTTCATAATATGTTGTATGCCTTTGTTTTTGGAGTATGCAGAGGATCTGTAACATAGACCAGGAATTCCTTTCGGTCAAGCCGGGGATCGCCATAATCCACCACGCCCACGGCCGCATTTCTCCAAAAAAGTGGAAAAGGTGTTTTTCAGGATGCTCTTGTGCGCCATTGGTGATTTTTATGCCATTACTTTGCGGAGAGTGTTTACTTAAATATATATAATACAGTTTCTCGGAGTGAAAAAAAACAAGTCAGTAGTGGTGACGGCATGCCAAATACGTAATGTCAGGTCAACCATGAATTCTTCCGCGAGACAACTTTGGTTCGACGTGTGAACAGGCGTCCCCTTCCCTAAAATTGCAGCCACATTCTGTGCAGAGAAACCGCTGCCTGTCGCAACACTGCTTTTCACTATCTGCCCGGAACCACTTTTTTTGCATGTCGGCATTTTCCCCTCTCCTTCTTTTCAGATGGGGGTATTCTGCCGGAAATATATGTTTAAGTCAACACTCTCCCCCGCGCGATGCGCCGGCAAAGCCTGCGGCACGCCCCCCTGCGGGTGCGGAAACACGCACAGGGGGATATCGTAAAGCTCTCCGAGATTTTTTTCCGTGAAAACTTCGGCCACCGGCCCGTCAAACAGCAGACGGCCGTTTTTCAGGCCCATGATGCGCGTGGCATAGAGCGCGGCGAGATTGCAGTCGTGCATGGCCATCACCAGACAGATTCCGTCGGCGCGGCGGCGTTCCAGCAAATCAAACAGCGCGATTTCGCGGGCCACGTCCAACCCGGCGGCCAACTCATCCAGCAAAAGCAGCGGAGTCCGCTGGGCCAGGGCACGGGCCAGCAGCACCCGCTGCAGTTCTCCGCCCGAAAGCTCGCCGACCTTGCGCATAGCCAATTCCCCGGCCCCCACAGCGGCAAGAGCCGCGTCCGCCGCCGCATAATCCCCGCCCTTGTATCCGCCGAGCCAGGAAAGATACGGATACCGCCCCAGCAACGCCATCTGCCGCACGCTCAAGCCGGACGGACATTCAGCGCGCTGCGGCACAACGGCCGCCAATCGCGCCCGCTCCCTGGGGCGCAGGCTCTCAACGGCCTGTTCCCGCAGGCGTATTGTCCCGCGCCAGGGTCGCAATCCCCCGCAGATGGCCCGCAAAAGCGTTGTCTTGCCGCTGCCGTTGGGGCCGAGCAGGGCCACGCTTTCGCCGTCGCGCACTGTAAACGAAACATCATGCAGCACGGTTCTGTCACCATACCCGACCGTAAGATCGCGCACCGCAAGCATCAGCGCCTCCGCACCAGCATGGCAAAAAATGGCCCGCCCAGCAGCGCCGTGACAACGCCCACAGGCAGTTCCTGTCCGCCGCCCGTCAGGGTACGGGATAATACATCCGCCCAGACGAGCAATATGCCGCCGCCGAAAAACGCGCCTGTCAGCAGGGGTCCGTGCCCCGGACCGAGCAGGATGCGCAGCACATGCGGCGCGACGATCCCCACAAAACCTATGATGCCCGCCACGGCCACGCATCCGGCCGTCATGCAGCCCGCGCCGGCCAAAAGCCAGAAACGCGCCCTGCCCACGTCCAGGCCGAGCTGCGCGGCCTGTTCATCCCCGAGGCTCAAGACGTCAAGCGCCCGCCAGCCCAGGCCTACCGCCAGCAAACCCGGCAACAGCGTACACAGGAGCATGGGCAGGCTGTCCCATCCCCTGCCCTGCAACGAGCCTAAAATCCAGAAAACAATGCTGGTGACGGATTCTTCATGCAAGGCCTTGACCAGGGCGACTATCGCCCCCAGAAAAGCGGACACGGCGATGCCGGCCAGCACCACGCGCTCCTGTTTGAGCGCGCCGTCTTCGCCCGTGCCGAGCCAGAGAGCACAAAAAAGCGCCAGCAACGCCCCGGCAAGGGCTGATGCCGCGACAAGCCCCGCTTGGGAAAATCCCAGGGATTGCGCAACCCGCAACGCGCCGCCCGTAAGCGCGATGGCCAGACTCGCGCCGCAGGCGGCCCCCGCTGAAACGCCCAGAGTGAACGGATCGGCCAGAGGATTGCGCAACACCCCTTGCAGGGCGACGCCGGCAAGGGCCAACCCGCCGCCGCACAAGGCCGCCAGACAGACGCGCGCAAGACGGATATCTCCCACCACAAGCAGGCGCGTCGCCTCAACCGGCCCGTCCACAAGCCCCAGACGCGCCGCGAGAGCGTGGAAAACCTCCGGCGCGCTCAGGGGCATAGGCCCGGACAGGCAGGCCAGAGGAACGGAGCACAGCCAGCATGCCGCAAGGACGGCCAGGATACGGAATACCCGGGTGTCCATTCAGCCTTCAATCCGGATCAGGCCGGCCTGCCGACCGCAAACTCTTTCACGCCTGTAGGAAAAAAATTGGTCGCTGTTGGAAAAGGTGCACAGATCAAGGCCGTAAATATGGCGCGGCCGCAAACCGGCGGCTGTGAGCTGATCTCTCGTCAGGCTCCAGAGATCCATCGTGCGCGAATCCGCGTCAAACCACGGGGCGAATTCCGGGCCCCATTCCCGGTCAAAATTGACGAATTCCGCTCTGGCGGGTCCCAGGCTCGGCCCGCGCACGGCCAGCACGTCACACGGGCGCAAGCCGTAGCGAACGCAAAATCCTGCCAGGCCCGAGGCCGGAAAATTGCGGCGGTTGCCCCGCCAGCCGACATGCAGGGCGGCGACAAATTTTCCGCTGTTGTGCGCGAGCAGCAGGGGCTGGCAATCGGCTGTCCTAATCATGAGCGCAAGGCCGGGCGTTGCCGTCGCCATGCCGTCGCCGTCCGCTTCAGGCCGGCAATCTTCGTCCACAGCCTGTGGTTCAAAAACAAGCGTATCGCCGTGCACCTGGTTAAGCTCCGCCCATTGCGCGCAGGCAAATTCACAGCGCAGGGAACGCCGGGCCTGGGTCACAAGCGCGGGAGCTTCGCCGACGGAAAAGGACACATTGCCGGCGGCTTTTGTCGAGAACGCGCAACGGACATTGTCAAGTCCGGGAAAAACAAAGGAAATTACAGACACAAAAATTCCTCTTCCGTGCACAGGGCGTGCACGCGCTGATCCCATGTTTCCACAGGAAGAGTTTCAACTATTTGAAAGGAAAAGCAGAAACCCACACGTTGACAGGCGGGACCGGCCCCGAGAAAACGGTCATAATAACCGCCGCCGGAGCCAAGACGCGCCCCCCTTCTGTCAAAGGCGACACCCGGCATGATCAGAACGTCCGGAGCAAAGCCTTTGTTCGCCGCCGCTTCCGGCCCAAAGCCCGGTAGCGAAGGCAAAGGCTCGGGCAGGCCAAAAGCGCCCGGGCGCAATTGCTCCCTGCCCGCGCAGGGCACAAACTCCATACGTCCGGGTTCACCCGGGCGGACACGCGGCAAAAAGACCGTCCGCCCGCTTTGCCAGGCTTGCTCCAGCAGCATGTCGGTGGCAATTTCTCCGCGAAAGGCCGCGTACAGGGCAACAGAACGCGCCTCGCGCCAGCAGGGGGCGTCCATCAGCCGCCGTTGCGCCGCCTCGCCGCGCACACGCGCAAGACGCGCGGGCTGCGTTTGACGCAGCTTGCGCAACGCATTGCGAATGCTATCTTTTTTGCCGATCAGTTCTGCGTCCGGCATTCACGGCTCCAAAACCCGGCTGTCATTCCCCGTCGGCGCAGACATACCAGGTCGGCCTGAGCAGGCGCAAAGCGCAATTTGCGCCCTGCTCCGGCCCGGGGCTGTGCCGGACTTTTTGCACACGGATCGTCTGATCTCCCAGTCTGACAAGATAGTCTATTATCTCGCCAAGATAAGATTTCCGCACCACCGTGCCGCGCAATGCGGCCGCTGCGTCCGGCGCATCGTCGAATTCAATTTCCGCCGGACGGCTGGCCAGCGACAGGCGCGCGTTGCCGGCAAATTCCGGAGGCGGGGCAAGCCCGGCGGGCAGCGCGTCCCCGCCCGCAAGCCGGTATGCGCCGCCCTCGCCGCGCACTTCAAGAAAATTGGACAAACCGATAAAGCTGAAAACAAACTGGTTGGCCGGGCTGTTGTAAACATTCAACGGTGTGTCTATCTGCTGGGCCACGCCGCCGCGCATCACCAGGATGCGGTCGGAAAGGGCCATGGCTTCAGACTGGTCATGGGTGACATAGATGATGCAAAAACCGAACTGTCGCTGAAGCGCCTTGATTTCAAAACGCATTTCCTCGCGCAGATGCGGGTCAAGGCTTGAAAGCGGCTCGTCCAGCAGCATCACGTCGGGGTTGATGGCCAGGGCGCGGGCAAGAGCCACGCGCTGTTTGCCGCCGCCGGAAAGGTCGTCCGGGCTTTTGTTGGCGGCCTCAAGCAGATTGGTCGCGCCGAGCGCGTCGGAAACGCGCCTCTTCACCTCGGTGGACGCCACCTTGCGTATACGCAGGGGGAAGGCGACATTTTCGTAGACCGACAAATGCGGCCACACGGCAAAGGCCTGAAACACCATGCCAAAATCACGTTTTTCCGGCGGAAGATAATAATTTTTGGCGGGTGAGGACAAAAGGCGGTCGCCCACATACACCTCGCCGTCGTCCAGATCTTCAAAACCGGCCACCATGCGCAGGGTTGTGGTTTTTCCGCAGCCTGAAGGCCCCAGCATGGAAAAGCACTCCCCTTTTTCAAGCGTGAAATTCAGATTGTCCACGGCGGTCACAGCGCCGAAGCGCTTGGTGACATTGACGAGCCTTACGTGCGACATAACCCTATCCCTTGGCCGAGGCCCCGGTCAGCCTGGAAATAACCGTCTGGCCGGTGATGATGATGACAAGCGCGATGCCCGCGAGGGCCGCCGACATGACGGTTTCACCGTCTTCGTTCAGCGTGTATATCGCAACGCCGATAGTACGCGTCGTGGGGGCATAGAGCATGATGGACACTGTCAGCTCGCGCAGGGACGGCAGAAAAATCAGGAAAAAGGCCGCGAACATGCCGGGCTTCACAAGCGGCAGCACAATGTCGCGCAAAGATTGCCACATCGTCGCCCCGCAGGCGCGGGCGGCCTCAATCAACGAATCGTGCACCTGCTCCAGCGCGGCAGAGTTGGCTTTCAGAGAAAAGGCCATGTAACGCGCGATATAGGCCACAAGGATGATCCACACCGAATTGTACAGGTTGATGCCGAATTTGCCGCTCCAGGCCAAAATGACGCCAAGAGCGATAACCGAGCCGGGCACGGAGAAGGGCAGCATGCCGAGAAATTCCAGAACTCCCTTGCCGCGCACCTTCATCTTGACGATAACGTAGGAAATCATGACGCCCGCGAACATGGTGATGACGGCGGCGGACAGGCCGAGGGAAACGCTGTTCCAGATGGCGTCCTTTGTCGTCTTGTAATCGAAAAGTATGAATTTGTAGTTGTCCAGGGAAAGATTTTCCATGGTAAAGGGCAGACCGTAGGTCTTCAGCCCTCCCACCATAAAAATGACCGCCGTGGGCAGTACAATGGTGAATCCGATGTAGGCAAGGCAGAAAATGAGCAGAGGGTAACGCAGACCGCGCAGTTTCAGTTCCATGGGACGAAAACTCTTGCCCGCGATAATCTGGTAGCGCCCCTTGCTCAGAATTTTTCCCTGCAACCAGATGATAAAGGCCGCGGACACAACCAGCACCGTGGCCAGCACCGTGCCCGTACGAATGGCGGCAAAGCTCCCCGCGCTCTGGTGTATGCGCTCATAAATGAGTGTGGGGATATTGAAAATGCCGTTTTCAATGCCGAGCACAGCCACAGTGCCGAAGTGGGCCATGGAATAGAGCATGATCAGCAGCGAGCCGGAAAGTATGCTCGGCAACACAAGCGGAATGGTGATACGGCGGGTGATGGTGAAAAGCCCGGCCCCGGAAATGCGCGCCGATTCCTCAAGCGTGGGATCCATGCGCTCCAGCGCGCCGCAGACCTGAATAAACACAAAAGGGAAAAGGTACATCACTTCAACTGCCATAATGCCGTAATAACTATAAATGTTGAACACAGGCTCTTCAAAGCCGAAATAGTCCATGAAAAAGCGGTTTATGTAACCGGCCCTGGGAGAAAGCAGCATTTTCCAGGCCAGCGCGCCTATAAAGGAAGGCAGCATAAAAGGCACAAGGAACAGACCTTTCATAAAATTTTTGTAGGGGAGGTCAGTCCTGGTTACAAGCCAGGCGAAAAAGGTGCCGACGATTGTGCTGCCTATTGTGGTTCCGCAGGCGATGAATACGGAATTCAGCAGGGCCTGATAAGTGTCCGGCTCGCGCAGCACGTTGACGACATCGACAAGATTGAATTCTCCCTTGGCCCAGAAGGCGTTAAAAAGAATAAGTATGACAGGAAAAGCCACAAACACTACAAGAATGGCGATGGAGAGAAAAAGGATGATCCCCGCCGTTCCAATAAAGGGCTTTTTCTTGCTTTGCGTGCTCATGCCCCCACCTCGCCAAGGCTTTGCGCGTCAAACCAGTGCTTTTCGCGCAAATCCACAATGCATGGTTCTCCGTCTGTAAACATGAGATCGCGCATGATGGCCTCGTGCGTATCCACGCTTGTGCGCAGATGCGTGCCGTCGATTTCCACAAGATAGTCCATGTACGGGCCAAGAAAACTGGCCCGTTTGACAATGCCCTTTAACCCCGCGCCGTCACGGCGGATGATCACATCGGAGGGGCGGAAGGCCGCCACCCATGCCACGGCGTCGCCTTGCGGCTTGTCCCAGGGAACAGGCTGGCCGCCCTGGCCGACAAAAAACCCGCTTCCCTCACGCCGTACCTGCAAGAAATTGGCGACTCCCATAAAATTGAACATAAAACTGTCCACCGGCTTTTCAAAAATATCTTCAGGCGAACCGATTTGCCGTATGGCGCCCTTGCCGTCCATAACGGCGATGCGGTCGGAAATGGCCAGGGCGATTTCCTGATCATGGGTCACATACATGACCGTGATATCGAGTTTATGCTGTAATTCCTTGATTTCAAAACGCATTTCTTCACGCAAATTGGCGTCAAGGTTGGAAAGCGGCTCATCAAGCAGCATAAGGGAAGGCTTGCCCACAAGGGCGCGGGCCAGCGCCACCCGCTGCTGCTGCCCGCCCGAGAGTTCCGACGGCAGGCGCTTTTCCAGGCCGTGCAGATTCACAAGGGCGATGGTTTCCATCACCCGCGAGACGCGCTCTTCTTTCGGCACGCCCGCCAGCTTGAGAGGATAACCCACATTGTCAAAAACGCTCATGTGCGGCCATACGGCGTATTCCTGAAACACCACGCCCAGATCGCGGCTGTCCGGCGGCACGGTCACGCCGGTCGCGGCGTCGGCCACAAGATCGTCGCCAATGCGTATGCTGCCCGACGTGGGATCCTCAAAACCCGCGATCAGGCGCAACAGCACCGTTTTTCCGCAACCGGAAGGGCCGAGCAAGGTAAAACACTCGCCGTGATTGACCGTCAGATTCAGCCCCTCAAGCACGGTGTGCTGCCCGTAACGCCTGGAAACGCCTTCGAGTTGTATGGTAGCCATAGCTCCCTGCCTGAAAAAGGACTCCGGGGGAAAAATTCCCCCGGATACTGTGGCTTGCGAAATTCTTCAGCTTTTACCCTGCAGAATATCACTGAACTTTTTAACCGTGTTTTCTTTTTCCTTGATGATCTGCAGATAGTCAATCTTGATGGCGCGCTTCATGGCGTCAGCGGGTTTGGGCAATTTGAAGACATCGGGCACGGGCACATCCCCACGCACGGGAAGCGTGCCTTCGCTGGCGATGACGGTCTGCCCTTCCCTGGAAAGCAGGAAATCGACAAATTTCTGGGCCGCCGACATGTTCGGAGAATTCTTCATAATGGCCACCGGGCTTGGAACTACCAGCATTTCAGGCGGATACACCAGGGAAAGGGTGGCTCCCTTTGATATCTTGTCGTTTGTGATATAGTCGACGGCCAGGCTTGCCACAAGGTCGCCGGAAGCGGTATCGTCAATAACCTGCCCTGATCCCTTGCCTATCTTGGCCTTGTTGTCCCTGAGTTTTTCAATAAACTCCCAGCCGAACTGCTTTACCAGCAGGGCCACGCTCATATAGGATGTTCCGGAAAGCGAGGGATTGGCAATGCCGAACGCCCCTCTGTATTCCTTGTTGCTCAAATCGGCCCACTGCGTCGGCGGCGTCTTGATAAAACGGGTGTTGATGGCGATGCCGAGCGTGCCCAGACGCGCCGGGGCAAAAAAGCCTTTCACGCTGTCGTCAAAAGGATTCAATATTTCAGACAGCAACGGAGAAACGTACTCGGCGAGAATGCCTTCATTTTTCATGTTGTAAAAATCCGGCACTTCACTTGTCCAGACAACATCGGCAAGAATTTTGCCGGATTCACGCTCCGCCGCGATTTTCGCCATGAGCTTGCCGGCTCCGGCCGACTGGTAGTCCATGGCAATATCAGGGTGTTTTTTTACAAACCCGTCCCTGAGTTTCCCGATGAGGGATTCTTTCATTGATGTGTACACAATCAGTTTTTCGGCGGCATCGGCTGAAACGGCAGCGCCCAAAAGCATGCCGGCAGCCAGAAGGCAGGAAAGAAAACGCGAACGCATGGCAACCTCCAGAGGATAATAACGTATAAACCGACACTTGAAACACGCTCCGGCAAACATACGCCCAAAGAAATAACAAGACAAGCCCGGCGATTTCTACTTTTCCGGGACGCAACGCTTTATCTGAAACGCAGGGCCGGCGCGCCCACTCCCAGACGTTCAACCTCCTCCCGCACGGAATCGGCCTCGGGCCGCGTATACCGCGCGCCTTCAAGCGTGTACGCCTTGGCGGCGAGCGTCGCGCCGCCCTGTTCACACACGGCCGCTTCGCGCGGCAGCACGACGCGCTCAAGCCGCTGCCTTCTCAAGCCCAGCGTGTGGGTGTGACGCAGCACGGCAAGGCTGACCGCATCCCCGTCACAGGGCGCGCAGAGTACGCGCAACAGCCCGGCCGGCCGGTTTTTTTTGCCCACGCCCGGCAGCCAGAGCGCATCCAGCACCTGCGGCAAGGCATTCAGCGCCGTGAGCGCCATGCCCAGTTCTTCACCGGTCAGATGATCCAGGTGCGTTTCCAGTTGCAGCACCTGCTCATGTCCGCCGCACTGATGAGAAACCCGCGCCGGAACAGATTCGAACAACAGCGCGCGCAGACCCGCGGGCGCGGGACGGACGCCGTAGCCCGTGCCCACCGCGGTCAACACTCCCTCCGGCCCGTCTGCAAAGGATTCGGCCAGCACATGCAAAAGCGCCGCGCCGGTGGGTGTGACAAGCTCTTCGTTGGCGGGCGGCGCGGCGGTTCGCACCGGTTTGCCGCGCATAAGATAGGCCGTTGCCGGCGCAGGCAGGGGAATCAACCCGTGCGCGCACTGCACCGAGCCGGAAAACCAGGGCAGGGGGGAAGCCGTGACCTCGCTCACGCCAAGGGTTTCCAGCGCCCAGCAGACGCCGGCAATATCCGCCAGCGTGTCAATAGCCCCCACCTCGTGAAAGTGCACTTCCTCGGCCGGTATCCCGTGGGCGTGGGCTTCGGCCTGCGTCAGGGCATCAAGCACATTAAGTGCCTTGTCCCGCGCTGCCTCGCTGACGGCAAGCTTTTGCAAAATGGCGGCAATATCGGATGGGTGACGCAAGGGCTGTTCGTCCTCCCAGGTCACGTCCACCCGTCGGCCGGGACCGCCCGCCCGGATTTCCGCACGTGCGGAAATCCGGCAAACAATGCCCGCACGGGCCAGAATTTCCTCAAACGGCGCAAGGTCAACACCCAGATGGTTCAGGGCGGCCAACGTCATATCACCGCTTATTCCGTGACCGCAATCCAGATACAAACGCATAGGCAACCCTCAATTTTTCTGATATTATTCAAGTATTGCGCAATTGTCCATTTTTCCTGAACAGAAATTATAAAAACTTGTCATCTGGGCTTGCCATTGTCGCGCGTTTGTGCCATATAGATAAAGCGCGTTACTAATGTCATTGCGCAATAATGTTGTTTGTTAAGAATTCAGCCGAAACGGGGAGTTCGGCTGGCGCAAGAGCATACTGTTCTTGTTGTACATTTAGCAATTCTGTCCAAGGAGGACACACATGGCCGAGATAACCTATAAAGGCAAAAGCTTTGAAGTTGACGAAGACGGTTTCCTGCTCCGTTTTGACGACTGGTGTCCGGAATGGATGGATTATGTGAAGGACTCCGAAGGCATTACCGATATCAATGCCGACCACCAGAAGATTCTTGACTTCCTGCAAGACTACTACAAGAAAAATGGCATCGCCCCCATGGTGCGCATTCTTTCCAAAAATACCGGATACAAATTGAAGGAAGTGTACGAACTCTTCCCCTCCGGACCGGGAAAAGGCGCCTGCAAAATGGCCGGTCTGCCGAAACCCACCGGTTGCGTATAGCAGGCTGTTCTTTATTGGAAGAATCCTTCGTCCATGGGATGAGGGATTCTTCTGCTGTTCTGCCGGATGAATATCCTTGTAGTCGGGCACCGCTATTTTGTACAGGCGTTGCAAGCGGCCGGGCACAGTGTTATTTCACTCGGCAGTATGGGCAAGGGGCATGACATTGCATGCAACAGTCCTGTCTCCGCCGTTCGATTACAACATATTCTGCTGAAACGCGGTTTTGAACCGCAGGTTCTGTTTTGTTGTGACGACGGCAATCTGCCCATCTTGTACGGACAGGAAACTCTGCCCTGGCTGTCAATCTTTTACAGTATAGACACCTACTGCAACCTCTGGCACATACCGCTGGCGCATGCCTATGACTTTGCGCTGGCGGCGCAACGGGATTATGCGCGCATGTTCAGTGATGAAGGACACGCCGCGCAGTGGTTTCCGCTGTTTTACAGTCATGCCGGGCCCGAACAGAACAGAGAAGAATGGCTTGCGACGCGGGATATCCCCATATCCTTTGTGGGCACGCTGCAACCGCGCAACATTCCGGAGCGCCTGCCTTTTCTGGAAAATTTCAACAAACTGCGCCCTCTGCGCTTTGAACAGGGGGAATATACGGCTGTTTTCAGGCGCAGCCGCATTGTGCTGAATCAGAGCGCCGCCTCGGAACTGAATTTTCGCCTTTTTGAGGCGGCGGCCTGCGGCGCCGCTGTGCTCAACGACACCGACGGACAGGGCTTTACAGAACTTTTCTCTGTCGGAGTGGATATGCTGCCCGTATACCCGCGCCTCAATGCACGAAAAGCGGCGGCGCTGGCGGATTTTTGGCTGGCCAACCCCAAGGGGACAGCGCGCGTGGCTCTGGCGGGCCGGCGCAAGGTCACGACCCTGCACAGTGTTGAGGCCAGAACGCAAGAATTTTTGCGCCACTGCGAAACCCTGCTTCAAGCGCAGGCCCCGCTTCAGCGCCTGGCCGACATCAAGCGCAGACAGCGCCTCATCTCCACGGCTTACGCCATTCTGGCCGACGATCTGCCCGGAACCCTGCCCGAACACAAAAAATTTTACGGGCATCTGGCTGCGCAGTATCTGGATATGTAGACTTTCCAAACAAAAAACAGTAGGTTTTCAACGGGAATATCAGGTGGAAGCCACAAAAAAACACCAAGTTGACTCCATGCCATTCAAGATTTCTTTTAAAAAACTTTTCTTCCGGCTGATGTGCCTTGGTCTGCTCTGCGGTCTTGCGGGCGGCGGCGCAGTGGCCATGCTTTTTTATTGGGCCTCGCGCGATCTGCCCAATATCGCCCGCATCGCGGGTTACGACCCGCCGCAGACTACAACTGTCCTGGCTCGCGACGGCTCGACCCTTGGCGTATTCTCCCATGAAAACCGCCGCATCATAGGCCTTGGGGATATGTCGCGATATTTGCCCATGGCCTTCCTTGCCGCCGAAGACGCTTCCTTTTACCGCCATTTTGGCATTGACCCCATGGCCATTGCCCGCGCGGCATACGTCAACATGCGCACCGGGACAACAAGTCAGGGCGGCAGCACCATTACCCAGCAGACGATCAAGCAGTTACTGCTCTCCTCCGAACGCAGTTTTGTGCGCAAAATGAAGGAAGCCATCCTTGCCGTTGAACTGGAAAAGCACCTTCCCAAGGATGAAATTCTCACCATTTACCTGAATCAGGTATTTCTGGGCGAACACGCCTACGGCGTGGAAGCCGCCGCCCGCACCTATTTCGGCAAACACGCGGCAGACATCACCCTGGCGGAAAGCGCCGTCATGGCAGGGCTACCCCAGGCTCCAAGCTCCTACAACCCTTTTCGGCATCCGCAGGAAGCAAAAAACCGACAAATGTACGTGTTAGGCCGCCTGCGTGATTTGAAATGGATATCACAGCAGGAATACGAGCAGGCGGCAGCGGAGCCGCTTGTTTACTGGAGCATGCCGGATGGCCAGGACGGCGCGGCCCTCTGGTATCTGGAGGAAGTGCGTCGTCTGCTCATCGAGTTTTTTACGGAGCGCAATCTCCAGGCGCTTGGCGTGGACACCCGCAAATACGGTGAAGACTACGTATATGAGGCCGGCCTCACCGTACGCACCGCCATGGACCCCACCCATCAGGAAGCGGCAGGTCAGGCTTTGCGCCAGGGGCTGGAAGAATTGGATAAACGCCAAGGCTGGCGCGGCCCCCTGCAACATCTGAATGCCGACATGCAGCGGGATTTTTTGAACAAGGCGACTTTCGCGCCTCTGGATCTGTCGGGCAGGGGCAAGGTGACGGCCCTGGTGACGGCTGTGGGGGCCAGGGAGGCCAGCGTCGCTCTTGGACGGGGATACACAGGGGTTATACCCGTTGCCAATATGTCCTGGGCGCGCAAGCCCAACCCCAGGATCGCCGCCGCCAACGCGCCGTCAATAAAAGACGCGCGGCTGGTGCTCACGCCGGGTGACGTCATACTGGTTTCCGCCGCTGACCGCACCGTGACGACAAGCGACGCCAAAAATAAAAAGATACAGCAAACTATACCTTTTGACGCCAACGAGGTACAAAAAGACACGCCCATTCCTCTGCTGTTGCAACAGGCGCCCGCCGTGCAGGGCGCGCTGGCTTCCCTTGAACCGCAGAGCGGTGATGTGGTCGCCCTTATCGGCGGCTACAATTTCGGAGACAGCCATTTTAACCGCGCGACGCAGGCGCGCCGCCAGCCGGGATCCAGTTTCAAGCCGGTAGTGTATTCCACAGCGCTTGATCTGGGCTTTACGCCGTCTTCCACGCTGCTGGACGCGCCCTTTGTGTACGTCAACCCTTACACTAACGAAGTCTGGCGACCTTCAAACTATGAACACGACTACAAGGGGGAACTGCCCCTCTCCAGGGCGCTCGCGCTTTCGCGCAACACCTGCACTGTGCGCGTGGCCCAGCAGATAGGCATAGCCAACGTGATCCAGCGGGCAAAAAGCCTTGGTCTTGAACCGCACTTTCCTCAGGAGCTTGCCGTCAGCCTCGGCGCTGTGGCGCTTTCGCCTCTCAACCTGACGCAGGCTTACGCGGCGTTCGCCAACCAGGGGCTTGGCGTGCGCCCGCGCATCATCACTTCCATCACAGACGCAAACGGGCGTGAGCTTTATCGACAGGATGTGGAACACTGGCAGGCCGTCACGCCGCAAAACGCCTATATGATGTCCACCCTGCTCAAAAACGCGGTCAACGCCGGAACAGGCACGCGCGCCAGGATTGAAGGCCGCTTTATCGCGGGAAAGACCGGCACGACGAATGAAGAACACGATGCCTGGTTTATGGGCTTTACGCCCTATCTTGTCACCGGTGTCTACATCGGCTACGACCAGTTGCAGTCACTGGGGAGGCTGGAACAGGGCGGGCGCACGGCAGCGCCCATTTTCCGCAATTACCGTCTGAAAGTTGAGGACATGTACGCGCCGACAGATTTTACCATGCCCGACGGCATCATTATGGCTGAAGGTTTTGCCTACAGAGCGGACATGCCCCTGCAGGGACTCTCCTCCACAGGAGGCGGAGAAGATGGCGACGCGTCGGCAGATACTTCAGAAGGCGGAGAATCCCTCATGCGCCAGATATTCTGAATGGTCTCTATTTTAAACATGCCGTTATTATTGAGGTTCACACATGCCAAGCATCCCCATTTCCACACTGGGCTACAAAAAGCTGGAGGACGAACTTGCCCGCCTGAAAAGCGAGCGCCCGGCCATCATTCAGGCCATCAAGGAAGCGCGGGAAGAAGGCGACCTGCGGGAAAACGCCGGCTATGAAGCCGCGCGCGAACGTCAGGGCATGGCTGAAGCGCGCATCAATTATATTGAATCCCGCCTCGCCCTGTATCAGGTTATCGACCTTGACGCGCTCAGCGGCGACAAGGTGATGTTCGGCGCCACGGTAAATGTGGAAGATGTGGACAGCGGCGAAAACAGGAGTTTCACCATCCTTGGCCCGGACGAGGCCGAGCCGGGCAAGGGGTCCATCTCGTTTCTTTCCCCGGTGGCCCAGGCGCTGCTCGGCAGGGAAGAAGGCGACGAGGTAACGGTGGACATCCCGCGCGGCCGCGTCACCTATGAAATACGCGGCATCACCTTCAAAGGCGTCGATTCTCCCGACGCCTGAGGCCGGGGAGCGCGCCCCGGCTGTTGCCTGCCGGTTTCTTTCACAACGCGCTTGACTTTTCTTGCCGTATGGGGCATGAAAATTGTCTCATTTTTGGAGGTTCACAATGTACGCGATTATTGAAACAGGCGGCAAGCAGTTCAAAATTGAAGAAGGTTCCCGCTTGGCCGTTGAAAAACTTGCCGCTAAAGCCGGCAGTGAAATCACCCTTGACAAAGTGCTGCTGATCGGCGGCGCGGAGTGCAAAATCGGAGCGCCCTATCTTTCCGATGTTTCAGTCACGGCCGAGGTGACCGACCACGGGCGCGCCCCCAAGATCAAGGTGTTCAAGCGCTGGCGGCGCAACGATTCACGCAAGCTGCGCGGCCATCGGCAGGAATTCACAACGCTTCGCGTCAAAAGCATCAATATATAGAGGCTGCCCGCGCAGTCTTTTCAGGAGGACAACATGGCTCATAAAAAAGCAGGCGGTTCGTCACGCAACGGCCGCGACAGCGCGGGGCAGCGGCGCGGCGTCAAACGCTTCAGCGGTCAGCGCGTTCTGGCGGGCAACATCCTGGTGCGCCAACTGGGCACCACGGTTTTTCCCGGCGTCAATGTGGGCATGGGCAGGGATTTTACGCTTTTCGCCAAGATTGACGGCGTGGTGCGCTACGAAAAATACATACGCAAACGCCGTGTGCGCAAACGCGTGCATGTGGAAGCGATCCGCACGGACAGCAAGGCTGCCGCCTGAGCGCGGTTTCGTGGAAAATGTTCAGGGGAAGAAGCCGCGGTTTCTTCCCCTTTTTACGTTGGTATATTTATGCGATTTGTGGATGAGGCGACTATCCTGGTGAAAGCGGGCAAGGGAGGGCGCGGCTGCGTGTCCTTTCACCGTGAAAAATTTGTGCCGCGCGGCGGCCCGGACGGCGGCGACGGCGGTGACGGCGGCTCCGTCATTCTTCAGGCCGACGCGCACCTGCTTTCCCTGTATGATTTCCGGCTGAAGCACGCCTATGAGGCGCAAAACGGCCAGTACGGGCAGGGGAGCCAGCGGCACGGCAAAAAAGGCGAGGATCTGACGCTGCGCCTGCCTGTGGGCACGCTGGTTTTTGCCGAAACCGCGCAAGGCGAACAACTGTTCGCCGATCTGAGCGAGCCTGACGCCCGCGTGACGGTGGCGCGCGGCGGACGCGGGGGCAAGGGCAACGAGCACTTCAAATCCTCAACCATGCGCGCTCCGCGCTTTGCCCAGCCCGGAGAGCCGGGGGAAGAACTCCCTCTGCGCCTGGAGCTGAAAATTCTGGCCGACGCGGGGCTGATCGGCCTGCCCAACGCGGGAAAATCAACTTTGATTTCACGCATTTCCGCAGCGCGTCCCAAAATAGGAGCCTACGCGTTCACAACCCTTACGCCCAATCTCGGGGTCATGATCAATGAAACAGCCCCGGACAAGCGCATGGTCATCGCCGACATTCCCGGCCTCATAGAAGGCGCGCACACGGGGCAGGGCCTGGGTTTTCACTTTCTGAAACACGTGGAGCGCGCCCGCTTTCTGGTACATATCCTGAGCATTGAGGATGTGGACGAAAACGACCCATGGGCGGGTTTTACCCTGATCAACGAAGAACTGTCCCTGTTTGATCCGGAACTTGCCCTGCGGCGGCAGATAGAAGTGATTAACAAGATCGACCTCGTTGACGAGCAGCGCTGCGCGGCCCTGAAGGCGCGCGCCCTGGACGAGGGGAAAAACATATTTTTCATCTCGGCTCTGGAAAGCAGGGGATTGGAAGACCTGACAAGGCAACTGTGGGCATTGCAGGACGAAATCGCCCCCCATGCCCCGCTGCGGCGCACGGGGAAATTGCCCGAAGACGATGACGGGGAAATTGACGACGATGCGCAGAATGTGAAAGTGACCTATGTGCGCTGAAGAAAACTGGCGGCTGGAGCGCGCCAGGGCGCTGGCCTGCGCCCGGGTCGTGCTTGTCAAGGTGGGCAGCGCCGTTCTGAGCGATCCTCAGGGGCTTGCCGTTGAAATTATGGAAAGCATTGCCGGGCAGATGGCGGCTCTGCGGGAATTGCCGCTGCCGACGGATCTTTGCGCCCAGGGGCCGCGCCGTCTGGTGCTGGTTTCCTCCGGGGCTGTGGCCGCCGGCCGCGCCGCGCTGGCGGCCTGTCAAAAATCTGTGGACGCGAGTCTGGCGGCGCGTCAGGCGGCGGCCTCCGTGGGACAGGGAAGGCTGATGCAGGAATGGGAAAAAGCCTTCACGGCGCACAAAATGCTGACCGCCCAGATATTGCTGACCCGGGATGACTTCCGCTCACGCATACGCACCCGCAACGCCCGCAATACCTTCACCTTGCTGCTCGACTGGGGGGTTATTCCTGTTGTCAATGAAAACGACACGGTTTCTGTAAGCGAACTCAAGTTCGGCGACAATGACTGCCTCGCCGGCCTGCTACTGGAGCTTATCGGTGCGGATTTGTTCGTCAATCTCACCACTGCCCCCGGCGTGCTGGCCGCCGACCCCAGGCTTGCGCCAAACGCCCCGGTCATGGACCATATCAACGATGTGGCGGCGCTGGATCTCGGCAAACTGTGCGGCGGCAAAAGCGCCGCGGGAGCCGGCGGCATGTATTCAAAACTGCTGGCCGCCCGCCGCGCCGCGCAAATCGGCGTGCCCACGCTGATTTTGCCCGGCCGGACGCTCCACGTGTTGACGCGCGCCTTTGCCCTGACCGTCGACCAAACGCTGGGAACCTGGGTGCGCGCCGCCGGCCGGGCCATCCCCCGGCGCAAATTCCGGCTTGCCTATCAGACGGAACCTGTCGGCAGCGTGGATGTGGACGCGGGCGCGGCCCTGGCCCTGCTGCACAAGGGCGGCAGCCTGCTGCCCGGCGGAGTGCGCAATGTTGACGGCGCTTTTTCCAAAGGCGCGCTCGTGCGCATCACCCATGAGGGAAATAATCTGGGAGTGGGCCTGTCCAACTACAGCGCTGTGGATTTACGCAAAATCATGGGGCTGAAGCGTCATCAGGTGGCGGCCATCCTGAACGACGGCAACTACCCTGAAGTCATCCACAGGGACAATCTGCTGCTGAACGCGGCTGTGTGAACGCTCATGGAAACTGTCTACGGCAGCCTGCTCCAAAACCTCGAAAACGGCCGCGACGCCGTCCTCGTCACACACTGCCGGCCGGACGGCATCAGCAAAAATGTATACGCCGGTGAGGATATTGGAGAGTGGGCCGACAAAACGGACAAGGACACCGCCCTGTATATCGAGAGGCAGGACGGCGCGCTCACCCTCGGGGAATATTTTTCGCCGAAACCTCGCCTGATCATCCTGGGGGCCGGGCACATCGCCATGCCGCTTGCCGAAATAGGCGCCATGCTTGATTTTGAGGTTGTGGTTTTTGACGACCGGGCGTCTTTTGCGAACACAGCGCGCTTTCCCAAGACTTCCAGGGTTGTTTGCGATTACTTCGACCTCATGCCGCAACGCCTCGCCATCCGCCACAGCGACTATGTCGCCGTTGTCACCAGAGGGCACAAATACGACCAGGACTGTCTGCGCGCCATTTTACAGGAAAAAATTCCATATTATATCGGAATGATAGGCTCAAAGCGCCGCGTGGCCATCGTGCGCCGCCAACTGCTGAAAGAAGGGCATGCGCCGGAAGTTCTTGAGCGGGTGCACTCCCCCATCGGGCTTGCCATCGGTGCCGTCACCCCGGAAGAAATCGCCGTGTCCATTCTGGCGGAGATGATTCAGGAAAGGCGAAAAAATTCCCAACAACGCCAGGGGCGCTTTACGGATATGGTGCTGTTGGAATGGCTTGCCCGAAACGCCGGGGACAGGGCCGCGATAGTGACGGTGCTTTCGACAAAAGGGTCAACGCCAAGAGAGGCCGGGGCGAAAATGGCCGTTCTGGATGACGGACGCATTGTGGGCAGCATCGGCGGCGGGTGCGCGGAAGCCGGCGTCCTCAGGGACGCGCGCCGCGTACTCAACAATGGCGGCTATTGCTGCAAAACAATCGACATGACCGATTCGGCCGAAGAAGACGGCATGGTGTGCGGCGGCATGATGGAAGTGCTGATTGAGGCGTATGCGTGAACTTTGCCGTCAACACGGCTACCACTCGGCAAGAAAGGCCCAACAGGCGTAGTGTTGCGGAATGCGCTGCAACTCCGCCAGAGGCAGGGCCAGATAGCGCGCGAGCAGGGTTCTGTTGACGCCCGCATGCGCCGCCACCAGCAATATCCCGTCCGGACAACGCTTACGCCAGCGTTCCAGCGCCGCTAGGGCACGCCGCTGCACACAGAAAAAACTTTCACCTTCCGGCGGACAAAATCCCGCCATATCCTGGCCGCGCTGCGCGTATTGACCGGGAAAGGCCCGCTCCACCTCGGCGGGCGTCAGCCCCTGCCATAACCCGAGGTTGATTTCGCGCAAGGCCGCGTCCGTATGCAGGGGTATGTCTCTGCCGATATGCCGGGCAAGAAGGGCCGCCGTTTCCCGGCAGCGCGCCAGGTCAGAAGCGACAATCGCCGTCACGTCCCGCGCCGCCGCGCTCAGTTCCCGTCCGAGAGCGCGGATCTGCGCGCGGCCCGCGTCGCTCAGGGGAATATCCAGCGCGCCTGTAAAACGCCGCTCGGGATTGGGCGGCAGAGCGCCGTGACGCACCAGCAGAATACCGGCCATGTTCACTCCGTATGCAGGCTGTTCAGGACATTGCGGGCGATATCCGCCGCGTCCAGCCCGAATTGATCGGCAAGGCGCGCCTGCATGCGCCGCGCCCGGTCAAGACGCTGCCTGATGGCGGCGCAGGCCCGGGTGTCCGCGGAGAACGCTTCCAGCTTTTGCCCAAACCGCTCCTCAAGGGTGGCAAAGGCCGCGCCAAAACAGTATTTGTCCGCCAGGTAGACCATTTCGCGCTCAGTCAGGGGCGCTTCGTCGGGCACAGCCATATCCCGGTGATCTTCCGTCAGCGCGGCCAGCGCGGGCAGCCCAAGACGCAGGAGAAACTGCCCGCCGGCTTTTTCATGATTTTTCTGCTCTTTGCAGATGTCGTGCACCAGTCCTCCGGCCTGAGCCAGCAAAGGATCAGGCGGCTTGTCCGTGCCGTAAAGCGCCGGATGTTCCCGCAGAGCGCCGGTCAGCGCCCTCGCCACCGCGCCGACAGCCTGGGCGTGGCGCAGCCCCTTTTCCGGAACACGGCAAACACGCAGCAGACACAGGGCTTCTTCCGGCGACAGGGCCAAACGGCGGCAGGCCAGTTCCCGCAGGCGCGCATAATCCTGCGGGCTGTCCATGTCCTCCAGAATAAAAGAATCCGGCGTTTCCACCGCCAGAACGGGCAAGGCGGTCAGAGCGCCGCGCAGTCCGTCTTTTCCGGCATACGCTGTGACGCGATCTTTGAAAATGCCCGGCAACAGCGGCGGATGCCCTTCCCTGCCCATACAGGAAGGCACAATCACCGCGTCAGCAGCGTCAGCGACAGATTGCAGCATGGCGGCAAGGGTGAGCGGACGCACAAGGGGAATATCCGCAGGGTGGATGAAAATATGCGTGCAATCGAACGCCGCCGCCCGCAAGCCGTCGCAGACGGAGGAAAACATGCCCCGCGCCGGGTCAGGATTGCGCGTGACGCCAAGGCCCAGGGCACGCGCCCTGCCTTCAACGGCCTCCGCGTGAAATCCGCTGACCACCAGGATGTCTTCCACCCCGAGGCCGCGGTAAAGATTGGCCAGATTTTCCAGGGCGCAACTGCCGTCCGGCAAAAGCGGCAGCAGGGCCTTGACCTCTCCCATGCGGGAGGAGCGCCCCGCGGCAAGAAGGACAGCGCAAATTTTCACGGACACGCCCCTGCCGCCATACTGGCAACGCTCATTCTTTCAAGCCGGCATCACGCTTCAGCATATTGCCTCCGCTTTATAAATAGCAACAACCGCCACGCTTGGCAACATGACATGCAAGCCATAATCCACCACGCCCACGGCCGCATTTCTCCAAAAACGTGGAAAAGGTGTTTTTCAGGATGCTCTTGTGCGCCATTGGTGATTTTTTATGCCATTACTTCGCGTCCGGATGCCCTCCCTGTCGATTTTTGGCGATTTTCCGGTTTTGAGAGTATTTACTTATGGATAGGCGTTGTCGAGATAACATACTGGAATTACAATCTTTTTCTGGCAAATTCACGGTTT
>JAISZT010000001.1 GCA_031284485.1 Desulfovibrio sp.
GCTTCAAATTCCGCTGAGAAACTGCAATCATCGCCGCACGGAGCGCCTTCGACAACAGGCTTGCTCCAAGCTGTCCAGTACCGATCTGAATTGTTTTGCCCCATTTTTCTAATCATCCAAACATATTGTGACGAATGGCAGACATCGCTACGCGATGGTGGCTCTTTACTTCAAATCGGCAGTTGCAACAGCGTCTACATTTTCAATTGTGCTTTGAATTTCTATGCCCCTATCCTGCTTCTGTCAATACGGTTTTAAAATTTACGACAAACATATCATAATTCCGCAAGCCATTTGGTAGGCTCCCCCGAAAAAAGTGAACTTTCCCATAAGCATCAAGCGTCTCGTTGCCTTCCTGTTTTCCGGAATTAAATCCGGTTGAAAATATTTGAGAAGAACTTCGGGAAAAGCATTTTCATAATCGTGTGTTTCAGCGCATAGATGCTGTTGAAGAGCAACTTCTTCACGGTCTAAAATGACTGGAATCGGCACCTGAGATAATGGGATCCATTTCAGCATGGCCTTGGATAATTAACGCGATTTTAACTTAAAAATCGAATTGGCGACTAAAAAATCTGTCAAACATCTGCAGGGTGCGCATCCGCGCATCTTCCGCGCCAAAGCCTCGTCGAAGACTCCTCGTTTTGTCACGGAAGCAAACCCTTCCATTCCAAAATTGCCCGGAAAGCCCATCCTTGCGGATGAAAGGCTTGTCGGTAGGGCCAAGGCCCGACAGGGATAGTCCATTTTCTCCGGCGTGTCGGGGGCATCGGCAAAAGGCGAATGCCCCCTCCGCTCCGGGGAAAATGTTTCGCGGCGCGAGAGGCAAAAAACAAGGGAGAAAAACCATGTACGGCAACAGGAATCAGAAGAATTTCGACAATGGGCGCGGAGGTATCTCCAGCGATGACCCCAATGCGTTGGAAAAATTGCAAAAGAAGTTTCAGGAACTGGAACTTCTTCAATAGGCCATGAAGGATGTCAACGCCATCATCAGGAGGGAAAAGACCACGGAAGGTCGGATAAAGGCTCTTGTGGCTCTTGGTCACGAACACGGCAAGATGGTTCCGGCGCAACATCATATTACAACCCATAAAATACAGGAGTAAAAATCATGGAAGCGAATATCAACAACATTCCCGGCGGGAGATACGTCAGACCCTTTGTCATTGAAGGCGTTATGACCCGCGAGGCGCGGATTATCCGCATCATTGACGGGCATTACAACGCACAGTTTCAGGTTGAAGACGGCGGGCATATCAGCATTGACGGCAATGTGTACCAGTTGCGCTATGTTGATGAAACTCATTTTTCCATAGGGGGAAAGTATTGGCATATTTGCGAGTTTGGGGAGTGCGTCATTGATAAAGGCGCGAAGGTCGAAAAACTGGAAAAAGGGGAGTAGCCCATGTGGATTATCACAAAAGACCATTGTGCCAATGACGCGGACGGTATGCCTTCCCGCATCGGCGTCCACTCCAGAGATTATGACGCGGCGCGGTTTGCCAAGGTCGATGTTCTATCTATCCGTCTTTTGGATGATGACGGGGAGCTTATATACGAGGCGCTTGCCACTCGTAAGCGTATTCTGGACTCGCCGGAAGACCGAGCCTTTGAACTTCTGGATTGGTGCATGGCCGATGCCGGATGCACCGAACTCCAATACTTTGATGATGGACAATGGCAGACGCTTTAATGTGTGAAGCAAGGGAAGCACAGTCATGAATTACAAAGCATTGTCAACCGCCGAAAAACTTGCCGCAATCGCAGACTGCAATTTTTGGGGCGAAGAAATAGCGTTAGCCGGGGAATACGCCCTTGCGGTTGCGGACGGCAACAGGTCGGTCATTGAGGACTATGAGAGCTTTGGCGACAGCCCACGTCAATTCATTATGAATAAAAGGGAGTATGCCCGCGCCGTTTCCGTTTTCGGCTTTACGGAAAAGCGTTTCAATGCGCATGGCTGGATTGACGGTTTTACCTTCGCTGATTGCGAAACCGTTGTTTTCGAAGTGAAAGCGCACGTCATAGGCCGCAATTCCATCACCACAGGCAGAAGTCCCAACGGAAAATGGACACACGGCCTGGATCTCGCCGCGTCAAAAGCAGGCTCCGGCTCTGGCCTTTCCGTCTTTGGCGATCCATACAATTCACGGCGTGAATGCCTGATAACCGTTCTGAAACGCCTTATCGCATGGCATGAGAAGGAAAACGACCAGAGAACCGCGCCTGTCCTCAAGGAAGCAAAGAATATGCTGGATGAACTCACGGGCAGGAAGCCCGTGCAACTGTCCCTGTTCACCCTGTAACCCATGCAAAGGAACAAAATCATGAATACACGGCCCAATTACGAAACCGACGAATACCTTGAAACCCCGCGTGGAAAGTTCCGATTCGGATTCAATTCGATGGAGGAAGCCCGTGCCGAAGGGTACGGCCTTTGGTTCCAGCACGATAACGTCTGCATTGTCGGAGGTGGCCCCCGCCTGTGGAACGGCAGCGCTTCGCTTGCCGTCGCTGTTCGGCCTCGCAAGCAACCGGCATAACAGCATCAAGGGTAAGGCAGGAGTATGACGGCTCCGGCGAAAAACCAGAGCCGCTCTACTCCGCAAATTCACGCTGAAACAAAGGAGATTACCATGCTTGATCCCAAAAACATCACTCCCGGCCAGGAACAGCACGAAATTTACAACGCCCCCGGACGTGGAAGCAAGCCCGGCCCGGAACGCTGTCAATATGACTACCGGCATGCGGACGGCCAGCTCTTTTCTTGCGTGTCCAAAAGTCTTGAAAATGCCAGGGCGAAGCGTGACGCATGGGTAAAGGCTTTGCGCCCCATGAGCGATGCTGATTATGCGCTCAAACGCGAAAGAGGTTCTTTTCTCTGCCCGCGCTGCAACGATACGCTGGGCATAGAGGAAGAAGAACCGCTGGACTGGTCAGACCCGTCTCGTGATTCGGAATATGCCGTCATCCGGCTGTCCTGCCCCTGCGGTTGCCGCTGGTCGGAGATATTGCGGCCTGTGGGGTATGAAATAGAGGAATAGACCGCAGCACCGTCAGGTGGAGGCGGCAGTTGTCTCGCCTCTCCTTGGCTTTGCAGAAATGATTGCGCCTTTATATATTCTGCGCCGCATTTATTTTTTGCTGGTCAATACAAATAGTTGTATTGCAAGCCGCACCAACGGCATAGCCTTTTGCGTTGAGAGGAAGCAACAAAAATACTTGCCTACCGCAATTCCTGACAAAATTTATCGCCGGAACTAAATCAGAATCACATGATGCAAGGTAGAGAACATCATAATTTTTATCCATACAGCGAGTTACCATTGTCATGGCCAACTGAACATCAACGGATTTTTCCTCTTTGACAACCAATGGAGTATCACAATTTTTGCAGATAATTGGAGCGGCGCGGCACTTTCGGCAAGACACACGGCGAGTAACCAGATTACCTTTGCAGAGAGTTACGCCGGATTTTTCCAAGGCGGCGAAAAATTTCTGCTGGCTCTTATAATTTTCCGCATCTGTGGATTGATCAACTGGAGAGGTGAAAAATACCACATCCACGATTGTACGCCCCATAGACAGATTTTCCGCCAATTTGCGAAAATTCAAATGGCCTCTGTCAATTTTACCGCTTTTCAGATTTTTGTAAAAATTGGGGCCGTCGAACAGAAACAAGGCTTTTTGAGTCACAGTGTCCGCTGGCATGGGGTTTATTCCTCAAAAAAAGTAACCGCACGTTGCCGAGCCACGAATGACCCTTCAACATGCGGCAGTTAATATATAAATTAAATAAACTCTCCGGCATTTCTTGTCAAGTGCGCCTGTAAAAATTACGCTTACTGGCAAAATCATGTTGTCTTGAAAGCATCTAACAGGTTCTCATCGCAACCGCAATCCAGACGTGAAAGTAGTCTGCTCCGCAGGCCGTGCCGCTTCCGGCAGAAGGTATTTCTCAAAACTCGCCACTGTTTCCAAAGCCTCATCCACCGAGCTTGCGGTAACGGCGTACTTTCGACGCCCGTCAAGGATACGATCTTTTTCGTATTCCGAGAGGACGGCAAAGGCGCCATTTGCCCTTGGTTCAATGCGGATAGTGACCGCTCCCCCGTCCTCAGTTTTATGCGGGCTTTTTTGGTAACTGCGCGGTGAGCCGTCCGGGGCATAATGCGCGGAAAATCCGGCTTCCGCAAATTTGTCGGCGCCATCCTTGTGAACCAGGGCGACCGTTTGCGCCGCATCTTGGCCGGAATCGCCAACCGTCAACAAGGTTTCTCGCGTTGATTTTTCCTGTTCCGCAAGCCGTTCCTCCATTTTTGTCATAAAATTATACGCATAGTAAGGCTTCCCCGCTTTCCGGGCAAGTTCAAGGCTGTGGCGGGTTCCCTTGCTTTGACCATCCCAGAAAGCAATCACAAAGTCGCTATGTTCAACAATGTCATTATTTCTGATAAACCCGGCGCTTTTTCCAAACTTTTCCCAATCCGGGAGAAATTCCTTGTATTGCGTTCCATATTTTTGCGCAAAGTCCCGCCCAAGCGAATCAGCGCCCTTTGCCCCGCCGCTGACTATCGTTATATCAGACAGCTTCACATCTTTTTCTTTCAACGTATTCAGTACAACTGATTCCAGTGTCTGGTAGTCGTCAAAAGTTCTGGAGCCTATGATGGCAATGCTCATTATCGTGTTTACGTTTCTGGGTATATCGGATAAGGACGTTTTCGGCTACCACTCGGATACATAACCCGGTTCGTTCTGCATCCTTTGCAGTTCCCGCATGATCGCGCCGTGGTTCTCTCTGGTCAGGGCCAGATCGTCCTTTTGCGGGAAATCCTGCCCCAGAGCGGTCTTGACTGTTTCCAGTTCCGCCAGTTCCCGTCCGATATTGGCCTTGAAACTCTGGAACGCCTGCCCCATAGTCTTGTCCAGGAAATTGTCCAGGCGCTGGAAAAAGCCGGACAGACTGAACTTGTCGTCAAAGCTGTACACCAGATTGTCCGGGTGAAATTCCTGCTCCCCCGCGCCCGTGAGCGTGAACTTGAATCCATCTTGCTCATCGGCGCGATACGACCGTTGCATATGAACGTCAAAGCCGCGATATACCCCGATCAGCGCCTTTTTGTTCGATCCCCGCGAAACTTCAGTCACGCCGCCGCGTATGGCCTTCTTCATAGCCTCTTCATCTTTTTCAGTCAGGACGCGGCCATCGACCATAATTGCGGGTATTATCCGTTCTTTGCCCTTCTCCATGCGGGTATGCGTGTGGGTATCCCGTTTTTTGACGTTCTCGGCATAGACGGCTTCCGCCTTGACCAGACGATCCGCAGACGAGCCGAGCCATTTCAGACGATCCCGCAGCCGGTGCTGCGACCGCTGATGCTGCGAGTGCAAGGCTTCCAGCTTGCGCAAATCGCTTGCCAGCCTGACCTGCATGAGAATCAGCGGGTTGCCGGAGGCCGCGGCCTTCATCTCGGCGGCGTTCGCCGCCTCGGACTGCACATCGTCAATGACGCGCTGGAGCAGATCGCCCTTGCGAAACTGTTCAATTGCGGCTGCCTTGTACTCTATGGTCTGCCACATTCTCGCGTCGTATGTCCTTTTTGTAGCGTAATAATAAATAGTTATATTGAAATTGTCCGGATCGCGCTCATAGAGCATATTGCCCTGGCGGATGATGCGCCCGTTGCGCTGTTCGAGGTCGGACGGACGCCATGGCGCGTCCAGATGGTGCGCGGCCACAAGGCGTTTCTGGACATTCATACCCGCGCCCATTTTACTGGTGGACCCCATGAGGATGCGGACGCGCCCGGCCTGCATGTCGGAAAACAGCTTGGCTTTCCTGACATCCGTGTTGGCGTCGTGAATAAAAGCGATCTCGTCAGCCGGAATGCCCTTGTCAATCAGTTTGCGCTTTACATCGTCGTAAACGGAAAATCTGGATGTGACGGACACGCAATCGTCCATGAACCGCGCCGTTGTGGGGTCTTCCCCATCGTCATCGCCCGCTTCCACCGTATCGGCGGCGCCTTCGGGAGCATCGGGCGAATCCGGCCCATCCGCTTCAACGTCCGGCCCGTCACTCTCAAAAAGACTTTCTTCACCGAAGATCAACTCCGGTTCCGCTGACACCGGCTTGTCCACGGCCTTGAAACCGCCCTTGGGCGTGGAGAGGTCGCAAAACACAAGCTGCGTGCCCCGGTCAGCGGCGGTATCCCGCCAAATCTCATAAATGCGCTCCACAGCCGCATTGGCTTTGGAGCCGGGGTGGTCGTCAGCCTCCAGGTCAATGAGACGATAGTCCAAACCCGCTTTCCGGGCGTCATTGGTAATTTTG
>JAISZT010000032.1 GCA_031284485.1 Desulfovibrio sp.
TAGATATTCCGCAGCAGAACTGCGGATGGAAATGTCTTGCCTGGTTTCCGGCAAGGGGCGGGGCGGCAGATTTTTTACGCATTTCCCGCTTATAGCACAGCCGACATTTTTTCCAAGACCGTCTCCGCGTGTGGGGAATGGTGTGGGGAAGAGGAAAGGGATTACGATTATATTCATCGCAATCCCTTGATATTCCTGGTGGGCAGTACAGGACTTGAACCTGTGGCCCCCGCCTTGTAAGGGCGGTGCTCCACCAACTGAGCTAACTGCCCGTGGTCATCATCCGCAATGTTTCAATATACGCCGCAAGGCCGCTCTGTCAATTCAGTTATTGACGCCGTCCTCTGTCTGCCACGCGGCAAGCGTCCTTTCGATATAGTCGCAAATGGCCGCGTGTTCGGTCTTGCCCTGTCCTTCAACCCGCACCGGTGCGGCAAAACGGTATCGCACCGGAAGGCGTGGATTGATTTTGCCGTATTCCTTGATTTTTCTGCCCTGTCCCCATGCATCGGTTTTCAGTGCCAGAGGCACAATCGGCGCTCCCGCGCGCCGGGCAAGTTTGACGCCGATGCTGTTGAACTGCCGCGCGTCAAAAAGGCGGGAGCGCGTACTCTGCGGGAAGATGACCAGGGAAACGCCCTTGTTGAGGCGTTCCACCCCGCCTTCCAGCACCGCCGTCAAATCTTCTCGCGGATTGAGGCGGTTGACCACCACAGGATCGCGCGAACGCATGATGGCCCCGAAAAAGGGCATGGTGGTCAGACTTTTCTTGACCACAAAGGTCATAGGACGGCGCGGGCGAATGATGCCCGGCAGCATGAAGGTTTCCAGGGTGCTCATGTGGTTGGCCACAAAGAGGCAGGGGCCGGGTTCGGCGGCAATCGCGTCCATGCCCTGCACCTCAATGGGGCAACCCAGGCTTTCCATCAGTTCCGTAACCCATACGCTGGCGTGAACCCAGGCGGCGGCGTCGCAGCGGCCATTGGCCGCCCGCGCGCTGAGCCAGAGCACCGGCCCGGCGAGCAAGCGCGCATAGAAGGAGAGCGAGGGAAAAAATTTGCTGAAAACTCCGGCGGCGAGTTCCGCGCTGCGGTAAGCATCGCCGGTGAGGAACTTGTCGGAAAAAACGGTTTCAACAAAGGATTTCATGGTATTTCGTAGGTTTTTTTTATCTTGTGCAGCCTGCGCCACCATTGGGACAGGCGCGACTCCTCGCCGTTGTCGCGCGGCTGGTAAAAACGCCTGCCCTCCAGTTCCGGCGGCAGATAGGACTGTTCTATCCAGGATTCAGGATAGTTGTGGGGGTACTTGTACTCCTTGCCGTAGCCCCATTCTTTCTGCAGCGATGTGGAAGGATTGCGCAGATGCAGGGGCACGGGGCGCGTGCCGTTGAGTTTTACTTCACGCGCGGCGTTGAGATAGGCCGCGTAGGACGCGTTGCTTTTGCGGGCAAGGGCCAGATATACCACGGTTTCCGCCAGAGGAATGTACCCTTCCGGCATGCCGACAAACTCGACGGCCTGCTGGCAGGCCACAGCCAGAGACAGGGCGTAGGGGTCCGCAAGACCCACATCCTCCGAGGCGGAGAGGATCAAGCGGCGGCAGACGAAGCGCGGATCTTCGCCGCCTTCCAGAAGGCAGGCCAGATAGTACAGGGCCGCGTCCGGATCGCTGCCGCGAATGGACTTGATGAGGGCCGATGCCAGCTCGTAATGGCTGTCGCCGTCCTTGTCGTGGCGCATCAGCACTTCAGGGAGGGCCGCCTTGACGTGCTCCAGATCCTGGCGTTCCCTGGGCAGGGAGGCGGCGTATTCCACCAGATTCAGAAGGGTGCGGGCGTCCCCGTGCGAAGCCGCGGCAAGCATGTCCAGCACGTCGTCGTCAAAGGTTGTTCCCAGGTTTTGCGCGCCGCGTCCGGCAAGCTGCAGCAGTTCGGAATGGGCAAGCGGGCGCAGCCGCAAGACATGCAGACGGGAAAGCAACTGCCGCGTGACGCTGAAAGAGGGGTTTTCCGTGGTGGTGGCAAGCAGAACCAGTTCTCCGGATTCCACCAGGGGCAGAAAAAAATCCTGCTGCGCCTTTGAAAAGCGGTGCAACTCGTCCAGAACCAGAATTTCCATGTCCGAAAGCGAACGGCGAAGTTGCTGCAAGCCCGCTTCAGGGGCGCTCAGACGCAAAAAGTTTTTTCCTGTGGATTTTGCCAGCAGAATCGCCAGAGTGGACTTGCCGCAGCCGGGCGGCCCGAAGAAAAGCAGGCTCGGCAGGCGCTCCGCCCGCATCAGCGCCCGCAGGCGGTCAGTAAGATGCAGTTGGCCGAGAAAAAGGGCCAGATCATCAGGGCGCAGACGTTCCGGCAATGGCTTGCGTACGGTCATGGCCGTTTCTCCGTGCCTTTGGGCTGCTGCGAGGCCCACCAGTGGATGCCAAGGCACAGCGTCGCCGCCGTTTCACAGCGCAGAACGCGCGCGCCCAGACTCACGGCGGCAAAGCCGCTTGCGCGCAAGGCCGCCAGCTCCCGTGGGGAAAATCCTCCTTCAGGGCCGATAACATAGAGGGTGGTTCCCGGCCTGCCCGCCTGGGACAGTGTGAGCATGGGCACGTTTTCCTGCATTTCCCAGGGCAGTATGCGGTAATCCACGATATGGGCCAGAGCGATGACCTCCTCAATGCCCGACGGGGCGACGCGCGTTTCCGGTAGCCAGGGGTTGCCGCACTGCTTTGCCCCGGCGATCATCCGGTCGCGCAACGACTTGTGCAGGCCGACCGGCACTGCGCCCTGGCTGTGGTCGCCCTGCCATATCCAGACGGCGTCCGCGCCCAGTTCCACGGCTTTTTCCATAAAGAATCCGCGACGCACGGCCTTGCTGAAGGCAAGGGCCAGCACGGCGCGCGAGGCCGGTCTGGGAAAAATCTGTTCGCTCATGCGTTGCAGACGCACGGTTTTTTTGTCCAGGGCAAGAATGACGAAACATCCCTGACGTCCCTGACCGTCCAGCAAACGCACCTGTTGTCCGGGCGAGAGGCGCAAGGCAAGGGCAAGATGCTTCGCCTCCTGTTTTTCCAGGCAAACTTCCTTACCCCAGTGTTCGGGATGCAGATAAAAAAAAGGCTCGTTCATGGCGTGCGGCCTGTTTCTTTTGCGGGGCGCGCTTTGCGCGCGGCTTTGAAATGGTCGTGCAGGGAGACAAGTTTGCCATATTTTTTGCGAATTTCAAGCCCGGCCCTGGTCAGGGCGGTTTCCGGCGCTTCTATATAGTGCCGCCGCAAGTAGCGGTCTTTCAGAATTTTTTCCACGGTCGCGACGACCATGTCCACAAGGTCGGGAAAGAAATTGACGATCTCGAACTGAAGCTCCGCAAGCAGGTTCAGCGCCTCATCCAGCATCTTGCGGCAGGTGACGCGTTCGCCCCTGAACGTGCGCCGGCAAAGCTCCTCCAGAACGCGCACCTTGCGCGCCTGCCGGATATAGCTGAAACGCGACAGAACCTCCCGGTGCAGATCACGCATGGCGGCAAATGCGTCATCGTTTTCGGGGTCGTTCAGATAGCCGGAAAGCACCTTGCTTATCTTGGCGAAAAATTCGTCACTGTAGCCGATCATTCGGCGTTGGTGCTTTGTCAGCCAGGAATAAAGAAATTTCAGGCGTTTTTCGTCCGTGTCGGTATTTTCCACAATTTCGGTGCGCTTGTACGCGATGCGCCCGGAATACTCTCCCCGGACAATGTCGTTGAGGTGCAGGAACAGGTTGCGCGTGTCCTTGATGATGTTCAATCCGCTCAGGGGAACGCCGGTAAGGGGATGGAGTATTTCCTGGGCGGACACCGAAAGGGCGCGGTCCTGGCGTACGTTGCCGGGGTCAAAACGGTGCTGGCGGTAAGTTATTCTGATGATGACGATCCGTTTGGACTCATCCAGAAAAAATCCCCGGCGTCTGATGGTGTCCAGGGCTTCCTCCTGCTCTTCGCCCACAGTGACAAGGGCAATTTTTTCCAGCAGGGGATAGAGGTTGTGGCTTCCTGAAAACATATAGGTGGTGATTGTGCGGTCTGTCTGCCCAAGCACACGCAACAGGAAATTTTCCCCCATTTTTTGCAGTTTGCGGGCAAAGAGCGCGCTTGAGGTGCGCCGCTCGGAAACTATGGGAAATCCGTAGAGTTCCATAAGGAACTGGTAGACGAACATCCGGTTGCGCACATACATGTTGCTGTCGCCGTAGCTGAATTTGCCGATGTTGACGCCGAAGCGTTTGAGTTCGCTGTCAAGATCCGACGGAAAAGAGGCGAAAAGCCCCGCCAGATGAAACTGGTGGCGCGCGTCCCAGGCCAGCACGTGCGCCCTGTCCATATTGAGCAGATAGGGCATGAGCAAGGGATAGTTTTCAAGTTGGGCGGGATCCGCCTTGTGGAACTGCCGACGAAAAACATCCTGGTGCGTGCGGGGCAGGCGGCTTGAAAAATTTTGCAGATTTTGTTCCGCCACCTGATTTTCAAGCGGGCAACTGACGTCGTCAGGCCCGGCAATGACAGGATGCAGTTGGTCAAACTGAAAAATTTCCGAAAAATAATCAAGTTGCCGCGTAAAGGCCACAAGGGCAAAACCGGGCAGAGATTTGTATTCAAACATATCGCTGTCGAAAGACGGCAAAAGTTCACGAAATTCCACCAGGGGGTAACTTTCGTTTTCCTGACAGGGTTTTACAAGGCATTGTCTGATGTGCACGGCATCCAGAAAACGTTTGAGCTCATCCAGCGTGCTGATGGCGACAGGCTCGGCCAGGCTTGCGTCAGTCTGCCAGGGCAGACCGTTTTTGCTGAATACTTCTTCCCATTTGAACATTAAAAAATCCTGCAGTTTTTTTTATCTTACGCATTTTTTATATGAATTCCAACAAGAAGATAGCCTGCAGGCAATTTTCTCAAAACATGCCGCAACGTAAAAGCAGTTGCGGCGTCCGGAACGCTTTGCTACAACTATGTCCGCGTCTGGATTTTCAACTGCGCGTTTGTCACCTTAACCCCCTTGGGCCATGACAGAAGATTCTCTTGAAAAACACATTGTAAGCATAGTTTGCAGTGTCCTTGAAGCCTATTCGGCCGTGCTTTTCCTCCCTGACGAAACGGGCGAGGATCACCATCTGGCGGCCTTTTTCAGTTTGGGGAACAAAATTTCGCCTGCGGCCTGCATCCGTCCGGGCAAAGGGCTGGTCGGCTGGATACTGCGCAATCGTCAGCCGCTGCTGGTGCCGAACTTTGATCATCGCCAGAGCAGCCTCGGCTATTATGCCGAAGAAGCCGACATCAAGGTTTTTATGGGCTGCCCCGTGCCCACGGGCGGGGCGTTGTGCGTTGACAGCAAACGGCAGTATTCCTTTTCCGACAAGGAGCACAAAATTCTGCAGCTCTTTGCCGATCTGATTTCCCATCAGGAGTTCAACCGGGGCCGCAATGATTTTGCCGGTGATATTCCCCGTTATTTTGCCGAATTGGGCATTATCCAGGATTTGCGTTTTCAGCACAGGCGCTGGCCGCAGTTTTTGCGGCGTTTTTTGCAAGCCATGACCAGGGCGACCGGCTTTGACTACTGCGCTTTCGCTTCTCTGGAAGAACCCGGCGAAACCTACTGCGTTGAATGTGAGTCGGCCCGTCTTCTGCTCGCCGGAGGGGAGCCGCTGGTCTTGTCAATGGGCAACGGCATCGTGGGATGGGTTTTTCGCAATGAGCAGCAGGTAATCACCGAAGGGGCGGAAGGTGCTCCCTCTTCAATGCTTTTCGGTAATCTGCCGGACATGCCGGATTTCCAGGCCGTCATCTGTGTGCCGGTCATCGTCAGCAGATCCACGCGCGGCGTGTTCTGTCTGGCGCACACGGGCAAACGCCGGATAGACGAAGCCATGCGCTCATTTGTGCGTCAGGCCGTCGATCATCTGGCGCTGTTTCTGGAGAATCTGTATCTTAAAAACAGGTTGCGCTCGCTGCTGCCCAAGGCGGAGATACACAGCGACGGCTCGCAGGTGTATAATCCTGACGCCGCGCCCCGGGCGCAGGGCATAGAGTCCTGACCATGTTGCAGCGTCTTTTCCGTTTCCTTGCCAAAGACATCGCCATGGATCTGGGAACGGCGAACACGCTGCTTTATACCAGAGCAGACGGCATTGTGATCAATGAACCCTCTGTTGTGGCCATTGACGTGCACAAGAACACCGTGCTGGCGGTCGGCGCGGGGGCCAAAGAGTTTCTGGGGCGCGCGCCGCAGCGCATCCGAGTTGTCCGCCCCATGAAAGACGGCGTCATCGCCGATTTTGACGTCACCCGCGAAATGATTTCCTACTTCGTCAGCAAGGCCATCAGCGGTCTGCGCCTTGTCAAACCTTCCATGGTCATCTGCATCCCCACCGGCATTACTCAGGTGGAAAAAAAGGCCGTCGTAGATTCGGCCATACTGGCCGGAGCGGCGGATGTGGCTCTGGTGGAGGAACCCATGGCCGCCGCCCTTGGCGCGGACCTGCCCATACACGAGCCCCTGGGCAACATGGTGCTGGATATTGGCGGCGGCACAAGCGAGGTGGCGGTGATCACATTGTCCGGCGTCGCCAACGCGCAGTCCGTGCGGGTGGCGGGGGACGCCATGAACGCGGCCGTACAGCGGTACATGCGCGATGTTTTTCGTATGGAACTTGGCGACAACACGGCGGAAAACGTCAAAAAAATTCTGGGCTGCGCCGTACCGATGCCCAACGCGCCTTCCCTTGAGGTGTCCGGCAAGGACATAGTGCAGGGCACGCCAAGCGTTGTGACCGTGTCTGAAGGGCATATCCGCGAAGCCCTGCGGGAGCCTGTGCAGGCCATCCTGCATGCCGTGCTGCGCACCCTGGAAAAAACGCAGCCCGAGCTTTCCGCCGACATTTACCGCAACGGCATGCTTATGGCCGGCGGCGGGTCGCTGTTAAAGGGGCTGGACAAATTTCTCTCCAGAGAAACGCGCCTCAAGGTCTTTGTGGACAAGGAGCCGCTGACCACAGTTTTGCGCGGCACGGCGCGCGCCATGCTGGATCGCAGGATGTACCGCAATATTTTTATCAATTAGGGCTTTTTCAACATAGTGAAAACGTGCCAGAAATTAATAATGTTATCTGCAATTTTATTCACAGTATTATCCTGTTGAACAAGAATTGAAAAACCGTTTTTTCCGGGAGGCGCGCTATGGATCAGTCCCCTTTTGAAAGCCTGCGTTCAGTCATGAGCGGGTATATGCAAACCAGCATACTCGCGGCCGCAGCCGAACTCGACTTTTGTACCGTCATTCTGGAAAACGGCAACAGCCTTGGCGCCGCCGCCCTTGCGGCCAAACTGGAATGCGACCCGCGCGGCACGGCCGCCGTGCTCGACGCCCTGACGGCTATGGGGTTTCTGAACAAATACGGCATGTCCGAAGAGGCCGGCTACGCGGTGGCGGATGAATACACGGCTGTTCTGGACAGCCGCCACCCGGATACCTTTGTGCCCATGATGCGCCACATGGCCGGCGGGCAACGCACCTGGGCGCGTCTTGCCTGGTCGCTGAAGGACGGGAAGCCCCAACCGAGGCAGCCCAGCATTCTGGGGCCGGAACAGGACAAGATATCTTTTATTATGGGCATGAACTCCATTGCCGTCAGACTCGTTGACGGCACGATGGAATCCATGAAAAAAGCCGGCGTCCTTTCTTTCGGCAAGGACGATGTGAGCATTCTGGACATAGGCGGCGCATCCGGCACGTATGCCGAGGCCTTTCTCAAAGAGCTGCCCCGATCACGGGCCGTGATTTTCGATCTGCCTGTCGGCATCGCCCAGGCGCGCAAGCGTTTTCAGGGGTCGGAAATGGAAGCCCGGATACGTCTTGTCGAAGGCGATTTCATGCTCGACGCCCTGCCCGGCGGGTCTGATTTCGCATGGATAAGCGCCATCATTCACCAGATGGACAGGGAAGAAAGCCGGCTGCTGTACCGCAACGCCCTGCAGGCTCTGAATTCCGGCGGTCTTGTTGCGGTGCGTGACTATGTCATGAGCAAGGATCGGACCTTTCCGAAGGAAGGGGCTTTCTTCGGCGTGAACATGTTCGTGAACACCGAAAGCGGGAGGGTGTACACGTTTGAAGAGATCAGGGAAGATCTGGAATCCGCGGGCTTTGGGGAAGTGACCCACGCGGTGGTCACGCCGAGCATGTCCGCTGTGGTCACCGCCAGAAAGCCCGCTTAGGGCAGTTCCAACTCACCGCGGGCGCACGTAGCCGTTCTGTATGGCGATGCGCATGAACGGCGTGAAAATCTCGCTGAAGTGCGCGCTCAGACCCTTGAGTTCGTCATAGTCAAGCAACAGGCGGTGTTGTGGATCATGGGATATGGCTTCAGCCCGGGCGGCCTGTAGCCGAACCTCAAAGATCGCCGTGAACGCGTGTTGATTTTCAGGGCATGGAGGGTATATTCCCAGAAGCAGGAGACGGTTGCCGGTGAGGTTCCAGTCATCGCACAAAGCGTCCCGGGCGCAGGTTTCGTAGGATTGGCCGGCGCGCACGCAGGCAACGGACGAAAAGGTGAACCCGTCCGATTCCGGCCGGAAGGCCAGAAGCGCTCTTCCGGCGGTATCGCGGATCAAGAGGGCCGTCTTCCGGTGACACAGGCGCTGGCGCAGCGCTTCGCCGCCGTCCATGATGCAGAACGGCATATTGCGCCTGTCAACCACTTCCAGGCTTTGCGTTTTTTTTACTGTTGCGTAACGGTGTTTGTTCATATGGGCGATGTAACTTCCCTGCAGTTCAGCAGACTCGGGCATGAGCACGCCGGAGTCGTGGCCACGCTTGAGCGGCAATGCTTCAGCCTGCCCTGGTCCGAGGCGCAGTGCAGGGCGGCGTTTACGCAGCCGGCTTTCGCGGCGTTCGGGCTTTTTCGTGCGGCGGAGCTTGTCGCCTATATTTCTGTGTACCACACGCCGGATGAACTGGAAATACTCAATCTGGCCGTCAAACTCGGCGAGCGCAGGCTGGGTATGGGACGCAGAGTGCTGACCATGGCCTTGCAAGTGGCGCGTAAAATGGGTATCCAGAGAGTTCTGCTCGAAGTGCGCGAGGGCAATCAGGCCGCCAGAAGTCTCTATGAGGATTGCGGCTTTACGCAAACGGGCGTGCGGCCGCGATATTATCATAATTCCGGCGAAAACGCGCTGACGTATCTATACACATTATAAGGGAGCCGCCATGCAAAAAATTATTGCCGCCAACTGGAAGATGTATAAAACACGTCCTGAAGCCGCGCAGACCGCCAGAGAACTGGCAGGCGCGCTGGCGTCCGGCCTGCCGGACGGGCGCAGTGTGGTGATTTTTCCGTCCTTTACAAATATTTCCGAAGTCGCGGATGTGTTTGTGGCCAACGCCCGCGTGGCGGTGGGCGGGCAGAATGTCTATCCAGAGGCGGAGGGGGCTTTTACAGGGGAAGTTTCGGTCGCCATGCTCAAGGATGCCGGCGCGTCCTGGGTTCTGACAGGACATTCCGAGCGTCGGCACGTGCTCGGCGAGGGGGACGGCCTTGTGGCCCGCAAAACAGCCTTTGCCCTTGCCCACAGCCTCAATGTCATGCTCTGCATAGGCGAAACCCTGCAGGAGCGTGAAGCGGGAAAATTGAATGACGTGCTCCTGCGTCAGGTCACAACGGCTTTTGCCGGTCTGCCGGCGGATCAACTGGAAGGGCGCTTTGCGGTCGCTTACGAACCTGTGTGGGCCATCGGCACCGGCAAGGTGGCCGGGCCTGCCGAAGTTCTGGACGCGCATGCCGTGACGCGCGCCATTATCTGCGACGTCGCCGGACAGATCGGGAAAAAAATACCGCTCCTGTACGGAGGCAGCGTGAAACCTGACAACGCGGCCGCTCTGCTTGGTCTTGACAATGTGGACGGTCTTCTGGTAGGTGGAGCCTCTTTAGCGGCGCAAAGTTTCATACAGATTGTCAAGGCCTGAGCGGGGAGACGAATTCGTGCAGACTCTTATTCTTACGCTGCATATTATTGTTTGCGTATTGCTGGTTATACTGATCCTGCTTCAGGCGGGCAAGGAAGGGATGGGCGTCATTTTCGGCGGCGGCAACACCTCTGTTTTCGGCAGCAGCGGCGCGGGCGGCATTCTGGTCAAGCTGACGACGTTGATGGCCGTTATTTTTGTGATCACGTCCCTGAGCTACACCTTCGTGACAAGCCCCCGTTCCGGCGGCGTCGAATCCACCATTCTGAACGTCACTATTGAAGAGCCTGTGGCGCCCCCTGCGCCTCCCGCCCCACCCGCGTCTGACGCGGCAAAGCCGGAACAGACCCAGGGGGCGATTGTCGCTCCGCCGGCGGATCAGCCGGCAACTCCGCCGACAGCACCGTCAGCAACCGCGCCCGTTGCTCCGTCTCCGCAGCCTCCCGCCGCTCCCGACAACACAGAAAAACAGGGAGCCGGTCAAAAGAAGCGTCCATCGGCGCAATAAGCCCCATGGCGGAAGATTTTCCATCGGAATCTGAACTGTTTTTGCAAATCATGGGGCAGGTGCGGCCCTTGCGGACAGGCGGGCGGGATGTTTCCCCCAAACCGTCGGCCGCGGGTTCGTTGCGGCCGGATGGGCAGGACGCCGCACCCCGGTTCGCCTTTTCTTCCATCGGCCACTATCTGCAAGGACATGTCGAAGGTTTTGACAAAACCGTCATCAACAGGCTGCGCGCGGGCGTCCTGAGGCCGCAGGCGCGTCTGGATCTGCACGGGCTGACCATACCGTTGGCCTTTGAGGGTTTGCGGACCTTTATGCGCGACTGTTGGCGCAACTGTCTGCGCACGGTGCTGGTGATCCCCGGCAGGGGGCGCAACTCGCCCTACGGGATGGGGGTATTGCGTGAAAAGCTGCAACTCTGGCTGACTCAGGAGCCGTGCGGCCGCGTGGTGCTTGCTTTTTGCACGGCGCTGCCGCGCGACGGCGGCCCCGGCAGCGTGTATGTGCTTTTGCGTAAAAATCGCCAGAACGACCGCATTGACTGGGAGCGGATGCCGACCGACGCGGATTTGTATCCGATTGTCTGAAAACAGCGGCAACTTTACTGCCTCAAATGCCATTCCAACGTCTGAAAAGATTGTTCCCAATGCCCATGCTGTCCAGAATACGGGACGTCATAATCGCGACAAGATCGTCCAGGTTTTTCGGATTGTGGTAAAAGCCGGGGCTCGCAGGCACAATGCCCACACCAATACGGGAAAGCTTGAGCATGTTCTCCAAATGAATAGGGCTGAACGGCGTCTCACGCACGACCAGGACAAGATTTTTACGCTCCTTGAGCATCACATCAGCCGCCCGACAAAGAAGATTTCCGGCAATACCGCCGGAAATGGCCCCTAGTGTACGCATGCTGCATGGCGCAACGCACATAACGTCCGTCTGAAAGGAACCACTGGCGATGGGGGCGCTGATATCTTCAACAGGATACAGAGCCTTGACCAATGGGCGTATGTCTTTTTCTCCCATGGAGCATTCAAGATCAAGAACCTTCCATCCGTATTCGCTGACGGTGCAGTGCACTTCGTGCCCGAGGTCCTTCAGCGCACGCAAAAGAGCAACCCCGTAAACCGCACCGCTTGCCCCGGTAATGCCGACGATAATGCGCATATGTTCCCTCCGTGTCCACGTCCCCGGCTAAACCAATGCATTGCGATACTGTTCTTGTTCGTATATGCCCCGTTTTGAGTCAAGAATTTTTTCATGGTTATCCGATGTAACGTTGAACAGGCGAAAAAGACAAGTTTGCGGAAAACATGGAAAAACTATGTTATCAGACAAAAACGCATGGGGATTTTCGGCATGAATTCCTGATCCGACAACGAAAACGGGGCATATCGGTACACTCTTTGCATATTCCGTACAACGTCATAAAACGGACTTGAGCCATGCTTGTATACATTCACGTGCCTTTCTGCACAACGCGCTGCGCGTACTGCGCCTTCCATTCCACGCCCCTGGGCCGCAACGTGAGGCCCTCGGCCTCGCCGCTGCTGCGTGATTACGTGGACACGCTTCTGCTGGAACTGGCGCACTGGGGCGACCGCTTTGGTGGGCAAACCGTGCAGACCGTTTTTTTCGGCGGGGGCACGCCCAGCCTTCTGCCGTCCCGCATTATCGGCATTGTGCTGGAGCGGCTGGCAAAATATTTCACGTTAGCGCCAAAGGCGGAAATCACGCTTGAAGCGAATCCCGAATCTCTGCGCGACAAAAAAAATGCCGTCGGCTATTTGTCCGCCGGCGTCAACCGTTTGTCCATCGGCATCCAGAGTATGGATGAAGGCATGCTGCGCGTGCTTGGGCGGCCGCACAGGGCAAAAGACAGCCTGCACGCGGTTTTTGCGGCGCGTGAGGCAGGTTTTTCCAACATCGGCGTGGACGTGATGTGGGGCCTGCCGGGGCAGGGCGTGCGCCAGTGGCTGCAAACCCTCAAGGACATAACGCGCCTGAATCCCAACCACATTTCCACTTACGGGCTGACCCTGGAAGCCGGAACCTCCCTGGAGCTGGATTGCGTGGAGGGGCGGCTCTCTCTGCCGCCGGAGCGGGATCAGAGTATCATGTTTATGGAAGGCGCGGCTTTTCTGGAAGAACACGGCTATCTGCACTATGAGGTTTCCAATTTCGCGCGCATGGGCTTTCAGTGCCGCCACAACATGGGCTACTGGGAAGGCTCGGACTATCTGGGCATTGGCCCTTCGGCCACATCCACCCTGCACGGCCGCCGCTGGACAAACCCCGCCGCGCCCAAGGCCTGGGATGCGAAAACCCGCCAGGGGCGGCTGGACGGGGACGCGGAAATACTCACGCCGACAACGCGCGTGCTGGAATTGCTCATGCTGCGTTTGCGCACAACGCGGGGGTTGCGGGTAAAGGCCTATCAAAAACTCACGGGTCGCGATTTATTGCGCGATCACCACAAACTCATGCAGGCCCTTCACGAAAACGGGCTGATACGCATCCGGCACGGTTATCTGCGCCTGACGCGAAACGGCATGCTGGTTTCCAACGCCATTCTGGCCGATCTTTTTGAACGCGTTTCCTCCACGCTGGAACTCCCCCAGCCACAGGCAATGGAGATAAACTGACCGGTTCAACAGAGGTGGTTCCCATTATTTCGTGCGTCAACTCGCTTTTTTTGCATGCATACGGAACCGGAATCACTCAGAAAAACTTGCGCTATGCCGGTCGTGAGCACAAGCTGTCTTTTACGCCGCAAAACGATTGCCCGCTGATTTTGCTTGACCCGCAAACCAACGGGTCTATCCTTGTCGCTGTCGCCCCTTCCGACGCCTTACCCCTGGAACAGGCGGGATGGACGCCCATCGGCAAGATAAATGATGAGGGAACGATACGTTGTCACATTGTCGCCATGCGTACGTTTTGACGAAATGTGTTGATTTCCTGACGCCGGATTTGTTATGAAAATGCCGCCGGAGTATTCACAGTCTGATTTGACGGGCGTCGCGCTGTCAGGGGGAAAAAGTTCCCGCATAGGGTACAACAAGGTTTTCCTGCGCCTTTCAGAAGAGAATGACTGCCCTACGCTGCTTGACCGGACCATGTCCCTGCTGAAAAAAGTTTGCGGCCGGACCGTTGTTATCGGTCAAAAAATTCCGGGTTATAGCTGTTTTCCCGATATTGTGGCCGGTTGTGGACCGGTAGGCGGCATCATCACGGCTTTGGAGGTGACACGGAGCGCATGCCTTGTTCTGGCCTGTGATATCCCCTTCATGGAAGAAAGCGTCCTGAACAAGCTTGTCGACGCGCGACGCGCGCGACCTGACGGTACCCTGGTCACATGCTACAAGCAACTTGAAACCGGCTACCCGGAAGCGCTGGTCGCCATATACGAGTTTGACGCCCTGCCCTTTTTTCAGGCTTCACTGACGCAAAGGCTGCTGAAAATCCGTCTGGTCATACCCCGTGAACGACATCATTTTCTTTTTTATTCCGGGGAAGAATCCCGCTATTTTTTCAATATCAATACTCCGGCGGCGCTTGAAACGGCGAAAAAGCTGGTGGACAGAACAAAGATTACATGATATCTTATTGAAAAATATGATTTATATCAATTACAGACATACGGGTTGCCCCCAGAGTTGCCCCAAAAAAAATCTCATATAAAGTATCAGCGGTTCAATCTGGCAATGTCTGCAAGGGGACAATTCAATCCCACTATGTGGCGTTGAAATTATCCCTGTTCGTCTTCACTTTGCCGTCCAGTTTCTTCTGTGTTCGCTTGATGCTGTCCAGAAATTCGCGTTCCACAGGCGAAAGTTCCGCGTCCGTCAGACGGCGGTATTTCTCGTATTCCTGTTCCGCCTTTTCCAGCGCCTCCGCATGACTGACCCGCCCGGCATCAGGGAGTATGCCCTTGCCGTAGCGCCCGGCAAAGTCGTCCAGTTCCGCCAGCCAGTCTTTCATATACATGGGCTGATGTTGCATGGCGCGCAGTTCCGCCAGATCGAAAAAGGCCGAAACCATGCGGTTCAGGGTCGCCAG
>JAISZT010000046.1 GCA_031284485.1 Desulfovibrio sp.
CTATGCAATTGGCGGCAGGCATGGGCAGGGCAATGTCTCCGGTGGCCGGCGTTATCATAATCTGCGCGGGCATAGCCAAGGAATCGCCGCTAACCGTGACGAAACGAACGGCCATCCCAATGCTTGTGGGTATTGTGACCCTGCTTACGGCCACAATAATCATCCACTTCTAACTGTGGCACCATTGGTGCTGGATAGGTATGTTCAACTGAGCCGTGAAGGCCTATATTGTTTCCATGCGGCTGACACTGGTCTTTTGTGTGTAACAGGCAATATCCAAAACAGGAGAAATGATGAACATTCATGAGTATCAAGCCAAACGGCTTCTTGCCTCCTACGGCATCCCCGTTCCCAAAGGCGGAACGGCGGATACGCCGGCGGAGGCTCGTAATGTGGCGGAAGGGCTTTCCGGCGCCGTATGGGTGGTGAAAGCGCAGATACACGCCGGCGGCCGCGGCAAGGGCGGCGGGGTCAAAGTCTGCAAAAACCTTGATGAAGTCGAAAAAGCGGCTCAGGCCATTCTGGGCATGCAGCTTGTCACCCACCAGACAGGGCCTGAAGGCAAAAAAGTCCACAAGGTATGGGTGGAGGACGGCACAAGGATAGCCAGGGAACTCTATCTGGCTATTGTTCTGGACAGAGGTTACGAATGCCTCACGGTCATGGCCTCTCCAGACGGCGGCATGGATATTGAGGAAGTGGCGGAAAAACATCCCGAGCGCATTTTCACCACTCGCCTGGACGGGGCGCATCAGGTCTGGCCTTTCCAGGCGCGCAAACTTTTTTTCGGTTGCGGCCTCACCCCGCAGCAGATAGGGCAGGGCGTGGCCTTTGTCTCCAACCTTGTCCGGCTCTGTGTGGAAAAAGACGCCACCCAGGTGGAGATCAACCCCTTGGCCGTCACTGAGGAAGGCAATATCATCGCCCTTGACGCGAAATTGAACTTTGACGAAAGCGCCCTGAAACGCCATCCCGATATTGCCGCTCTTGAAGATCCTGAGGAGGGGGATCCGCTGGAAAGAAAAGCGGCTGCCCTTGGCGTCAACTACGTGCGTCTCAATGGCTATGTGGGCACTATGGTCAACGGCGCCGGTCTGGCTATGGCCACCATGGACGCCATCAAGCAGGCCGGAGCGGAACCCGCCAATTTTCTGGACGCAGGCGGCGGCGCCAGTGTGGAAATGGTGAGCAAGGGCTTTGAAGTCATGCTTTCCGACCCCAGGGTGCGCGGCGTGCTCATCAATATCTTCGGCGGCATTCTGCGCTGCGACATCGTGGCCAACGGCGTCGTTCAGGCCGCGAAAAATCTGAACATCACCCTGCCCCTGGTCATCCGCATGGAAGGAACCAATGTTGAAGAAGCGCGCCGCATCCTCAACGAATGCGGTCTGAATTTCACCACAGCGACTTCCATGACCGAGGCGGCCCGCCTTATCACCGAAAAGACCAAAGGGGTTGCGCAATGAGCATCCTTGTCAACGAAAACAGCCGTGTGGTCGTGCAGGGACTTACCGGCAAAGAAGGCATGTTCCATGCCCGGCAGATGATTGATTACGGCACCGGGGTAGTGGCTGGCGTCACTCCCGGCAAGGGTGGGCAGAGCGTTCTCGGCGTGCCCGTGTTCAACAGCGTGGAGGATGCCGTAAAGGAAACCGGTGCTGACACCAGCGTGATATTTGTGCCCGCCGCCGCCTCGGCGGACTCCGCCTGCGAGGCTTCCGCCGCCGGTATCGGCCTTGTGGTGCTCATTACCGAGCATATCCCCGTACTGGACATGGTTCGCTGCAAGGCGATGCTCAAAGCTAACGGCACCAAACTCATCGGGCCCAACTGCCCCGGCGTCATCAGTCCCGGCAAGTGCAAAATCGGCATCATGCCCGGTTATATCCACAAACAGGGTTCCATCGGTCTCATCAGCCGCTCCGGCACGCTGACTTATGAGGCGGTGCATCAACTGACAGGCGTGGGTCTGGGGCAGAGCACCTGCATCGGCATCGGCGGAGACCCTGTGCCCGGGCTCAAGTTTATTGACCTTCTGGAGCTTTTCCGCGAGGATCCGGAAACCGAGGCCGTGTGCGTCATCGGAGAAATCGGCGGAGATAACGAGGAAAAAGCCGCCGCTTACATCAGGGACACCCACTATCCCAAACCCGTATTCGGCTTCATAGCCGGCCTTACCGCCCCTTCGGGCAAGCGCATGGGGCATGCCGGGGCCATCATCAGCGGCTCCAAGGGCCGCGGCGAGGATAAAATCGCGGCCATGCAGGCAGCAGGCATGACCGTCATCAAGGAACTGGGACATTTTGGCGAAACCGTTGCCGGCACCTTGAGAAAAAAGTAGGAATCCAGAAAGGGCGTCCGCAATACGGACGCCCTGTACCCCCAATAAGGGGATCCGGGGGGGCGATTAAATCAGTGTTTCCCTCAGTTCTCCACCAGAGCGGCGGCCATATCCGCACCGAGTTGCAGGGCCGTCCTGTTGTTTTTGTGATGTACCTCGGCAAAACGCGTCATCAGCACTTTTTCAAGAGATTCCAGAGTAACCGCTTCGGTCAGGACGGCCAGAGCGCCCAGCACACAGATGTTGAACGTCTGGGGTTTGCCCAGAGTCTCCATCACGGCCCTGTGCATGGGCAGACCTTTACGGCGCATGTCCACACGCACGTCGAACTGCACCAGATCGCTGTCATAGAGGAAAAGCCCTCCCGGACGGATCAGGTGCAGATACTTGTTTGATGCCTCGCTGGTGAGCGCGACCAGACAGTTGGGGTGGAGCACTTTTGGAAAGAAGATGGGGCCGTCCGCCACTATGACGTCCGAACGGGTGGCTCCTCCGCGCGCCTCCGGTCCATAGGACTGGGATTGTATGGCGGTGCGCCCTTCATAAATGACGGCGGCCTCGGCCAGGATGATGGCCATGGTTATGACACCCTGCCCGCCGGAACCGGACATGAGAAATCTGTATCGTTCCATGTTCTTTACTCCCTTACTCTGGTGACAATCGCGGCGTATTCCTCGCAGTATTCCGGCCTGGTTTCTTCACGGAAGATGCCCCTGGGGATAAGTTCCGGATTTTCTTCCAGTTTCTTTGAGCCGAGCGGGGCCGTATGTTCCCGAAAATACTCCATGATTTCAACAGGACCGCCGATTTTGTTCTTGCGTCCGAAATACGTTGGACACTGCACCATGACTTCCACCACGGAAATACCCTTGTGGAGCACGGCTTTTTTCAGCAGATCGGCAATTTCCTTGACGTGAAAGGACGTGGTGCGGGCCACGAAGGTCGCGCCCGCGCCCATGGCCAGATTCACTATGTCAAAGGCGGCGTCGATGCTGCGGTAGGGGGCGGTGGTGGCCAGGATGCCGGGTCCGGACAAGGGGGAATACTGCCCGCCGGTCATGCCGTAAATCTGGTTGTTCAGGACGATGGCGGTGATGTCGATATTGCGGCGGCAGGCATGGATAAAGTGGTTGCCGCCGATTGCCGTGGCATCGCCATCGCCCATGGGCACAAAGACATTGAGAGAGGGTCTGGCCATTTTGAGCCCGGTTGCGCAGGCCAGAGCCCGGCCATGCATGGTGTGCATGCTGTGAAAACCCACATAGCCGGAAATCCGGGCCGAACAGCCTATGCCGGAAACCATGCACAGTGAAGAGCGGTCCAGCGCCAGTTCATCCACAGCATGCAACAGGGCGTTGAGCACTATGCCGTGGCCGCAGCCGGGACACCAGATGTGGGGGAAAAAGCGATCCCGTATATAATCTTTCACCGCCATGTCAGAACCCCCTTCCTTCAATAGTGCGCATGACCCTGCCGATATCCTGCGGGTTCAGCATAACGCCGTCCACGCGGTTGACCAGGAAAACCCGGTTCGGGTTGACGACGGCCTGCTTGACCAGGGTGGTCACCTGTCCCATATTCATTTCCGCCACAAAAATATTTTTGGCGTGGGCCGTTTTCTCCCGCACAAGCTGGGCCGGGAAGGGCCAGATCGTCTGCAGTTCAATCAGGCCGACCCGGTCACCCTTGCTGCGCCTGTTTTCCACAAGATGGCGCGCGCTCCTGGCCGGGGAACCGTAGGACAGGATGACATGTTCAGCGTCTTCCAGGTAGTATTCCTTCCAGCGGGCCAGAAGGTGGGCACGATTTTCAATCTTGTCCACCAGGTGATAGATGAGCTTGCTCACCTGATCCGGATGTTCAGTGGGAAAGCCGAAAATATCGTGGAAAAGACCCGTTACATTGTAGCGGTGCACGCCGCCGAAGTCGGAACTGGGGAGGCGTCCGTCCTCACGGGGCAGATAGGGGTGATAGTTGACGCCGGGTTTGACCTCCGTATACAGGCGATCCGCCACATGCAGCTCGCCCTGTTTCGGGACGACCAGTTTTTCGCGCATGTGGCCCACAACTTCATCAAAGAGCAGGATGACAGGAGTGCGGTAGGTTTCCGCGATATTGAAACCCTCCACAGTGATTTCAAAAATGTCCTGCACGGATGAAGCGGTCAGCACCACAATGGAATGATCGCCGTGGGTGCCCCAGCGGGCCTGCATGACATCGCCCTGAGCGACCTTGGTGGGCAGGCCGGTGGAAGGGCCGCCGCGCTGCACATTGACGATCACACAGGGGATTTCGGCCATACAGGCATAGCCGATGGCTTCCTGTTTCAGAGAAAAGCCGGGGCCGCTGGTGGCGGTCATGGCCTTGGAACCGGCGAGGGAAGCACCGCAGACGGCGCACATGGACGCGATTTCGTCCTCCATCTGAATAAAGACCCCGCCCTTGCGCGGCAGCAACTCGGCCAGATGTTCGGCGATTTCCGTCGAGGGCGTAATGGGGTAGCCGGCGAAAAATTTCAGCCCCGCATACAGAGCGCCGCGGACGCAGGCTTCATTGCCCTGCACAAAACGAATTTCCGGCTCCGCCGCCTGAACGGCCGCTTTTTTTCCGGGCGTTTTCCCGGTGGTCGCAGCACTCATCACGCCACCCCCTTTACCGCTTTTTTCGGCTTCAGGCTTTTATCGACGACAATGGCCAGATCCGGACAGTATAGTTCGCACATGCCGCAGACGATACATTTTTCCGGGCGGCACTCCGCCTTTTCCTGTTCAAGAACAAGCGCTTGCTTGGGGCAGAAGGCGACACATATGCCACAGCCCTTACACCAACGCCTGTTTATCGTAACAGCCTCCATAACGCCTCCTGTGCTTGCCTCATCAAGTTATTGTTGTAATTGAAATTATTCCGGAAAAGACGGCTGCCGGCGGTCTCCTCCCGCTTCGCGGCGTACAAGCGTCCGCTGCACCACCAGCAGCACCGCCAGGATCGCAAGGCCGAGCAGATCGGTATACAGCCCGCTGTCGATCAGGCAGAAAGCGCCGCCGAAAGCAATGATCCGCAAAATCACGGGAATCCGCGTGAACAGGTATCCTTCGACGGCAAGACTTATCAGCAGTACGCCGAGACACGCGCTGGCGGCGACGACAACCCCGTGCCCAAGAGAGGTGTCGAGCAGAAGCAGTTCCGGCGAATAGATAAACATATACGGGACAATGAATCCAGCCAGAGCGAGCTTGACCGCCGCGAAGCCCGTCTTCACCGGATCGCCGCCGGAAAGCCCCGCGGCGGCGAAAGCCGCCAGAGCGACGGGAGGCGTCAGGTTGGCGAACATGGCGTAGTAAAATGAGAACATATGGGCCGATATGGCGGGAATGCCCAGCTTGACGAGGGCGGGCGCTGCGATGGTGGCCGTGATGATGTACGCCGGAATGGAGGGAACCCCCATGCCCAGAATCATGCAGGTGATCATGGTGAAGACCAGCGTGAAGAACAGGCTCTGGCTGCCGAGGGTAATGATGGTGTTCGCCATGGTCAGGCCGAAACCCGTCTTGGAAGTGACGCCGATGATGATGCCCACACAGGCGCAGGCCATGGCGACGGAAACGGTCTGCTTCGCGCCGTCGGCAAAAGCGTCGCAGATGTCTTTCACGCTCATCCGGGTGGACTTTTTGAGACAGGCGACAACGACTGTGGCAACGATGGTGATGACGGCGGAATAGATGACCGTCGTGCCGGAAAACAGCAGCAGATACAACAGAAGGCCGATGGGGATGAGCAGGTGCCCTTTCTCCCGCATGACGTTCTTTACACGGGGCAGGCGATCCTTGGGCAGACCGAGCAGGTTTTCTTTTCCGGCCCGTAGCTGCACCTGGATGATGATGCCCAGATAGTACAGCAGCGCCGGGATGGCGGCATGGATGATGATCTGCGAATAGGGCATGCTCAGAATTTCCGCCATGATAAAGGCGGCGGCGCCCATGACCGGAGGCAGCAACTGCCCGCCGACGGAAGAGGATGCCTCCACCGCGCCCGCGAACTCTTTGGAATACCCGGTTTTTTTCATCAGGGGAATGGTGAATGCGCCGGTGGTGACCACGTTGGCCACCGCGGAACCGTTGATGGAGCCGAGCAATCCCGAGGATATGACCGCGACCTTGGCCGGGCCGCCCTTGGTATGGCCGGCCAGGGCCATGGCAAGATCGTTGAAAAAGGTTCCCATGCCGGATTTTCCCATCACCGCTCCGAACAGAATGAACAGAAAGATATAGCTTGCCGCCACGCTGACGGAGGTTCCGTATATGCCCTCCGTATTGGCGAAAAAGTGGTTGGAGAGCTGCATCCAGGTATAACCCCGGTGCCCGAAGAGGCCCGGCAGATTGCGGCCGAACAGCCCGTAAGCGATAAAAACAAGGCTCAGGATGGGCAGCGCCCAGCCGGCCATGCGCCGCGATCCTTCCAGCACCAACAGCACCAGAGTCGTCGCCACAAGCAGATCGGCCCCGTTGGGATTGCCCGCCCGCTCGACCACCCCCATGTAGTCGATCCAGACATAGAGCGGCACCGCCAGAGACAGGGCGATCAAAATCCAGTCGCACCACGTCACTTTGGCATAACTGCTTTTCCTGCTGAAGGGATACATGACGAACCCCAGGGTCAGCATCATGCCGACGTGCAGCGAGCGATGCTCAAGGACAACGGGTGTTCCGACGAAGGACGTGACGAAATGGTACAAGGTGACCAGAATGCAGACCAGGGTGAACCCTTTCGCCAGAACGGGATTCGCCAGCTTGCGGGTGCTGGACTCCTTGTCGAGATCCTCAATGAGCTTCTGCTGGTCTTCGGTGAGCACCCCTTCCATCGCCCTGGCAATGGCTTCGTCGGAGATGTCCTGATCGGCGTCCGCCCCGGGAGCGTTCCGTACAACCTCGTCCTGATTCGTTTTGCGGTCCATCATGTCACCTCGCCTCAATGACCAGGCGTAGCCTGGCGTGCTGGGGAAGTTCGCTGCCGCGCGTCACATGGCCACCGTCGAGGAGAATCTCGCGCGTCGCCGTGCGGGAATTGAGCCATACAAGCTCTTTGAATTCCTGGCCGATTTCTTCCATGTGGATCAGCCCGTCTTTCACATAGCAGATTTTTCCCTTGTCTTCGGGAATGCCGGCCCCGAAGGCCGGAAAGGTGATGGCGTCCAGCACGAGCGTCCGCCGCTCGTCAATATGGTAATACTCGTTCCAGGGAATGTTCTCCCACGAATGTATCCAGCCGAAAAACAGCCTGCCGCCGGCCCGCGCAGGAACCTCGACATGCAACGCGCCCGTTTTCCAGTCATAAATGCGCAGGACCAGAGGTTCGGAAGCCCGTGCGGACTGGAACCACAGGCACGGCAGGACGATGCAGAAGGCAATCAGGGTCGGCTGGACATGGAAAGCGCGGAGCGCTTTCCATGTCCAGATCTGTGTTCCGCGGTCATATCCGTGCATGGGTCATTTCAACAGGCCTTTTTCCTTGTAATACTTCACGGCGCCGTCATGGAAGGGAACCGAGGATCCGACAATGCCGCGCAGGGCGGTTTCAGGCTTGATGTTGGCCTTGGCGGTGGAGTGGGATGCCTGGATGGTCTCAAGGCCCTTCGGGGAATAGATATTGGCGAGCAAATCGTACACCACGTCGGCCGGCAGCTTCACGTCAACAAGCATGATGTTCATGACCGCGGCTGTGGTGGTGTCTTTTTCGGCACCGTAGACGGAGGCGGGAATGGTCGCCTCAATGTAGAAAGGATATTTTTTGATGAGATTGCGCAGGGGTTCGCCTTCCACCGGGACGAAAGCGATCTTCTTGGTCGTGGCCAGTTCCCGGATGGTCGCGTTGCCGAGGCCGGAGGTGACGAAGGCCGCGTCGCAAAGGCCGTTTTTCATCTGGTCAATGGCTTCGCCATAGTTGAGATAATCAACGCGGCAATCGCTGTACTTCATGCCGTGCGCCTCGAACATCATGCGCGCGTTCAGCTCGACGCCGGAGTTCGGGGCGCCGACGCCGACACGTTTTCCCTTCAGATCCGCGAAGGTTTTGATGCCGGAATCAGCGGTCGTGACGATCTGACAAAAATTGGGCCACAACCCCATCATCGCGCGCAACTGCTTGGCCGGCGGTTTGCCCGCATAGGCGCCGAAGGAGTCAACCGCCTGGATGACCGAATCCGCCATGGCAATGGCCAGTTCACCCTGGCCGGTCAGCAGCGCGTTGATGTTCTCGGCCGTGGCGCCGGTTGCCGTTGCCGAAGTCTTGTAGCCGAGGCTGCTGATAAATGTGGAAAACGCTCCGCCGATAGGGAAATAAATGCCGCTGGAAGGCCCGGTGAGCACGGTAATAAAATAATCCCCCCGCTTCACGGAAGGCTGGGCAGCGGTACCCGCGGATGCACAGAGGGCAACGGATAACATGGCTGTCAACACACACAGAATGGGCCGCATCATTTTCATTGCAGTTCCTCCTCGCTCTTTATTGATCGCAAAGACTTTTTCGCCGGCATGCGCGCCGGTTTCCCAACAACGGGAAGACACGCCGGATGGGGAAACTCCCGCCGGCATTGCCGCGATACATCCGGACGCTGCTCCGTGCCAGCACCCCCCTCCTAAAAAAATTTTCCCAACTTCACCTATATATATTATAGAAAAAAATAAATATTGTCAAACATCGGCCGGGGCAGAACGTCTTGGCGCGTCTGCCCCGCAACATCATTAGGTACCCAGACCCTGCATAACGCGGGTGCTCCCAACAGCCTGATACCAAGCAAATACTTCTGGAGTTGTGAGAGCTGACCAATGCCTGAGTGATAATTCTGCCATGTGCCCCTTTTTCGAGACCACCTTCAAGGCCGCGCATGCAATATGCGGGGCAGTGTCGGCGGGTATGGCGTAGTTGTTGCTGATGTGGTATTGTGCTGTCCATAACGCGTTAATATTACAATAGGGACTGTTTGCCTACAAGGGTATTTTTATGACCGCTGACACACCTTCCCCAAAACTTGTGGCCCCGCCCCGTCTCATAGAACGTGGGCAGCGTGAAAACGCGCAGACTCACAGGGCCAGGGTGTTCTGGCTCACCGGCCCTTCCGGGGCGGGGAAATCAACTCTGGCGCACAGAGTGGAGCAAACGCTGTTTACCCGGGGCATCCGCAACGTCACGGTGCTTGACGGGGACCGCATCCGGGGTGGGCTGTGCAGCGATCTGGGATTTTCCGCCGAGGCACGGCATGAAAACATACGCCGCGTCGCCCATGTTGCCAGAATGTTTCTGGAGCAGGGCATCATCTGCCTGTGCGCCTTTATCAGCCCGTACGCCGATGACCGCGCGAACGCCGCGCGCATAGTCGGGCCTGACGATTTTTTTGAAATTTATATTTCCTGCCCGCAAAGCGTCTGCGAAGAGCGGGACTGCAAAGGTTTTTATCGTCTGGCCCGCGAGGGCGTCATCAAAAACTACACCGGGGTCAGCGCTCCCTATGAGGAACCCGTCAATCCCCATCTGATCATCCGCACCAACGGCGAATCTGTCGAAGGCTGCGCCGAACGCCTGCACGGGTTCATTGTCAATGCCGTTTCCCTGTGAAAAAAAAGTTCTGGTCGGCCTTTCCGGGGGAGTGGATTCGGCTGTGGCCGCACTGCTGCTTCAGGAACAGGGCTGTCGGGTGATCGGCGCAACAATGGCCATATATGACGGCTCGCCGGGTGGCACGCGCACCGGAGGGTGCTATGACTGCGGAGAAGAAGAGGACATTGCCCAGGCCGCCGGGCTGGCGGACATGCTGGGGATCGCCCACCATGTTTTTGACTGCTCCGGGCAATACAGGGATGTGGTTCTGGCCTATTTCAGAGAGACGTATCTGTCCGGTAAAACTCCCAACCCCTGTATACGCTGCAACGCCAAGGTGAAATTTGGGCTGCTTCCCTCCCTGGCCAGGGAAAGTGGCCTGGAATTTGACTGGTTCGCCACCGGCCACTACGCGCGCCTTGCCTATTCCCAAAAATTCGGGAGGCGCGTTTTACTCCGGGCGCGGGACACGCCCAAGGATCAGTCCTACTTTCTATACAGGCTCAATCAGGAGCAGATTGACCACGCGCTTTTTCCCCTGGGGGAAATGACCAAGCGGGAGGTTCGCGCGCTGGCCGCGGAGCGGGGTTTGCCCATGCACGATAAGCCCGACAGCCAGAATTTCTACGGCGGCGACTATGCGGACTTGCTGGACAGACAGGAACAGCCGGGAAATATCGTGGATTGTGAAGGCTCCGTGCTGGGAACCCATTCGGGCTTCTGGCATTTTACACCCGGCCAGAGAAGGGGGCTTGGCGTAGCCGCCAAAAATCCCCTGTATGTGCTGCGTGTTGACCCGTCGCGCAATGAAGTTGTCGTGGGCGACTACGGGCAAAGCCTGCAAGACGGCTGCATGCTTGAAGACACGCACTGGATCGTGCCCCTGGAACTGACCGGGAACGCGCTTGCGGCGCGGCTGCGTTCATCGCACCGGCCTGTTCGGGTGACGGTAAGGGAAGAATCTTCCCTGCTGGCCGTGACTTTTTGCGAACCGCAGGCCGGGGTGGCGCCGGGGCAGTCGCTTGTGCTGTATCTTGACGATATGGTCGTGGGCGGCGGAATCATCACACACCGAGCCGCATAAAAACAGGAGGACGGCGTGGACGCATTGGCTGAAAAACAGGCACGGCTGAAAGAATGTCTGCAAGGTCTCGGTAGCGTGACGGTGGCTTTTTCCGGGGGAGTGGACTCTTCCTTTCTTTTGAGAAGCGCTCATGACGCCCTGGGAAACAGGGTCATCGCCGTGACCGGCAGATCCTTGAGTTTTCCGCGGCGTGAGCTTGACGCCGCCCGTGACTTTGCCCGCGCCATTGGCGTCAGGCACATACTGGTGGATTCCGAAGAACTGGATCTGGAGGGGTTTTCCGGTAATCCCCCAAACCGGTGTTATCTTTGCAAGAAAGAGCTGTTCACCAAGATAAACGCCCTGGCTGCCGAGCAGCGCGGCGGGCAAGTGGTGGAAGCCTCCAATGTGGACGATGAGGGCGATTACCGCCCCGGCCTTCAGGCCATTGCCGAACTGGGCGTTGTCAGCCCGCTGCGTCTGGCTGGCATGACCAAGGCCGAGATTCGCGCGCTGTCAAAGGCAATGGGCCTTGCCACCTGGAACAAGCCTTCCTTTGCCTGCCTGGCTTCCCGTTTTCCCTACGGGGAGCGCATTGATCCGGAGCGCTTGCGTCGCATTGACGCCGCGGAGCAGTTTCTTCTGGATATGGGATTTGGGCAGGTGCGGGTGCGCTTTCACGACCAGGGCAAGTTGGCCCGTATCGAGGTTGACGAAAAAGCCTTTGAGCTTCTGGCAGGGGCGAACATTCGGAAGCAGGTTGACGCACGTTTCCGCGAACTGGGTTTTACATACGTTGCCTTAGATCTTCAGGGCTACCGGACAGGCAGCATGAATGAAGGATTGCGGCTTGAGCGTTATAAGGACATTCAATCCGGTAGTTGAATTGGAATAAGGCAAGAATAAATGTCGCGCTGCACATGGAGCGAAAATCGGGTGGAATCGCAAAAAAGAAGATCCCGCAGCTAAGCGGGAACCCTTTGAATTTCTGGTGGAGCTGGACGGAATTGAACCGACGGCCTCTTGAATGCCATTCAAGCGCTCTCCCAACTGAGCTACAGCCCCACATCTATCTCTAGATGCCCAATTATGCCGGTTTTGTCAAGATTCTTTTTGCGATATGTTTTGGGGACGCAGTTCCGGATTCAGCCTTTGGGCCAGGCGCGTAAACCGTTTCCGTGTCTTGTTGTTTCTGACGGCCATCTGTAACGCCCGCGCTTCCCCCACGAGCACCACAAGTTTTTTGCCGCGCGTTACGCCCGTATAGATCAGATTACGCTGTAAAAGGATGTAATGCTGCATCATAACAGGAATAACCACAGCCGGATACTCCGATCCCTGGGATTTATGGATGGAAATGGCATAGGCCGGAACAATCTCGTCCAGTTCGTTAAAATCATAGAGCACGACGCGCTCGTCAAAGTTAACGCTCAAGACGCGCTCAGTCGCGTCAATAAAGACAATGCGCCCCATATCGCCGTTGAAAACATCTTTTTCATAGTTGTTGCGTATCTGCATCACCTTGTCGCGCAGGCGAAAAACTTTGTCCCCGCGCCGCGCCTCAAAGCCGTTAGGGTTCAGGGCCGTTTGCAAAAGGGCGTTCATCGCCCCCGCCCCCACAGCGCCTCTGTGCATGGGCGTGAGCACCTGGATGTCTTCCACGGGGTTCAAACCGAAACGGCGCGGAATATGGCGGCACACCAGATCCACAATCAAATCCGCCGCTTTTTCAGGATCATTCTGATGAATAAAATAAAAATCCGAAAGGCGCTCCCTGCTTGATTCCAGCGGGGGCACGACTCCCTTGTTAATGCTGTGAGCATTGCTGATAATGCTGCTTTCAGCCGACTGACGGAAAATTTCCACCAGTTCCACCACCGGAACAACCTCCGAAGCTATGATGTCGGCCAGCACATTGCCCGGCCCCACCGACGGCAGTTGGTGCATGTCGCCCACAAACACAAGTGTCGCCCCCAGGGGCACGGCCTTGAGCAGATGGTAGAAAAGCAGCGTGTCCATCATGGAAACTTCGTCCACAACCAGTAATCCGCAGGCAAGCGGGTTGTCTTCATTGCGGATAAAGCCGTCATCCTTCGGGCTGTATTCCAGCAGCCTGTGTATGGTGCGCGCCTCGTGTCCGCAGGCTTCGGACATGCGCTTGGCGGCTCTGCCCGTGGGCGCGGCAAGCAGGATGCGGGCGCGGCTTTCAGTGTACAGGCGGATAATGGCGTTGATAATGGTCGTCTTTCCTGTTCCGGGGCCTCCGGTGAGCACCATGATCTTGCTGCGCGCGGCTGTCCGCACGGCCTCCATCTGTTCCGGGGCGAGCGTAATGGGCAGCGCCCCGGCAACCGCGTCCACCACGGAGGCGGCGTCGGCAAAACTCGCGGACTTCGGCGAATGGATCAGGCGTTGCAGGTAAAAGGCGATTTTCGACTCGTAATGATGATAACGGCTCAAATACACGCCGACTCCACCGTTCGCCTCCTCGCGGACAACGCGCTCGTCCGCCTCCAGAGCGGCGATGGCGTCCTCTACCTGTTCCGGCGGCACATCCAGTTGAACCTGCGCCAGATCAAGCAAGCTCTCTTCAGGAAGATACACGTTGCCGTCGTCGGTGGATTTTTGCAGCGCATACAGCACCCCGGCCTGGACGCGCAGGGGATGATCCCTGGCAAAGCCCAGCTTGGCCGCCGCCGCGTCGGCTGTGACAAAGCCTATGCCGTGGATGTCCATAGCCAGGCGATAGGGATTTTCCCGCACAACCTCAAGGGCGTCACTTCCATAGGTCTTGTATATGCGAACCGCGTAGGACGCCGTGATGCCGTGGGGCTGAAGAAAAAGCATGAGATCGCGCATGCCGCGATGCTCCTGCCAGCTTTCACGGATACGGGCAAGGGTTTTACGGCCGATGCCGCGCACTTTGAGCAGTTGCTCCGGCTCCTCATCCAGCACGCGCATGGAATCCGCGCCAAAGACCTCGACAATGCGCCCGGCCATCCCCTCTCCCACACCCTTGATCAGGCCGGAACTCAAATACAGGCGGATACTCTCGGTTGTGGCGGGCAGCACTTCTTCGGATTTGTCAAAGACCACCTGGCGGCCGAAACGGGCGTTGTTCACCCATCGGCCGGCCAGTCTGATCTGAACGCCTGCCCTGGGATTGATCATGTGCCCGACGCAGGAGACAGGCTCACGCTTTCCGGCGTCAGCTGCGGCGGGCAGCAAACGCAGAACCGTGTAGCCGTTTTCCGCATTGTGAAAAATGATGCGCTCAAGAGTACCCGTCAGGTTTACCGCGTCGGCGTCATTTTCTGACGCGTTCACCGGACAAACTCGACACGCGCCTGCATGAGCAGGACATCGGCAAGAACGAGGGCTACCATGGCCGAAAGCACGGGGATGATGCGGGGGATGGCGGAGAGGTCGTGGCGTCCGCCCACGAGAATTTTCGTCGGATTGCCGTATCTGTCCACGGTGCGCTGTTTTTGGGCAATGGAGGCGATGGGTTTCACAGCGACGCGCAGCACGATATCCTGCCCGCTGGAAATGCCGCCCAAAATGCCGCCGGCATGGTTTGAGGCAAATTTTCCGCAAGGCAGCAGGGCGTCGTTATTCTGTGAACCGGTAAGGCGCGCCGCCGCGAAGCCTTCCCCCACTTCCACGCCCTTCACCGCTCCCACGCTCATAAGCGCGTGGGCCAGCACAGCGTCAAGTTTGTCAAAAACCGGCTCGCCCAATCCGGGGGGCACATTGCGGGCCACAACCAGCGCCACGCCCCCCAGGGTGTCCCTGTCTTCACGCGCCTGCTTCACGCGCGCGTCCCATTGGGGCAAAATCTCCTCCGAAGCCGCGAAATAGGGGTGGGACAAGGCTTTGTCAATCTCCATGCCTTCAGGCGGCACGGCAATGCCGCCCAGTTCCACGCAAGCCGCCTGAACGCTTATCTTGCGGACGGCCAGAATTTTCTTGGCAATCGCGCCCGCGGCCACACGCGCCGCCGTCTCCCGCGCGGAGGCGCGTCCGCCGCCGCGATAATCATAAATGCCGTTATATTTTTTAAAATAAGTCCAGTCCGCGTGACCGGGGCGAAACACTGAAGCCAGTTCGCCATAGTCGCGGGAACGCTGATCTTCATTGGCGATATAAAACGCTATGGGGGTTCCGGTGGTTCGTCCCTCAAATACGCCGGACAACAAGCGCGCATGATCCGGTTCGACGCGTTTTGTGGACGTGCCGCCCTGTCCCGGCTTGCGCAGGTCAAGATCAGCCTGAATGTCGGCCTCGGCAAGTTCAAGCCCCGGCGGGCATCCCTCCACAACGCCGCCAAGACCCGGCCCGTGAGACTCGCCGTACGTGGTCAGGCGCAATATTCTGCCGAAACCGCTGCCGGGCATGGGACGGCTACACCTTTGCCGCGGTGCGCAAGTCAGCGGCGGCGTCTGTCGCTTCCCAGGTGAATTCCGGAAGCTCGCGTCCGAAATGCCCGTAGCAGGAAGACTTTTTATAAATCGGACGCTTGAGATCAAGCCGCTTGCTGATGAAATACGGGCGCAGGTCAAAAACTTCACGCACGGCGCGCGTCAGCGTTTCATCCGGAATATCGCTCGTCCCCTGTGAAGACACCAGCACGCTCACCGGCTGGGCCACGCCGATGCAATAGGCGATCTGCACTTCACACACCGGCGCAAGCCCGGAAGCCACCACATTTTTTGCGATATAACGTCCCATGTACGCGCCGGAGCGGTCTACCTTGGAAGGATCCTTGCCGGAAAACGCGCCGCCGCCATGATGGCCGGTGCCGCCGTAGGTATCCTGAATTATTTTACGTCCTGTAAGCCCGCAGTCGCCCATCGGACCACCTATGACAAAGCGCCCCGTTGTGTTGATAAAAATTTCACAATCTTTTTCGTCAAAATAGCCTGAAGGGGTGAGGACAGGGCGTATCACTTCCCGTTTCACGGCTTCAAACACGTCGTCCTGGCTTGCCCTGGCGGCGTGCTGGGTTGAAACCACGACATTGTTGATGCGCACAGGCTTGCCGTCCTGGTATTCAAAAGAAACCTGCGTTTTGCCGTCCGGGCGGAAAAAGTCCACAATGCCTTCTTTCCGAACCCGGGCAAGCCGCTGTGAAAGCTGGTGCGCCCAATAAATGGGGGCGGGCATCAAGGTTTTGGTTTCACTGCAGGCGAAACCGAACATCATACCCTGGTCGCCCGCGCCTTGGTCTTCAGGCCTGGCGCGGGACACGCCCTGGGCGATATCCGGCGACTGGTGGTCAATGGAAGAAAGCACCGCGCAAGTCTGGGAGTCAAAACCCATTTCGGAACTGTTATAGCCTATCTGCTTTATGGTATCGCGCACTACGGTGGGCAAATCCGCATAGCCGCGCGTGCTGATTTCACCCGCTATCACGGCCATGCCTGTGGTCACAAGCGTCTCGCACGCCACATGGGCGTCAGGATCCTGGGCCAGCAGCGTGTCCAGAACAGCGTCGGAAATCTGATCGGCGACCTTGTCGGGGTGGCCTTCGGTCACAGATTCGGAAGTAAAAAAGTATTTGCCCTTGGTTTGCATAAAGTTCTCCTTACTCTCCACGTAATAAAATGTTGTCTATCAGCCTTGCCTTGCCCATGCGCACGGCGCAGGCCATAATCGCCGGACCGTCAACGCTGTCGAGCGGTGAAAGCGTGTCGGGATGCACCACGGCGAGGTAGTCAAGCCGTCCCAGGGGCAGACGTTCCGCCCAGCGCCGCAGCACGGCTTTACGCAGCAACGTGGCGCTTGACTCGCCCCCGGCGACCATATCCCCGGCGTAGCGCAGGGCCTGATAGATTTCCGGCGCCTGCGCGCGTTCGTCGGCAGTCATATAAACATTGCGCGAGGATAGCGCAAGCCCGTCCGCTTCGCGCACGGTGGGGCGGGCCTCAATGCGCGTCGGCATGCCGAGATCGCGAACCATCCGGCGAATGATCGTCTGCTGCTGCCAGTCTTTTGCGCCGAAAACGGCCACATCGGCCATGGTGAGCAAAAAAAGCTTGAGCACGACAGTGCAGACGCCGCGAAAATGTGTGGGGCGGCTTTGACCGCAAAGCGCCGCGGACAATTCCGGCACATCCACCCATGTGGCGTAATCCGGCATATACATGTCGGTCGCTTCAGGCATAAAGAGAATATCGGCGCCGCATTTTTTGGCGATGGCGGCGTCACGTTCGGCATTGCGCGGATAGGCCTGTAAATCCTCTCCGGGACCAAACTGGGCAGGGTTGACAAAAAGGCTGACCACAAGCCGTTTTGCCAGCATGCGGCCATAATGCATCAAGTCTTCGTGCCCGGCGTGGTAACAACCCATGGTCGGCGTCAGCGCGATGTCCTGCCCGTCGGCATGCCAGCCACGGCATACATCTGCCAGTTCTTTCGAATTTTTTAATAGTTGCATGGTTTTTTATACTGTCTGGCCGACGCTTTGTAAAGAGAGGCGCAAGCGTTCGTCTTGACCCGTCCCCGGCTTGCAGGCATAACAGAGCGCGGAGGAAACCCCCATGCTGAAACCCTTTTACCAAGGCAAACTGGATACATTCTGCGCCATTTACGCTGTTCTCAACGCCCTGCGGCTGACCCACGGAATACGGACGCTCAAAGCCAGGGTCATTCTCAATGAAACATTGGTGGCGCTCGCCGCTTCTCCTGAAGCGTTCAAAATGGTGCTTGACCAGGAAACCGACTATGTTCAGCTTGTTGACGGTATTTTATCCGCTCAGGGCAAAGTTTTCCCGCTGGAGGCGCACAGTCCTTTTGCCAGGGGGGAAAATCCGGGTTCGGAATACCTCTGGAATTATTGCCGTGAATGGTTTGCGGGGGGCGCGCCCAGAGCGATAGTTTTTCGATTTTTGCGCAGTTTGACGCCCGGGGCGGCGCCCGTCAACCGCCACTGGACAACGGCGGATCGCATGGATGACGACATCCTGCATCTTTTTGACTGCAGCCATGAAGCGGAAGCCGTACTGAACATACGCAAAAACAGTTTTGTCACCCGGCCTGAAGATATCAGCAAAGACCGGCTCCTCTGCATTCAGCCCTCCAGCATGCGTTTTCTGCGCGTGCCGTTTTAGCGCCATGCCCCGCGTGACCGGCACACGGCCTGTGACAGTCTGGACACTCAGCCTGGGCTGTCCGAAAAACCGCGTGGACAGCGAGCGTCTGCTGGGATCTCTTGGCGTGCCTGTCAAAAGCGTGACGCAGATGGGCAGGGCGCGCCTGGTTTTTATCAATACCTGCGGTTTTATCGCCCCGGCGGTGCGCGAATCCGTGCGTGCCGTGCTTGAGGCCATACAGCGTCTCTCCGCCTGCAAGAACAAACCGCTTCTGGCTGTCGCGGGTTGCATGGTGGGGCGTTACGGCAAGGAAGCGCTTGCGCGGGATCTGCCTGAAGTGGATATCTGGCTGCCTGTGGACGCGCGTGAACAGTGGCCGCTTATGCTGGCCAAAGTCCTGAACCTGCCGGGGGGTTCGCAATCGTCTGAAAAAGAGGAAAGCCGGCTGCTTTCCACATGGCCTTCCTACGCTTGGTTGAAAATCTCCGAAGGCTGCCGCCACGCTTGCGCGTTTTGCACCATACCCTCCATCCGGGGCCCCCTGCGCTCGGTTGACGCCCCCGCGTTGCTGGCGGAAGCCCGCGCCCTGCTCGGGCAGGGTGTGCGGGAGCTTGCGCTGGTTGCCCAGGATGTGACGGACTGGGGCGCGGACATGGGGCGCAAGCGCGATCTGCCGCGCCTGCTGGAATCTCTGGCGCAACTTGACGGGCTTGCCTGGCTGCGCTTGCTGTATCTGTATCCCGCCGGCGTTACGACGGAATTGCTGCGTTTCATAAAAAATGCCGGTCGCCCCTTGCTGCCGTATCTGGACATTCCCCTGCAGCACGCTCACCCGGATGTGCTTGCGCGCATGGGACGCCCTTTTGCCGGAAATCCGCGGCGCGTTATCGACAATGTGCGGAGCATTCTGCCGGAGGCCGCCCTGCGCACCACGTTCATAGTCGGCTATCCCGGTGAAAGCGAAGGGCAGTTTGAACATCTTTGCCGTTTTGTGGAAGAAACACGCTTTCGCCATGTAGGCGTTTTTACGTATGAAGCGGAGGAAGGGACCAGGGCGGCCGCATATCCGGAGCAGATTCCGGACGCCGTCAGGCGCCGCCGCCGCGCAACGCTGATGAAACTACAGGCCGGCATCAGCGAAAAGCATCTGGCGGCCGATGTCGGCCGCCGGCTTGAGGTGCTTGTTGACGCGCCGCACCCGGAATGGCCCGGTCTGCATATCGGGCGCGTCTGGCATCAGGCTCCGGAGGCGGACGGCATAACCTATGTCAGCGGGCCGGGCGTCGCGCCCGGCGCGCTGATCACGTGCGACGTTGTTGAAAATACGGAATATGATCTTACGGCTCTGGCGTAGCATTCCGGCACAAAAAAATATCCCCGGAGGATGCCCCGGGGATATATTGCGTTACGCGCGCAATGCGCGCACTCTGCCGAATTAACCGCCGATGAGCTGTAAAGCCAGTCTCGGCATGCTGTTGGCCTGTGAAAGCATGGCCACAGCCGACTGAGTGAGGATCTGATTGCGGACAAACTGCGTCATTTCGGATGCCACGTCAACATCGGAAATACGCGATTCAGCCGCTTGCAGGTTTTCGGCTTGCGTTGTGAGGTTGGAGATTGTGTTTTCAAGACGGTTCTGCAACGCGCCAAGATGCGCCCGGATTTTGTCCTTGGAAATGACGGCGGCGTTGATCGCCACCAGAGCCCTCTGTGCCGCCTGCTGTGTGGAAATGGAGAATCCGGCGTCATTTGCGGACGCGTTGCCGAGTCCCAGAGAAGATGCGGTGGCGCTACGTATTTTGATGTAATAGTAGTCTTCCGCCGAATCGTTCAATGTGCCGAAGTGCACCTTCATCGCGCCTGTCGATTTCATTCCACTGCCATCGTGCGTACCGGACAATGACCCGTCCAGCAGCTTGAGGCCGTTGAAATCCGTGGCATTGGCGATTCGGGTGATTTCCGAAGCCATTGCCT
>JAISZT010000057.1 GCA_031284485.1 Desulfovibrio sp.
CCGCTTGCTTAATCCACGCAGGAGGACAACATGTTTATCCGAAACTTATCCATAACGCAGAAAGCGGTTAGCCCTTTTGGAGCTAACCGCCTGTTTTTTAATGGTGGGTCGTGCGGGGATCGAACCTGCGACTCTCTGCTTAAAAGGCAGATACTCTACCTACTGAGTTAACGACCCGAAACAAAAATATTTAGTCGCAAGCCGCCTGACTGTCAAGCGCGCTTCAGCCGTTGGCGCTCCAGCGCCTTACGGATGAAGACAGCAATTAGTTACGCGAAATTTCATCTCCGAGAACCGCTGTCGCTATCCGTAAGCCGGAAGACCGGCAACGAGCGCGCATCTAGCGCGGGCTGTTGTTACGCCTCTTTTTTGAAGGGTACAGCACGGTGTTCCAATAAAGCACATAGACGGGCAGAATGATGAACATCATTATGTAAGCCCAGTTCTTCGTGTACAAAAAGTAGTCATAAAATATATGAAATTCCATGAGAATTCCCTCCTGCCCTAGTGGGCGTCCTTGAAATCCGGATGTTCATAGAGCACCGGCATGTGGTAGACGATAAAGCGGTACGCCGTCACAATCATGGTCACGACAAAGACGGAGATGCATATCTCCCACAGGCTCGGGAAATATCGCTCCGCCGAGGGCAGAGCGTAATTGAAAGCGATCATGGAAACATTGAAACGGTTGAGCACAATGCCGAGCACCGTATTTGCGGCTGCAAAGCGGCAGATCCGGAGGTTGCGCTGCCGTGACCCCCTGGCATAGAGCAGGGCGGGCATGAGCACAAAGAACAGCATTTCCACCAGCCACCACAGCCCGTAGCCGGAGAAGACGTAGGGCAGATTGGCCTGCACCAGCATATCGGTGAACTTGAGCATGAAATAGGCGAACAATATGAACGAGGCCGCCTTGGAGAAGCTGAAGACCACTTCGTCGGCTTCACGCAGATGGGTGTCGTCCATGTAGTGATGAACGCCCTTATGCGCGAACATGCCCTCAAAAATAACCATCGACGCGCCCGCGGCCATGGAACTTACAAAGAAGAACATGGGCATGAAGGGCGAATACCACAGCGGGTGCAGTTTGCCCGGCGCAATGAGATACAGTGAACCCAGGGACGACTGGTGCAGGGTGGAAAGCGTCACGCCGAAGATGGTCAGGATAATGGTGCAGCGGACTACCAGTTTGCGCCAGTTGAGAAGGAAGGGAAATCTTCCCGCAAGCCATTCCATGGGCGCGACGGAAAATTCCACAAAGAGCACCGTGAGATATGTAGCCACGCACAAACCCACTTCAAAAAGTACGGATGTGGTGCCGGGAAAGAAGAACATATACGGAAGGCGCAACGGATGGCCAAGATCATACAGAAGGGCGACCACCACGAAGGTGTAGCCCAGAAAGGCCGTGGTCACGGCCGGGCGCACCGCCGAGTGAAAGTGCTTCATGCCCATAATATAACAGCCGACAGTGGTGAAGTATCCGCCGGCGGCCAGACTCACGCCGCAGAGCAAATCAAATCCGATCCACATGCCCCAGGGCTGCACGTCGGAGAGATTGGTGACGGAGCCGATGCCCTGGGTAAAGCGGATGACTGTAATGACAAGACCGACCGCCAGTATGATCGCCGTGATAAGGTTGCCCCGCCTGCGCAGCGAAAATTCGCCGAGGTTGAACAACTTGTCTTTTGTGGGAATGACAATGTTGTGGTGTGCCATTTAATTATGTCCTCCCTTGTCTTGCATGGCCTCTGACATGGCCTCGCGAACCGTGTCGGCCGCGGCCTGTCCATGGGTTTCAGCAACTTTATGCGCCGCAGAGTTGACGGCATAGGTCATGTCGTTTTTAATTTCCTTGATCGCCGCTTCCTTTTCAGCCTCATGGATGGCGTCACGGCGTTTGCTTATGGCATAAGCCCCGCCGAACAGCACCGGCCAGAAAGCGACAATCATGGGCACCGCGCCAAGAGCGCCGTAGGTAAGCTCGCCCATGGGCCGGTTGCCCAGGTGCGTGTCAAGACCAAGGGCCTGCATGGCGCCGTCAGGTTTGGCGGCCGCGCCCGGGGCCGGGGCCAGTATCATCCAGGCCGTGCCTCCGGCGTCCCATTCTCCATAAATATAGTCCGCGTATTTGCCGGGATTCTTCGCCATGCGGGCGCGGGCCACCTTTATCAGGTCGCTGCGCCTGCCGAAGGTCAGGGCGTCCATGGGGCAGGCTTCCACGCAGCCGGGGAGCTTGCCCTCCTTGAGGCGCGGTTCGCAAAAGGTGCATTTTTGCACCAGCGGGTCAAAGGCTTCGTCATACTGGAAGCCGGGCGCATAGAAAGGACAGGCTATCATGCAATAGCGGCAGCCCACGCATTGCGAGCCGTCGTAGGTTACGCTGCCGTCCGGCTGCTTCTGGAAGCATTTGGCAAAGCAGGCGGAGGCGCAGGCCGGATCATTACAGTGAAAACACTGCAATTTCCGGAAAACCTGCCGTCCGTTGACTTCGTATTTGTTGACCACTGTCCACTCGTACGCCGAGGTGCGGCGACGCGTGTCGCAGACGGTGAGATCCTCAAAGGGTTTTTTGGGTTGGGGAAGGCTGTTGACCTTGTTACAGGCCTTTTCGCACTCACGGCAGCCAATGCAGCGGGTGGTGTCGTGCAACACCCCGAAACTGCCGTCGTAGTAGGGAAAGGTGTGCGTGCCTCCGGCGGCTTTGACCTCAGCTGTGCTCAATGCTGAAACCACGCCCGCGCTGCCCAGAATAGTCAGGAATTTTCTGCGGTTCATATACGTTCTCCGTACTAGTTGACGCTCTGCGGGGTTATGGACCCTTGCCCGGAGGACTGGGAGTCCATTGTCAGGCTCTGCGTGGCGCGAGGCTTGTGGCATGTGGCGCATGACGTGTCAACGGGTCTGGCGACCTGCATGCCTTTATGGCAGTTCATGCACATCAGGTGATACGCGGCCTTGAGATTGGTGCGGCCAGGCTGCTCCGGATCAATGGTCGCCTTGTGACAACTGCCGCATTTGGGCGGAGTGGCCGACAACGGAGAGATGTGATGACAGGTGGCGCAGAGCGTTTCCGGATTGGCGTGAAAGGCCTGGGCCAGCTTGTTGTCCGCAAGTTTTTCCATGACGGATTCAACATGGCGGCGGTGCGCGTACATATTCGACCCAAATTTGTCGGAAAGTCCGTCGATGTACACCTTGTAGGGGCCGTCCTCGGGCGTGAGGTAGCGCGCAGGTTCTCTGGCTTTAATGGTTGCGCTGGCCAAGGCCAGTTTTTCCACATCGGGCAACGTGCCGGCACTGCCCTGTTGCATCTGCTCCGTAGTCATGGAAGGCGTCATGTTGTGACATGGCGCGCAACTGGAGGCGCTGCGCGCGGGCTTGACGATGCTGTGGCATCCGGCGCATTCCGGCTTGCTTTTTGTTTGCTGCGCATGGCAGCTGATACAGCTTTGCGGTGTCGCAGTCCCTTCCGGACGCTGTGCAATGTGGCGTTTGTGCATCGCCGCGGTAAGGGTGACAAAGCCGCCTTCGTCCTTGCCTTCCATGGTGTGACAGGATGTACAGGCCACGGTAATTCCATTGTGATGACAGGACATGCAGTTGCCGGCCTTTTTCACGTGGACGAAATGATTGAAAGCGGTTGGTTGCATACCAACGCCCGCCGGATTTGGCTTTTCACTGACCGGAAAGATGGCCCTGTAACGCGAGTCTTTGTAGTCCTCAATCTCCGAGACCTGGGCCTCTCCGGCTGCCACGTCGATTGTCGGACACGCCGCGCTGATCAGGGCAACCGCCGCCAGCAGAAGCAGTGTTTTGCCGTTCCTCATGTGTTTGTCCTTTTGCATGCAGACAGTACCCCCACCCCCGAGTCTGCGACACCATGTCGCAAACTTTCGCCAGCCCCCCGAGCGGAGGGCAGACGGATTACTATTTTGAACTTTATGAGAAAACAGCAAACGCGTCAAGATGGTGCTCGTCTAAAAATGTGTTTTTTGCCTGAAGTGTTGGCCGGGGCTGGCAGCGCGCTTCAGCCGTTGTTGCTGAAGCGGCAACGGCCAGCGCCGGCAGCACCTTTTCCGGGGCGATCAGCAAGGCCTCCGGCTGGGCGCGAAACCACGTCAATTGGCGTTTGGCATAGGCGCGGGTGTTTTTCAGCCAGAGATCGCGGCATCCCGCAAGATCTATGCGCCCATGCAGGCATGCCAGAATTTCAGCCGCGCCTATGCCGCTCCAGCCGGGCGCCGCCGGATCATTGCACCGGTCAAAAGCCTTTTTCGCTTCTTCAAGCGCCCCGTTGGCGAGCATCTGATCGATGCGGCGGGCCAGACGCGGCTTGAGCCGGTTCAGATCGGTGTTGATGACAAACAGCGGCCCTTTGCAACGGGGCGGAGTCATGGCGTTTTTATGCCACCAACTGAACGGGCGGCCTGTGGCCTCCACCACCTCCAGAGCGCGCAGGATGCGCTGGCGGTCATTCGAGTGGATACGCGCGGCATAGTCCGGGTCCGCCGCGGCAAGCTCCCGGTGCAGGGCGGGCGCGTCCGATTTTTCCAGACGGGCGGCCAGACGCGCGCTGATTACCGGGTCAATCGGCGGTATATTTGTAATGCCGCGCAGGAGCGCTTGAAAATACAGGCCGGTGCCGCCTGTCAGAATGGGGATTTTCCCCGACCTGACCACTTCATCGGCTTTTGCCGCAGCCATCTCCACCCAGCGGCCGGCGCTGATTTTTTTGTCTGTGGACAAGAATCCGTACAGATGATGCGGCGCTCCGGCGCGTTCTTCCGGAGTCGGCTGGGCGGTGACAAGGGGAAAATCGGCGTAAACCTGGCGGGAGTCGGCGTTGATTATCTCACCGTTCAGGGCCTTTGCCAGAGTCAGGGCCGCGGCGGTCTTGCCCGAGCCTGTCGGCCCCGCCAGGCAGACAACCGGGATCATGTGACCTTGAATCCGCCATATGTCGGCGCCAAACACGGCGTGCCCTGGCGCACTTCACCATCGGCATATTTTTTTCCCAGGCAGAAGCGCACGTTTTCCGGCACAAGCCCGCCGATGTCCGCGCCATGGCTGGCCGCGGCCTTGACCATGGTGGAACTGATGAACAGCCACTGGTAGTCGGTCATTATAAACACGGTTTGTATTTTGCGCTGTAACCTGCGGTTCATCAGAGCAAGCTGAAATTCGTATTCAAAGTCTGAAGCGGCGCGCAGACCGCGCAACATGGCGCACACGCCGTGTTTGGCCGCAAATTCCACCGCAAGGCCGGAAAAAGGTTCAACCGTAACGCGTTCCAAATGGCTGAGAGCTTCGCGGGCCATCTCCACGCGCTCTTCATGGCTGAACAGCGGGAATTTTGGCGTGTTGTCCGCCACAGCCACAATGACCTGATCAAAAACATCGCGACCGCGACGTATCAGGCTGACGTGCCCGTTGGTCATCGGATCAAAAGTGCCGGGATAGAGTGCTGTTTTCATAGTGTTTTACTTTATGATTATCTCCTGCGGTCATCAAATAACAATTCCACGAAAAAAGCGCAAGGAAGTCCGCGCAACCTTGCGCGGCGCATCGGCAATGTATATACTCCGCACTGCATAACCGCCGGTTGTGTGTAAAAACAGCCAACAGACGGCAACGTCATGAAAAAATATCTGCGCTACCTGGGGCCGGTCTTGATTGCCGCCATTTTTGTGCTGGCCGTCTATCTGCTCTATCATAAACTCAAGGCTTACAGCATCGCCCAGATTCGGGAGAGCATGCAGCAGATTTCGTACACGCGCATAGCGGCGTCCATGGCCCTTACGGTCATCAATTACATGATTCTGGTGGGTTATGACTGGCTGGCGCTCAAGGCCATCCGCAAAACCCTGCCCCTGCCGCGCGTCGGTCTGGTTTCCTTTGTGGGGCAGGCCGTCAGCTACAATTTCGGCGCGCTGCTTGGCGGCACCACAGTGCGCTACCGCTTTTATTCGGCCTGGGGTTTTTCCGTTACCGAGGTTGTGCGCCTTGTGCTCATGCTGGCCGTAACTTTCTGGGTGGGGGCGCTTGGACTTTGCGGGCTTATCTTCATGGTCGCGCCGCCTGTCATTCCGGAAGAATTACTGACAAAAATGCCTGTCGCCGATGTACGCGTCCTGGGGATGATCCTTTTTCTCATTGCCTGTTCGTACCTGATTCTGTGCTTTACCATGCGCCGCCCCGTGCATATTTTCGGCAAGGAATTCACCTTCCCTCCGCCGCGCATCGCCATAGCCCAGGCCCTTGTGGCCGGAGTGGACATTGTCGCCGCCGCGGCCTGCATGTACGTGCTGCTGCCGAGCGGATCCGGCATAAGTTTTATCGAATTCCTGCCGGGCTACCTCATGGCCCAGGTGGCCGTGGTGCTGACGCATATACCCGGCGGCGTGGGGGTATTTGAGCTTGTCATCCTGCATCTTACGCAGACCACGAGCGAACAGACGGTTTTTGCGGCGGTGCTGATTTTTCGCATTGTCTACTATATTATACCACTGCTCTCGGCTGCCGCGCTGTTGGCGGTTTATGAAGCCAGACAGCAGCGCAATATGCTGCACGAGGCCGGGCGCTGGCTTTCGGCCCTTTCCCATTCCATAGCGGCCATCGCCGCCTTTGCCGGCGGGATGATACTGCTTGTTTCGGCCACGCTGCCCACATTGCCGCGCAAAATCGCCATGCTGATCCAGGTGCTGCCCCCGCCGACCATTGCCCTGGGGCATTTTGCCTGCGCGATCTGCGGGGCCGCGCTGCTGTTTGTCTCCTACGGTCTGGAGCGCCGCCAGTCGCGCGCCTACAAGGCGGCTGTGACTTTGCTGATTTTTGGCATAATCGGTGTACTGCTCAAAGGTTTTTCGTGGGAAGCGGCTCTGATGGTCTGTGTTGTGCTGCTGGCCGTCTGCCTGACGCGGCGGCGTTTTTACCGCGTTTCCTTTTTCTGGGAAGAGAAAATCCCGGCGAACTGGCTGGCCGCGGCTCTGGGAGCGCTCGGGCTTGTCGTTTTTCTTGGCTGGGCCATTTATCATCCGGCCTGGGATCGCGCCACAAGCTGGGGTTTTGATCAGCCCCTCAACGCTTCGCGGGTTTTCAGGGCTTATTGCGGCATAGCGGCAGCGTTGGTGCTGGGCTTTGTCTGGCGTTTCGCCAAACGGCGGATGAACCGCAGGCGCCCATGAGGCGCGGAGGTCCACACGCTGCCCGCAGCCGTGCGCAGGCAGCGAGGGGCCGCCGCTAATTGCAGGCTTTTTCGTCAATGGCGCAGCATTTCAGTTTTTCAGGTTCAAAAATGTCCAGAGCGTTGCGTCTATACGTGCCGATGATGCCTTTATCCTGCAGGCGATTGAGTGTCTTGTGCAGGGAGCTTCGGTGTATGCCGAGGAACGCGGCCAGTTCCTGCTGAGTCAACCGGGGATTGACAACGCCGCGTACCCTGTTGAAAAGATACATGCAGTAGAGAATCCGGCACACATTGCCAAAAGAACTCATGGTGCGCAGCGTGCAGAGTTGGAGGTACATGCACAGGGATTTTTTACTCAACGATTCAAAAAGGTTGAGAAACAGATCAGGGCTCTCCGCGATGAATTTCTTGGTGAATATTTTTTTGGGGAAGAAGACGGCTCTGGTGGATTCCATAGCGCTGAAAATGGCGCTGCCGGCGCTGTACTGAAACATGGGAACCTCACTGAACAGGGTGGCGCTGCCCATGTACATCATTATCCTCTCCTGTCCGTTGTAAGATATGTTGGACAGGCGGACACGTCCTTTTCTGATGAAGTATAAGCCTTCATCGCCCGGTCTTGTCTTGGGGGGAATTATGCTGCGGGCCGCGAACGTGACCGGCGAACCGAGCGACAGCACCTTTTCCCAGGGCTTGTTGAGATCTGTCAGAATGACGGGGAAGAAATAATCATTGTAATTCATAAAAACCTCAAAAATATTGCAAGCTATATTGCAATGTTACGCGTTGTGAGTGATTCTAAATTTTGCTATGCGATGTCATCCAGGCATTTGCCCCGGTGCGCTTTCCAAAAATCAGCACAAAGGGCGTCGGCAGCAGAAAGAGGATGGCGCAGGTTGTAAAGATGGCCGGGATGGCGTCGTTTCCCGGACCGGCCGTGCCGCCGAAGACGGCCAGAATAATGGGAATGACACATTGGAAGCCTGATACGGACAATCTGGCGAACGGATGTACCCGGTTGAGTTAAAAAGCGCGGTGGGTTCGCGGAAATCCAGCAGGCTGTTTTTCTCCAATTATAGTCATTTTAGTTTACAAAAAGGAATATTGCTGTTGCAAAATCGACATTTATCGGTTTTTCTTTCAGCTACGGCTGCTTTGCGGTTCCGCAAAGGCATGGCTCATCAGGAGGACTTGTGATGATGGCCGTCAGCTTTTGTAATTTTCATGCGTCTTCAATATCGGCATCCTGGAACAGATCCAGCGATACGCGATGACAAGCAGCGTAACAAGAAAAACGGAAATGGCGATTTCCATCCAGTTGGGGAAATAACGTTCGGAAGAGGGCAGGTTGTAGTTGAACGCGACAAGGCTCACATTGAAACGATTGAGAACCACGCCCATCACCGCAAGTATCGCGGCCGCCTGCACCAGGCGCACGCTCCCCCTCTTTACGCCAAGGAGAAACATGAAGGCCGGCAACGCGACGGCTCCCGCGATCTCCAGCAGGAACCAGGTTCCGTAACCGGTGGAAAGATAGGGCAGGTTGCCGTTCGCAGCCACTTCAGCGAGTCTGAAAACCAGATAGACAAACATGAAGAGGCAAGCCGCTTTGCCGCAGCCCAAAACCGCTTTGTCAGCCGTTCGCGCATGCTGATCGTCCATATGGGCGCCCAGAAATTTATGGGCCAGACATCCCTCGACGACAACCATGCTCAGCCCTGCGAACAAACTTGAAACGAGAAAAAACAGCGGCATGAATTTGGAATACCACAAGGGGTGGATCTTGGAAGGGGCTACAAGATACAGAGCGCCCAGAGAACTTTGATGGATAACGGCGATCACGGCGCCGACCACAGCCAGAGGCGCCGCCCAGTTGACGACTTTGGCCCGTTGTCCGCTTTTGCCGAGCCACTCAAAAAGCGCCGGCAGCAGTTCGACAAACAGCACTATCAGATACAGGGCAACGCAGAGTCCGACCAGAAAAAGCACGGAACTCGTGCCCTGGGACCAGAAAAAGGGGTACACAAGTCTCCACGGCTGTCCTACCTCGTACACCAGGGCGATCACTTCAAAAAAATAGCCGAGGAAGGCCGTTGTCAGGGCGGCCCGCACGAATACGTTGAATTGCCTGAATCCGAAAATATAATAGGCGGCGGCGACTGCAAAGCCCCCTGCGGAAACGGCTATGCCGCAAAGGAGATCAAAGGCCATCCAGAATCCCCAGGGGTTCTTGTCGTCCAGATTGGTAACGCCGCCGATGCCGGAAGTGAAACGCAGCAGGGTCAAGCCGATCCCCACAAGGAGTATGCATAAAATTATACCGTTTTTTATATAATTTTTCTGTCCATTCTTGCATTCGGAGTTCATTGCCCCTCCTCCCCGCTGTTTTTTTCACGCCGTCCGCTGACAAGATAAGCCACGCCGAAAAAGACGGACAATACGCCCGCGGCCATGCCCGCGGTTTCAAGGATGCCCGCCGTCGGTTCCGGGACAGGGGTTTTGCCAAGCTCGGGCTGGTCAAGATCCCTGTGCGGCACCGGGGACAGATAAAGCCAGCTGGTTCCGCCCACCTCATGCTCGCCGTAAATGTGCTCCACATAGAGTCCGGGATCGTCGGCCATGCGTTGGCGGGCAATTTGCAGAAGTTCCGTTCGCTTGCCAAAAATCAACGCTTTTTCGGGGCATCTTGAAACACAGCCGGGAAGTTCCCCGGCGGCTATGCGCGGGGCGCACATTGTACACTTGTAGACCAATGGATTCCAGGCATTGTTGTAGTCATAAGCGGGCACATAGAACGGACAGGCAACCATGCAGTAACGGCAGCCGACGCAGAGTTCGGGCTTGTACAGCACGGGGCCTTCGGGCGTTTTGTAAAGCGCCTTGACAAAACAGGCGGAAGCGCAGGCCGGGTCTATACAGTGGTTACATTGAAATTTTCTGTGCACAGGATAGCGCCCTTCTATGGCATATCTGTTGACCACGGTGAAGCGCTGGAAATCTGTTCGACGTTTTGTTGCAAGCACACCCCTGTCATAGAAAGGCTTTTCCGGGATCTTGTAGTTTTCCGGCTTGGGCAGTATCGCGGAATTGACCGACTGGCAGGCGGCCTCACAGCTTCGACAGCCGATGCACAACGCAGAGTCGTGGAGCACGCCGACAGCGTCAGGATTTTCTTTTACAGCGCCTGCGGAGGAAATTCCGGCATTGCCGGGCGAGATTGCGGCGGCAATGCCCACCGAGGCCAGCGACAGAAATTTTCTTCGGTTCATAGGATACTCCGTACCCGTTAGCGCCAGGGGCTATTGCTTCCCACCGGGGATGGGATTCATCTCAAACTTGTGGCAATCCAGACAATAGGTGATGGAAGCCTCATGCGCCTTATGACAAAGCCTGCAGTTGACTACACCAAGGTGGGACGCGTGGGGATTTCTTGAGATATGATCCTTTCCCGGCGTTTTTTCAGCAAGCTGTTCGTAGCTGCCGTGGCACTTGAAGCAAACGGCGTTCTCCGGTTTGTCGTCGAGAACCGGCAGTTTGTCTCCATGGCACGAAGAACAGGCGACATCCTTTTTGGCATGGATTGTTGCCAGAAAGGGCGACTTTGCCCATTCAGCGGTTATTTCCGGCAGGAACTTCATTGTCTGCTCGTCAGGCACGCCGATGGATTCCCGACCGGGAAGAGAGAAGGACTTCCCGACATCAATGATATGACAATAGGAACATTCCAGTTTCTTCTCCGAAAAATGTTTTTTGTGAACCTTGGCGGAAAAAACATGCGTGTCTCTGCGTGTCTCTGACGACGGAAGGTGACATTGCATACAGGATGAGATATTGTCTTCACCCTCCACAATCATGTGTTTTTCAGGCAAGACGGTACGCATGTCCGTATGGCACTCTGTCGCGCATTTACCCGGCGGTTCTTGCGCCGCGACAATTCCGGACATGAGTGGAATGACAGACGCCGCCAGAAACAGAAAGCAGTGCGGAATAATACGCTTCATGCCGGAACCTCTGCAGCGGGCTGAGATTCAAAACAAACTGTATTGAAAAACCAGGCAATGCCCTGCAACAGATGGCAGAAAATTTTTCTGCCATCTGTTTTTATTCAGGGGTTACGCTTTTTCCGTTGCCGCATTTCTCCCGGCGACGCGGCCAAAGACAATCGCATCTGAGGTGGCGTTGGATCCCAGACGGTTTGAACCGTGTATTCCGCCGGTAATTTCGCCGGCAGCATACAGTTTGGGTATAATCTCGCCGAAGACGTCAATAACCTGTGCTTTCGCGTTGATTCTGAGGCCACCCATGGTGTGGTGTATGGAAGGCCACTGCGGGATGCCGTAGAAGGGGCCTTTTTCCAGAGGGAGCATCTGGGGGGTGATGGGCTTGTTGAACTCAGGATCCTTCTTGTTCTTGAGCATCTCGTTATTCTTTTTAACGGTCTCTTCCAGCGCGGCCTTGTCTATGCCCAACTGGTCAGCTATACCGCCAATGGTATCGGACACGACAATGCGCTTCTTGTCCACAAAGCCCTGCAGGCGGCCCTTGTCCGTGCCGATTTTTTCAAGCATTTCCAGACTGAAAATGGAATAGGTGGCCTTTACGTCCGGGCCGAGATTAAGCTGGGCAAAAGAAACTTCATCGCGGCGTGCAAGTTCGCTGATAAAGCGTTTGCCTGCCTTGGTCACATACAGTACGCCGGCTCCGGGCCCATTGAAGGGATAAAGGGCGGGTTCGTCAAGTATGCCGGATCCCGGTTCAGCATAGGGATACAACTGGATGAAGTTCATCTGCAAGGTATCCGCGCCGATGTTCTGGGAAAAACGGATTATTTCGCCTGTAGCGCCTTTCTGGTTGGTGGAAACAAATTTCTCCGTCAGGAAGGGGTAATGCTCGGTGCGCATTTTCAAATCGCGCGAAAAACCGCCCGCTGCCAGCACCAGTGCGCGGGTTGCCCTGATATTGCTGACTTTGCGCCCCTGTTTTACTTCAACGCCAAGCGCGGGGCCGCCGTCAGCGGCACGCCATATCCAGGTGACTTCACTTTCAAGGCGCAGGGGCTGCATGCCGTTTTTTTCGGCAATTTTGCGCAAAGGCTCCACATAGCCGCGTCCAACGTATTCTTCACAAATATGCGTGCGATAGGCCGAGTGCCCACCGGCGCGCGCCAGAACTTCGCGGACTTTACATCCGCCCTCGTTGATCATCCAGTTCAAAGCGTCAGGCGAACCCTCAACAAAAACTTTTACCAGTTCGGGAATGGGGAAAAAGTCGCCGCCCTTGACGGTGTCCTCCACATGCAAAGCAACGCTGTCATCGCCATAGCCCAGTTTTTGACGCAGGTGCATCTGGTCATCCCAAGCTGCCATCAGACCGCCATTGATGATGGAGTTGCCGCCGTATATCGGCATTTTTTCAAGGATGACTGTTTTTGCCCCGGCCTTTGCGGCTTCAGCGGCAGCGGACAGTCCGGCAAAGCCTGAACCGATAACAACAACATCAAAAGTTTCATCCCAGGTTGTCGGGAGCGCGCGTAATTTGGCTCCTGCCTTTGCTTCTTTTGCCGCACCAAGATCCATTGCCATAGAGGCGCCAACGACTGCGGCACTGGCGATGGCGCCCTTCAGGAAAGAACGACGAGGTAATTTCTTGTCCATAACAGACTCCTTTGTTGTGGAGCAGACGGTGAGGGGAAATATACGGCGTTCATAACGCCGTTCGTTGATAGGTATTATCATTAAAATCTTGACGAGTGTCAAGACATTTTTTTATGGCAGCGACAGCTGTCATGTTGACAGCAACACTCAGCGTAACACGTGCGAAGCAATGACGGCGCGCTGTATCTGGTTGGTGCCTTCAAAAATCTGGAAAATCTTCGCGTCACGCAGAAGTTTTTCCACCGGCATATCACGGCTGTATCCGTACCCGCCCATGATCTGAATGGCGTCAAGGGCATTTTGCACCGCTATATCGGAGGAATAGCATTTGGCAATGGCCCCTTCCATACCGTAGGGAAGGCCGTTTTGCACCAGCGTCAGCGCGTGTATGGCCATCTGCCGGGCGGTTTCCGTCCGTATGGCCATATCCGCCAGCATGAACTGTATGGCTTGCAGGGCGGAAACAGGATTGCCGAACTGCTTTCTGTTTTTGGCGTATTGCGTGGCCTCCTCCAGAGCGCGCCGCGCTATGCCCACGGCAAAGGGGGCGATGGCACAGCGGGCCAGATCCAGCGTCCTCATGGCCAGTTTGAATCCTCCGCCTTCCCTGCCGACCAGGTTGTCTTTTGGAATACGCACATCATTAAAAACCACATCGGTTGTATTGCTCAGGCGTATGCCCATCTTGTTTTCTTCCTTGCCCACACTCAGGCCTTTGGCGCCTTTTTCCACAATAAAACAACTGAGGCCGCGCAGTTTTTTATCGGGGTCCGTGGAGGCGAACACCGTATAGAGATCCGACACTCCGCCGTTGGTAATGAAGCATTTGCTGCCGTTCAGCACATAGTCCGAGCCTTGCTTCACCGCTGTGGTCGCCACCGCGCTGGTATCAGAACCGGCATTGGGTTCGGTCAGGGCGAATGCGGCGAATTTTCCCTCCATGATGGCCGAGGCATACAACTCGTTCTGCTCCGGCGTGCCGCCGAGCACAATGGGCTTATAGGCCAGAAAGGAGGCCGCCATGCTTACGCCGAAGCCGGAGTCAATGCGTCCTATTTCTTCGTACATGGCCGCAATGGTGATGTAATCCAGGCCGGGGCCGCCGAAACTTTCGGACAGTTCCACTGTGCTGAGGCCGAGGTCGGCGGCTCTTTTGTATAGATCCACAGGAAATTCGCCTGACCTGTCAAACTCCGCGACGCGGGGTTTGAGTTCTTTTTCCGCGAATTCCCTTGCGGTTTGCACAAAAAGTTTTCCTTCATCATTCAGCATGTACCCACTCATACAGTTCCTCCTTACATTGCTAAAATTATCAAATAATAAACCCGCCGACATCCGGATGCGAGCTTTTTTCCCTTGCCCGAACTGTATATTCCCGCATGCGTCCGCTATTGGCGACGTCAAAAAAGATGTTTAAAATCTCCAGTGGTTGTGCCAGAAAATTTGGACGAAACAATTATAACATTTTTTTTGGCCAAGCACTAGCGCAGAAAATGTCCATCCCCCCCTTCAATCACAGTTGAAGAGCCTGCAGGGATATAGTTGTACGCGCCTATCCGTCTCTTGCCGTCGTCGATGGCGACAGCCAGGCGCAGGGCATCCGCGCAGGCGTTGCCGTATTCTTTTTCAAGCATCTGGCTCATACCGGCGGCTGCCTCTTTTAGCGCTTTTTCGGCGTCGGCGGCGCGCTTCAGTTCGATGACGACGGTTTTATCCTTATACCGGGCGACGATATCCATACGCCCGAGGTTGTTATGCACTTCCGCCTGCGCCCGGATGCCGGCGCCAAGGAGGAAGGTCTGCAGCGTCGCCCGGTAAAACGACTCATTGGAATTTACGCGATGATCATCATAGGAAACGGCAGCATAGACACGGTTGAAAACCTTCACCAAGGCTTCTGCATCCTGTTTTGCAACGGCTGCTTGGACGTTTTTAAACAATTCGTCAGCTACGTAATCTTCATGGATCATGTTTTGAATGCAATACGCCGACATTGCGGACAGGACTTCAAAATTCGGATAATCAAGGCAATACCCGTCGTCCCTCTTCCGCAGAGTCAGATAGCCCGCCTGATACAGGAAACCGTGCGGGGGCGTGGACTCGATCTCGCCCGGGGACGTGAGGAACGAACGCTGCACAGGAAGATTGCGAAACTGATCGACGGTCAGGTTTTTTTCCCTGAGAAAATTGCGAATAAACGACGTCGATCCGGATTCCATCCAGTAATTGTCAAAAAAACCTCTCTGCAGCAGGCTCAGCGTGGAAAAAGGGTTGTAGACCAGCGTTTCGCCGTCAAAAGAAAAACCGTTGTAATACTCCTCAATTTTCCCCGGAAGTTCCGCGACAGCGATGCCGGTCTTTTTCGACAGACCTTCCAGATAGGGCTGGAAACAGTTTCCGAATTCTTCATGCGTGTAACCCATCATTGCGGCAAATTCGTGATCAAGCGAGATGTCATAGAGATTGTTCAGCGAGGAAAAAACGCCCATCTTGCTGAACTTGCTCACGCCTGTGATGAAGGCAAAGTGAACGTAATCGGACGCGACCTTTATCTGCGAGTAAAAATCGCGCATAAACTCACGCACTCCCTCAAGCAACCGGGGATTGGAAAGCGCCTTGAAAATAGGCGCGTCGTATTCGTCAATGAGTATCACGGGTTCAACACCCATCTTCTGGGCCACGTCTTCCAGTAGAACACCAAAAGATTCCGCTGAATTAGACGAACAAGGCGTTAACTCAAAGGATGAGGCAATTTTATGCAATCGCCGTGAAAGTGCTTCCTGAAATTCATCAAAACCCCGAAATAAAGGCATGGCACTCATGTCGAGTTTGATAACCGGTCTCGGCTGGAATTCAGCCGAGTTCATGCACTCCTCGACAGCGAGTCCCCGGAAAAGTTCTTTTTTGCCGCTGTAGAACGCCTCAAGCGCGGAGACAGTCAGGCTCTTGCCGAAGCGTCTGGGTCGCGCGCAGAAAACAACACTGCCCATTTTTCGCAATTCGGGAAGATAACGCGTCTTGTCAACGTACAGGTCACCGTTTTGGCGGATTATTTTAAAGCTTTGTGCGCCTAGCGGCAATTGCTGAAGGGCAGACATGTCGATGCCTCCTGATGAATCACCTGAACAAGTTTGTGTGAAACCATACCCATTTTTAAGGTAAAAATCAAGAATTTTAATTGGTTCATTCAATCGCGTCCCTGCTTTTTCTGACCCTGTTCGGATCAAGTCTCTACGGAACCGAAACGCCGGGAAAATCCGATCTGGACGTGCGAGGGATTTTTTTGCCTTCCGCCAACTCACTGATTTTGCACAAGGCGCAAAAAAGGCTCGCGCCCATGACTTCTTGAATGGAAATTCCATCAAGGGAAATGGGCGCGAGGGCTGACGTCAGTTATGCATCAATACGCGTGGTCGTCTTTCAGATCCGCCGCCGTGACCGGCTTTGAAAATAAATAGTACATCCAGCCCTGATACACCAGCACAATGGGCACCATAACCAAAGCCACGCCAAGCATGATTTTAAGCGTCAGCGGGCTGGACGCGCCATTGAAGGCCGTGATCGTGGCAGCCTTGTCCAGTGAGGAAATAATCATTCCGGGGAACATTCCCATAACCCCGAAGAATGTCACGCCCACAATAAACAGGGCGTTGCTTGCCAAAGCCAGCCAGAGCCGGCCGGCCTTGAGCATGACGCGCACCCCCAAAAGCCCGACCAGGGCCAGAACCGGCAGAGCAAGGAGCAGGGGCATGGCGATATAATTATCAAAGAGTTTCGTATACAGGGCCGTCAAAACCAAAAAAACCACAAGCAGGATCAGCATGACCGGCCAGCAAAACAGGGCCGTGGCCAACGCCTTTGTCTGCAAATTGCCTGTGCTCTTGATTGCAAGCCAGATAGCGCCGTGCAGCACAAACATGCAGATGAAAAACACACCGCCAGCCAGCCCGTACGGATTAAGCAGCCCGAGCAAATTGCCGTGATAAACGCCCTGCACATCCACGGGGATGCCCTTGAACAGATTGGCAAAGGCCACGCCAAGCAGCAGAGCGGGAACCAGATTGGCCAGAAAATGCACGGTGTCCCACAAGGAGCGCCAGGCGTCGCTTTGCACCTTGCCGCGAAACTCAAAAGAAACGGCGCGGAAAATCAGGGCAAAAAGCAACAGCAGCAACGGGGCGTACAGCGCGCTGAACATAACGGCGTACGCTTTCGGAAACGCGGCAAATGTGACGCCGCCGGCCGAAATAAGCCAAACTTCATTGCCATCCCAAAACGGGCCGGCAGCATTGTACATGATGCGGCGTTCTTCCTCGGTTTTGCCGACAAATGGCAACATCGCGCCGATTCCAAGGTCAAAGCCGTCCGCAACAAAATATACGGCCCAAAGCAAGGCCCAAAGCACAAACCAGACAGTTTCCAGCATGGTGTTATACCTCCTGAGCGTCAGGGCCCATAATTGCGTATTTGCGTAAAAGATAAATATCCAGAATTCCCAGTATCGAATAAACCACGATAAAGGCAATCAGTGAAATGCTTACATCCGTGGCCGAAACAGGAGAAGCGGCATCGCTTGTGCGCATCAGCCCGTAGACAATCCACGGCTGCCTGCCGATTTCGGCCACCGCCCACCCCAGCATCAATCCGATATAGGGCAGGGGAATGTTCCAGACCAGGACTTTTAAAAGGCCCCGGCAGGGTTCTTCGCGCTTTCTCTGCAATGTAGCCGCACAGGCAAGCAGCAGGAAAATCCCTCCGGCCACGAGCATCAGACGAAACGACCAGAACACGGGCGCCACCGGTGGACGATCCTTCTCCGGCACATCCTTGAGGCCCTTTACCTCGGCCTTTGTGTCTCCATGGGACAGCCAGCTCAAAAGGCCGGGGATGCCAATGGATTCAACGCTGTTGCGTTCTTTGGATTCATCCGGCAGAACCAGCAGATAAAACGGCGCATTTTTTGCCGTTTCCCAATGCGCTTCCATCGCCGCCAATTTGACCGGCTGATATTTGGCGACGTTCATTCCCTGCTGGTGGCCGCTCACACAAAGCGCGAGCAGCAAAATCAGCGTAAAGGGCGCGACCATGGCAAATGACCGTCTGAAAAAGTCTGTCTGACTTTTACGCAGCAGATGCCATGCGGAAACGCCCAGCACAAAAAAGCCGCCCAGCGCCCATGACCCCAGAATGGTGTGCGCGTACATGCCCCAGGCATATCCGTTAAGGAGCACATCAAAGAAGTTGGAGAGTTCGGCCCGTTTTGCCGTCTCGTTAATCACATAACCGACAGGGTGCTGCATGAACCCGTTGGCCAGAATAATCCAGAGCGCGGACAGATTGCTCGCAAAAGCCACAAGCCAGATACAGACCATGTGGGTTTTTTTGCTCACCCGATTCCATCCGAAATGCCAGACGGCCAAAAATGTGGACTCCAGAAAAAAGGCCACAGTCGCCTCAATGGCGAGCAGCGATCCGAAAATATCGCCCACGTATTCCGAATACCTTGACCAGTTTGTGCCGAACTGAAATTCCAGTGTAATGCCGGTCACTATTCCAAGGGTAAAATTGATGACAAAAAGTTTGCCCCAGAATTTTGTGTGTCTTTTCCATGCCTCATCGCCGGTAAGCACATAACGTGTCTCCATCCAGGCAAGAATCACAGAAAGACCGAGAGTGAGCGGCACAAATATGAAATGGAAAAACACAGCCACGGCAAATTGCAGACGCGAAAGCATCACAACATCCATGAAAATTCCCTCCTTGCCTGTTCCTCAATTTATCTAGCGATACACATTCGCAATAAACTAGTCCGAATTTTTCTGAAAAGCAAGTGAAAACAGCCGACACGCCGCGCCCTGTTTTCTTTGGACGATTTCCCCTTGACGATTCGCAACGCGAGCTTATGTATTTCCCGCGCCGAATTAAACAAATCCAGCAGTACAAGGGGTTAAGACATGGCAGCAACCGAGAAAAAAACACGGCAGTTCCGCGCGGAAGTGCGCAAGGTTTTACATATTCTGACACATTCCCTCTATACAAATCGTGAAATTTTTTTGCGCGAACTTCTTTCCAACGCCTCAGACGCGCTTGACAAACTGCGTTTTTACAGCAATCGGGGACAAACGCCGATCAACCCCGACTTGCCCCTGGAAATCCGCATCAGCGTCGATAAAGACAATAAAACTTTGACGGTCGCCGACACCGGCATTGGAATGACCGCCGAAGAACTGTCTGAAAACCTGGGAACCATTGCCCAATCCGGGTCTGAAAAATTTCTCGCCGAACTGGATTCCCAATCCGGGGACGCCGCAACGCAAGACGGCGACGCGGAATCCGCCAGGCCCGACGCGGCCAACATTATCGGGCGGTTCGGCATCGGCTTTTACGCGGTCTTTATGGTGGCGAACAAGGTTGAAGTGACATCGCGTCCCGCTGTCGGCGTTTCAGATCAGGCCGGCGTCTGGACAAGCGACGGCGACGGATCATACAGCGTCGCCCTTTCCAAAGCTGCCGAGCCGGTGCGGGGCACATCGGTCAAAATTTATCTCAAAGACGATGCCGTGGAATTTCTGGAAAAATTCCGGTTGGAAGCGGTCATTCGCAAGCATTCAGCCTTTTTGCCGTTTCCCATATATGTGGACGGCAACCAGGTAAACACGCAGCCCGCGCTCTGGCGTGAGCCAAAGTTTTCCGTCACAAAAGACCAGTACAACGCTTTTTACAAGGCTTTGGCCTATGACAGCAAGGACCCGCTGGACGTGCTGCATCTTTCTGTAGACGCGCCGGTGCAATTCAATGCCCTGCTTTACATTCCGGATACCGCCGATGACTTTTTCGGCATGGACCGGGACCACTGGGGGCTTGATCTCTATGCCAGCCGCGTACTTATCCAGCATCACAACAAGGATCTGATTCCCGAGTACCTGGCCTTTCTCAAAGGTATGGCGGACACGGAAGACCTGCCCCTGAACATTTCCCGCGAAACCCTCCAGGAAAACGCCGTATTGCGTAAAATCAACCAGGTGCTTGTCAAGCAGGTTCTGGGGCATCTGGAAAAACTGGCCGGGGACGATGCGGAGAAATACAACAGTTTCTGGCGTCTGCACGGCAAAATATTCAAGCTCGGCTACCATGATTACCCGAATCGCGAACGCATAGCCGGTCTTTTACGTTTCCATTCCTCCACCCTGCCCGAGCCCGAAGCGCTGACAAGTTTTGACGACTATATGGGCAGGGCGGCGGAGGGGCAAAAAACATTCTGGTATGTTTCCGCGCCAAATCGTGAGGCGGCGCGTTTAAGCCCGTATATGGACATCTTTCGCAAAAAGGGCATTGAGGTGCTCTATCTCTTTGAACCGATTGATGAATTTGTCATGGAAGGGCTTGGCTCATACAAGGAATGGAATTTCAAGCCGGTGGAAAAAGCCACTGACGATATTCTGGCGGCTTTTGCCGACAAGGATGCGGAGCAACAGAGCGTTGCCCGGCTCTCCGAGGAGGACCGGACGTCTTTTGACGCGCTGGTTGCGCGGATAAAGGAAATTCTGGGCGATAAAGTCACGGAAGTGCGCGTGTCCCGCAGATTGGCGGACAGCCCCGCCGTGCTTGTTTCTCCCGACGGCGCCATGACCTCGTCCATGGAAAAACTGTTCAAGGTCATGCACAAGGACGACTCGGTGCCGGTCAAAATTCTGGAGGTCAATCAGGACCATCCCCTTTTGCGCAACATGTTGCGGATATTCAAGGCCGACAAGGAGGACAAGTCCCTTTCGCAAATCGTTCAGGGGCTTTTTGACTCCACTCTTCTGCTGGACGGCTATATCAAGGAACCACAAAGCCTTGCCAACCGCTCCATAGCGCTTTTGGAAGAAGCGGCCGGCTGGTACGCGGAGGTGCGAAAATTCTGAGTTTCAGCGATTGATCAATGCGCCGTTGTCGCCGGCTGAGTTCAAGGCCTTGAGGATGGCCCCCAGGTGGCGGCGAACCAGTTCAAGCTCTTTTTCGGCCACGGCTGGCATATCTGGGGGCCTTGTGCCGCTCATGTCGTTGCCTTCTTCAACAATAACCAGGGCAGCGGCCATACGGCCCATCACGCAAAAAAAGCGTTCCGGCTTCCAGCCTCTGGTTTTCACCCATGCCTCCGCTTTTGGTGAATAAAAAAAATCCGCCTTGCCGTTTCGCAACCCCACTGTCGGGGTGTCTTCCCTGTTTTCTCCTGTCCAGGATCGAAACAGGGGCAGAATTTCCAGAAAAGCGGACAATTCCTTGTCTGTTACCAGAGGCTGATTTTCATATACTGTCACAGCCGCCGAGGCAGTTTTTTGGGGAGGGGGCTTCCCGGCGGCCCGGGGTGACGAGATGGAAAATATAAAAAGCAACGCGACAGTAGCTCCCCAAAACAGCCGCCTGCCTGACAGAGAATGCCCTGTATCCATCAATACCGAACCGCGCTGATTTTAGAAAGCCTGTCCATATTGTGGTATGACTCGACATAACGTAGCGTGCCGGTCTTTCCGCGCAACACTATGGAATGGGTCACCGCGTGCCGGGCGCTGTAACGCACCCCGCGCAGAAAATCGCCGCCGGAAATGCCTGTCGCGGCAAAAAAACAGTCGTCGCTGCGCACCAGATCATTTACGTCGAGTATTTCACGCAGGTCGATGCCCGCCTCGTTGATAGCTTCTTTTTCAATGTAGGACTGGGGATCCAGTCTGGCCAGCATCTGTCCGTCCATACCCTTGATGGCGCATGCTGACAACACTCCTTCCGGGGTGCCGCCGGTGCCCATCATGATATCCACTTCAGAACGCGGGTCCACAGCCATGAGCGCGCCGGCGACGTCTCCGTCCGTCTGGAGCTGAATGCGCGCGCCTGTTTCGCGAATTTCGGCTATCAGACGCTGGTGGCGCGGTTTGTCCAGCACAAAAACCACCAGATCCTGGACATGTTTGCCCATCGCCTTTGCCACGCTGAGCAGATTGTCCTTGATCGGCGCGTCCAGATCGACAACATCGCTTGCCTCGCCTCCAACCACCAGCTTTTGCATATAGAAGCTGGGACCGGGATTGAACATGCTCCCCCGCGGAGCAACGGCAACCACAGAGATGGCGTTGGGCCGCCCGTATGCGAGCAAATTGGTTCCTTCAACAGGATCCACCGCCACATCCAAACGCGGGCCTTCGCCTTTTCCAACTTTTTCACCGCTGTGGAGCATGGGCGCGTTATCTTTCTCGCCTTCGCCTATGACCACCGTACCGTCAATGTGCAGGGTGGCAAAGCTGTTGCGCATGGCCTCAACAGCCGCTCCGTCGCCTGCCTCTTTATCTCCGCAACCCAGCCAGCGGGCCGACGCAAGGGCCGCAACCTCGGTAATGCGCACAATATCAAGGGCCAGATTTTTTTCCGGTGCTTCCGACATACTATCTTCTCCAACGTGCTTTATGGTGACTGTCAGTACAGCTTTACTCCACCGCGCGCCACTCTTCAAGAAAAATATCCGTGCAGCGGACCGCCCGGCGCGGCGAGCGCCTCAACTTTACGCGTAACCGCCGGATCTTCTTCCAGCAAAGGCGGATGAAACGCTTTTATACGCGCGTCAAGAACCAGCGGAGCGTCGCACATCCAGTGTTTTGCCAGAAAGCGCGCGTTAGCGCCATAGGTGTCCGTCGAGGGATCGGAGCGCGTAAAAACGGTCCACAAAAAATTTTCCATGCACGCGACACAGAAATCCGGATCATCTACTACAACAACCAGTGGAAAAGACTCACAATCACTCCATGTGCCAAGGCAATCGGCCAACAGCGCCATGCGTTCATCCGGGAGCGCGCGCTCCGCCGTATGCGCGGGGCCACGCAAGGCCAGCATGCCCGGCCCCGCGACGCGCACACGGGAAAATCCGGGCGGCAATGCCGGCGCGGATCCAAGCTCCGTTCCCAGATCGCGGCGTTTTTCACCGGCTGAAGCCCAGATCAATTTTGAGCCTTCGTGCAGGGCGGCACCTGTATAATCCAACGTGTCGTTGGTCGCGCCGGTTACAAAATGCAGATCACGGCCGAAATCGGCCCGTTCCAGAATATGCCTGAAAAAAGCCGGCACATCGCGGCAGCTCAAGCCCGGCGCGTCTTCATGGGCGGCCAGCAGAACATATTTTGCCAAAGCCGTCTGGGTCGCCCCCAGCAGATGCAGGGCCGCCGTCAGCAGCTCGCGGGGCTGCCGTCTGCTCTCGTACGGCGTGTACCGCTCACTGCCAAGCGCCAACAGCAGGGGATGCACCCCGGCGCAATCCACCGCATGCACCTCGCGGACGCCGTGAAACACCCGGGGCACCAGTTGCGCCGTTATCTCGTGAATAAATTCGCCAAAAACCGTGTCTTCCTGCGGCGGACGCCCCACAACGGTAAACGGCCATACGGCGTCCTGCCGGTAATGCACGGAATCCACCCTGAGAACGGGAAATTCGTGCCGTAGACTGTAATACCCGACATGATCGCCGAACGGGCCTTCCGGTTTGGTTTGCGGAAGCAGGCGTCCGCTGATGCAAAAATCGGCTTCCGCCAAAACCGGCAGCGGCAAATCGGGGCATTTGGACACAGCGGTGCGGCGTCCCCCCAATATGCCGGCAAAAGCCAGTTCGGGCAAACCCTCGGGTAGCGGCATTACCGCCGCGACGCTGAGACAGGGCGGCCCCCCCACAAAAATATGCACCGGCAAGGACTGTCCGGCGGCAAGCGCCGCCGCGTGGTGCGCGCCGATGCCGCGATGTATCTGGTAGTGCATGCCGACTTCATCCGGGGCGTATTCGTTGCCCGCAAGCTGCACCCTGTACATGCCCAGGTTGGCCGCGCCCAGGCCGGGTTTTCCCGGATGCTCCGTGTACACCAGCGGCAAGGTAATAAACGGGCCGCCGTCCCCCGGCCAGCAGGTCAGACGCGGCAGGTCGGCAAGGGCGCAACTATACGCCAATACCGGCGCGCGCCGCGTGAAGCGCGGGAACATGCGCGCGAAACTCGCGGCCAGGCCGAACAATTGCAGGGGACGTCGCAAAAACATGCAAGGATCAACTTTTGCCCGCACAACGGCCTCAAGGCTTGCAAGGCTGTCGCGGAAAATAAAGCGCAGACGCTCGCGCGTTCCGAACAGGTTGGCAAGCATGGGGAAAGGCGTGCCCCTTACCCGCGAAAACAGCGCGGCCGGGGCCTTTGCCCGGAACAAACGCCGCTGGATGGCGGCCAGTTCCAGGCAGGGATCCACCTCAACGTCAACACGCAGCAGTTGCCCGTGCGCTTCCAGATCCGCAATGCAATCCCTCAGGCAGGCATAACCCATCAGACTGTCTCCACCGGGGCAAGTCGCCGTTTGCCCGCCAGCACCTCCCGAAAATCGGCCAGAATGCGCGCGTGGTCGAAGGCAAGCGGGAACGGCAGGTTGTCCAGAGGAAAAAAGGCGGCGCTCGCGGCATCGTCACCGGCGCGCAGGGCGTCCGGATTGCGCGGTATGCCGGTGAACACCACGCTCAGCGTGTGTTGGCGGGGGTCGCGCGTCGGGTTGGAGTACACGCCCAACAACCCGGTCAGTTCCACATCAAGGCCGGTTTCTTCGCGCATTTCCCGTACGGCCGCCTCCTCCGCCCGCTCACCCTCATCAATAAATCCGCCGGGCAACGCGAAACCCGGAGGGGGGTTGGCCCTCCCAATGACAACCACGCCGCGTTGCGGCACATGAATGACGACATCTGTCGTGGGTGTGGGGTTTGCGTAACGCCTGAAGCCCTGCCCGCAGTGCGGACAAACAATTGTTTTTTCCATAGTTGCCTGTATGCGGACGCCGTTATTTTTTTGGCGCTGAATTTACGCCGACCTGACAGAAATATGCTATCGAACCCGGGATGGCAAGTTGCCGTTGTTTAATGTCGCTGGCGCATGTCTGAACCCCTTGAGTCACCGCGGCCATCCATTGCCTGACGGCCCGGCTTTGCGCCTGCTGACAATGTTCACTCAACGTGCCCCGGCAGAGCCGGGGGATGCATGACTTTGTTGTCCGGACAGAAGAATGGCCAGGCGGACCATCAGAGAGTAGTCAGGATCCTCCAGGGGTTTTCCCAAAAGATGCTGAATTTTCTCCATACGATAGGTTACGGTGTTGCGGTGTACGTAAATTTTTTTCGAGGTTCGGGTGATGTCGCCCTGGCAGTTCAGATAGGCCTCCAGGGTTTTACGGAAGTACAGGTTGTGTTCGTTTTCCGGGTAGGCCAGTTCGCCCAGGATGTGCAGACAGAAATGCCGGATATGCTCCCGGGGGACAAACTGGAACAGTTCTTCGGCTCCTTCGGAATAATAGAAGTGAACGAGCCGTCCGGCTCCCCGGCCGATCCCGTCACTCAGGGCTTTTTCCAGAGCGCTGACCGCCTCCAGATAAGAATGCTGCAATGACCCCAGGCTGTGGGCCTGGTTGCCCAGGCCGAAGCGCATATCCAGGGGCACTATTTTCCAGAGGCCCTCGGACAGCGTTTCCAACTGAGGCGGCAGGTTGTCCAGCTTTTCCTTCCACAGCAGCAGGAATCGCCCCTGAGAGACTAACGGCAATATCTGGCAATTTTCTCCGATCGGGGAAAGTTTCTTTTTCAGCCAGCGATAGATCAGCTCAAAGTGGTCCCGGCCGGCCATTTCCCCGGAAAGACCATCGGCATTGAACCCCACGGCCACCACCTGGTAGACGTTGCCGTCCAATGAGGAGAAAAGGGGGGCGGCCTTCATCCAGGGAGCCATGAGGTGAATGTCCGTCAGGCCCGGCGCGCGGCTGTCCCCTGTCAGACGAAAGAACAACTCTTCCTGGGCCCGCCACTCGTTTTCCCAAAGAAGCCTCTGATTGTGCGTGGAAAAGGAAAAGACGTTGCCGGCCAGTTCGGTGACCAGAGAGGAAAAGGGTTCCACCATCGGCCCCTCGTGCAGAATGACCAGAAAAAAAGGGTATTGATTGCCAGCCACAACCGGTGAAACCATGCAGTGTATTTCCCCGAACGATCCTTGCAGCAGAAGTTCCTCGATGCCGGTAAAGGGCTTCAGCTTGTACGCCTCCAACAGCAAATCGCCTATTTCCAGGGTGCGCTTTTCGCTGAGAATCACTTTATGCCCGTAGGGCGCTGTTCCGAAGGCGGCGAGGTTGAAGAAATAGTCGTAGTAGAGCACATGCCGGTTCAGAAGCCGGGCGAAGTACCGGAGCAGTTCTTCCAGCGAGGAATTGCGGAACAGAGCTTGGGAGATTTTTTTCTGGATGTCGAGGGCGTAGTGAAACTGCTTGGTTTCCAGCCTCATCAGCCTGGACTGGAGCATGTGAGACACGATGCCCAGAGTCGTGTCCATGGGAACTCTGAGGATCGGGAAACCAAGTTCGTCCGCCTTTTTCATGACGCCGGGGGAAATATTGGCCACGAAACGGCCCAACTTGACGGCCAGACCGGCCGCCTTGGCATGGTGCAGCGCCTTGATCAATCCGGCCAGAGCCTTCTGGTCGTCCCGATACAGCATGGCCGTGGTCAGCAACAGGGTGTTTGGTTTGATGTACTTGGCGATATCCGGCGTTTCCGAGGTGTCCAGCCCGTCCACAGGCCGGTTCAGATCGGCTTTTTGATTCATCACCGTCAATCCGGCTTCCGGAACGGCCTCCAGCAATTCGCTCAGCTTCATCGGTGTCCTCCCGTCTTTTGTGTCGCGTCACTTTTTGTGCATTGTGAACAAAGAAGGAGTGTATTTTCGTCAATCTGGCCGATGATTTCTTGTTTACCCGCGGGTAGTATCCAAAATAAGGAAAATCAAAGAGTCAGTTTTTTACTTTTATCGAAGTACCGCCCCCGTGGCAACAAGGAGCAAAGGCATGAATCAGGGAATCAAGGAGATGAGAGATTGTTTGGTTCGGCTCAGCGCCATCGGCGCGACCGAAGGAGGGGGACTGACCCGTCTGTTGTACTCGCCGTCCTGGCGGGAAGCCCAGGACTGTCTGAGCGCCATGTTTGAGGAAATCGGCCTGGCCGCCAATTTCGACCAGGTCGGCAATCTTTTCGGCCGGATCGAAGGCCGGGAAAAACCCGAAGAAACCGTCCTGACCGGTTCCCACGTGGATACGGTCAGAAACGGCGGCACTCTCGACGGGCAGTACGGCATCCTGGCCGGCTGGCTGGCGGTCGGACGTCTCCTTGCGAAACATGGCCGGCCCAAAAGATCAATCGAGGTGGTTTCCTTCGCCGAAGAGGAAGGCAGCCGCTTCCCCTATGCGTTCTGGGGCAGCAAGAATCTGGTCGGCCTGGCCGACAGGGAGGATCTGCGACAGGCCAAAGATGCCGAAGGCCATTTGTTCTCCGAGGTCATGGGGCAGGCCGGCTTTGACTTTGAAGCCGTGCGGCCCGCGCCCCGGAAAGACATCAAGGCCTTCGTCGAGGCCCATATCGAACAGGGCGGAGTTCTGGAAAATCTGAACCGGCAAATCGGCGTGGTGACGGATATTGCCGGACAGAAACGGTATACCGTCACTCTGACGGGTGAAGCCAATCATGCCGGAACCACCCCCATGTCCATGCGTCATGACGCCATGGAAGGCGCGGCCCGCTGTATGGTCCGCCTTCTGGACGAGGCCGGGAAACAGGGCGATCCCCTGGTGCTGACCTTCGGCAAGGTGGAAGTTCTGCCCAACATTGCCAATGTTGTCCCGGGGCTTGTTGTTTTCACGGTGGACTGCCGCCACACCGATCAAAAAGCCCTTGACGCTTTCGCCCGAACCATTGAAAGCGCCATTGGTCAATGCGCGGCCGATCTGGGGCTGACCGCCGAAATCGACTGCTGGATGAATGAGCCGCCCGTCCCCATGAACCGTGAACTGATTGAGCGGATCACCCGCGTCTGCCGCGAACGAGGCCTGAAAACCCACGTGATGCACAGCGGCGCGGGACATGACTCCCAAATCCTGGCACGGCATTACCCGACGGCCATGTTCTTCGTGCCCAGCATCAAGGGCATCAGCCACAATCCGGCCGAGGAAACCAGAATGGAGGATTTGGTGGCCGGGGTCGACGCCCTGGAAGCCATTCTCCACGACCTGGCTTATTAATAGTCAAAAAAAAGGAATCGCCATGATCAATCAAACGCAAACCAATTCTTTCGGGAGCTACTGGCACAAAATCGTTGGCCTGCTCTGCTTCGGCTGGGTTTCGATCTGGATTTACCGAACCATCCTGACTCCCATCTATGGAGAAATGCAGGCATCCATAGGCATCACCAGCGATGCCGGCATGGGGGCTATCGCCAGTATTTATTTCTTCTCCTACACCGGCATGCAGATTCCTTCGGGATTCCTGGTGGACCGCTTCGGCATCAAGGCCGTTCTGGTACCGGGATTCACGCTTTTCGCCCTGGCGGCGATTCTCATCGGCTCGGCCACCAGTCTGGGCATGATTTATCTCGGGAGTCTCTGCGCCGGTCTCGGCACAGGCGCCTACTACGGATCGGCCTACTCGCTTTCCGGTCGCACCGTCCCCCAGGAAAAACGGAACTTCTCCAACGCCATCATCAACAGCGGATCGGCCGTGGGCATGGCCATAGGCCTCATCGGCTCCAGTTGGCTGGTCAAAAGCCTGGGACTGCCCTGGAACACCATGCTCTACATTATCAGCGGCATCATTCTGGCAGCCATGATCTGCTTCATCGTGGTCATCAAACCCCAGCAGGACAACAGCAAAGGAAAGGGCGCCCAGGCAAGCGGCGAAGAGCCGGAAGACCTTTCGACGAAAACCGAACTGTTCTCCCCGCTCTCCATCAGCTACTACCTGCTGTACTTCGCCACCTGCTACGGCTATTACATGCTGGTGACCTGGCTGCCGAACTTTCTGGAGACAGAACGCGGCTTTACGGGAATGGCCATTGGCATGTCCTCAGCCCTGGTCGCCTTCGCCTCCATTCCCGGCGCCCTGTTCTTCAGCCGTCTGGCGGACCGTTTTCGCTCCCGTCGCCTGCTCTTCATCGTCTCTCTGGAATTCTGCGCCGCCCTGATGTTACTGCTGGTCGTGTATTCCCCCTCCTCCGGTTTGCTGCTGCTGGGTCTTCTGTTGTACGGCCTGACCGGCAAGCTGGCTGTGGATCCGATGCTCGTCTCCCTCGTGACTGAAAACTCGCCCCGCCGCCGCCTGGCCACGCATCTGACCACCTTCAACTTCTGCGGCATGAGCGCTTCGGTGGCCGCGCCTCTGGTGACCGGGCTTATTTCCGACAGTTTTCATTCCAAAATCGGCGGGTTCTACCTCTCCGTGTTCCTTTTAGTCGTCTGCACGGTTTTCTTTCTCCTTCTCAATCGCCGCCGGGCGGCCGTGCCGGTTTCCACCCCCGCCTGACGTCGGCGGAATTACAACAAGGAGTACATCATGGGTTACAAAAATGGACAAACCGGTTATCCCGGTGCGCCTCTGGCCTCGCGGGCCGTTATCAAAAAAGACAACTATGCACTTATTCCCCCCGCCGGGCTGGTGAAAAACCGCGTGCCCGGCTTCGACAACTGTGAAATGACTATTTTGGCCAGCCGCAAACTGGGGGCCAGTTTCGTGGACTATGTGGTCACCATGCTGCCGGAAGGCAAAAACGCTCTCGGTTTCGGCGGCGACGGGGTGGAAACCTTCGTCTACGTCCTGGACGGCCGGATTCGCGCGGGTGACGGCAGCCGGGACTATGCTCTGGAGCGGGACGGCTATCTCTATCTGCCGCCGGACAAAAAACTGTATCTGGAAAACCGGGCCGGCGGAAACAGTGAGCTTTTTCTGTACAAGCGGCTCTATCAGCCCCTGGTCGGCCATCAGCCCCGCGCCTTCGCCGGAAACGCCGGAGAAATCAAGTCCTATGACTATGAAGGTATGAAGGACGTCCGGATATGGGATCTTCTCCCCACCGACGATCTGGGCTTTGACATGAATTTCCACATTCTGAGCTTCGAACGGGGCGCCTCCCACGGCTACATCGAAACGCATGTGCAGGAACATGGAGCCCTTATTCTTGAAGGTGAAGGACTCTACAATCTCGACAACGAGTGGCTGACCGTCGGGAAAGGCGACTATATCTTCATGGCCGCCTATACTCTCCAGGCCGCCTACGGCATCGGCCGAAACGAATGCTTCCGGTACCTGTACTCCAAAGACTGCAACCGCGACGAAAGCCTCAAGGAGTAAGAAACATGAACGCCACTGCCAACACCCTGTCTCAGGAAAAACAATCGGATCAGGAAATTATACTGCTGACAAAAGATCAGATCGTCGATCTCATCCGGAAAAAGCTTGAACAGGCCGGGCTCCCTCGGGAGCAGGCTCTGCAAGTCGCCGATCACCTGGCCTACGCCGATTCTCTGGGAGTGCACTCCCACGGCAGCGTCAGGGTGGAATACTACGCCGAACGCATCTACAAGGGGGGCAGCAATACCCATCCGGACTTCAAAATTGAGGAAACCGGCCCCTGTTCGGCCGTGGTGGACGGCGACAACGCCGTGGGCTTTGTGGTGGCCAACCTCGGCATGCGTCAGGCCATTGAAATGGCCCGGGAAAAAGGTCTGGCTATGGTCGGCATGAAGCGCATGGGCCATTGCGGCACCTTGAGCTATTACCTGCGTCAGGCGGCCGCCGAGGGGCTGATTGGCCTGTCGATGTGCCAGAGCGACCCAATGGTGGTGCCGTATGGCGGGGCGCAACCGTTTTTCGGCACCAACCCCATCGGATTCGCCTGCCCGGTGGATGGCGGATCGCCCATTGTTTTCGACATGGCCACCACAGTTCAGGCCTGGGGCAAGGTTCTGGACGCCAGAGCCCGCAAAAAGAAAATACCCGACGACTGGGCCGTGGATAAAGACGGCCGCCCCACCACCGACCCGTTCGCCCTGAGCGGCCTGTGCGCCGTGGCCGGGGCCAAGGGCTACGGCCTGATGATGATGGTGGACATCCTCTCCGGAACGCTTGTGGGCCAGCCCTTCGGGCCGCACGTCACTTCCATGTACGCTCATCTCGATCAGGGCCGGGAACTGGGGCAGTTGCACATAGTCATCAACCCCGCTTCTTTCGGCGACCCCAAGGTTTTCACCCGCAATATCAGCCAGATGGTCCAGGAACTGCACGCATGCAGACCGGCCGTCGGCCATACCCGGGTTCTCTATCCCGGCGAGCGTTCAGCGCAGGTGGAAAAGAAATACCGCGAAAGCGGCATTCCCATCGTCCGGGAGATTTACGACTATCTTGTCAGTGACGACATTTTTCAAAACACATACGAACTCGGCGATCCTTTTGCCGTTCGCCGCTAGGGGGAGGTTCCCATGCTGCATACAATCATTCGGAAAAACAGCTATCAGGATTCCATCACCCTGATGCTTCTGACCAATATGATCGCCACCATGGACGGCGTGGCCAAGGTATCCATCATGATGGGTACCCCGGCCAATAAAGACATTCTGGCGGCCGGCGGGCTGGGTACGCCGGAACTGGCCGGAGCCGGAGCCAACGACATTGCCATGGTCATGGATATCGACAGCGAAAACCGCGTTGAAGGCCTCCTGGCGGCAGTTGACGAATTTCTGCGGCGACAGGGCGAAGGCAATGGACAGTACCGGGGGGGCGACAAACCTGTCCGGGACTGGGCACAGGCATGGTCCGCGCGACCCGACAGCAACATCGTGCTGTTGTCCATTCCCGGCGCCTATGTGGAAAGCGAGGCCGACCGGATACTGGAAGAGGGGCGGCATGTCTTCATCTTCAGCGACAACGTCCCTCTGGAGGTTGAAAATCGTCTGAAGAAGAAAGCCGCCGACAAGGGTCTTCTGGTTATGGGGCCGGATTGCGGCACCGCGCTCATCCGGGGTGTGCCTTTTGCCTTTACCAATGTCATCCCCCGAGGCCGGATCGGTCTTGTGGGCGCGTCCGGCACGGGCATTCAGGAAATTTCGACCCAGATCGCCCGCCGGGGCGCGGGCGTCTCCCAGGCCATCGGCACCGGCGGCCGCGACATAAACGGCGAGATCAACGCCTCGACCATGAAGACCGCCCTGGCCGTCCTGGCCGACGATCCCGACACGGATTGTCTGGTGGTGGTGGCCAAACCACCGGCTTCTTTGGTGCGGGAAGAAATCATGAGCCTCTTGCGGGCTATTGAAAAGCCCTGCGTGGCCGTCTTCATCGGCGAGCGCCCGGCCGCTCACGAAGAGGGGCTGTTCCTGGCCGACACGCTGGAAGAGGCCGCTGAACTGGCCGTGGCCCTGGCAACCGGCGAAGATCCCTCTGGCCGCGCCTATCGGCCGGAGTTGCCCCCAAGCCCGCCGGACGTGGCCGGCCGAACCATTCGCGGCCTGTATGCCGGAGGGACTCTGGCAGGTGAGGCCGCCGCTCTGCTGACCCGCGCCCTGGGTCTGACCGACAACGGGGCGGGCCATCATGAAGAGGGCTTCATGTTCCGCCACGGCGGTCATGAGATCATCGACCTGGGCGATGACGCCTATACCCGGGGCAAGCCTCACCCGATGATCGATCCGCAGACCCGCACCCAGCACATCCTCAACGCGGCCGGGGACGCGCGGACGGGTCTGATCCTTCTGGATTTTGTGGAGGGCTACGGCGCGCACACCGATATGGCCGGGGCGCTGGTTCCGGCCATCCGCGAGGCGGGACAGATTGCCGGGCGGGACGGGAGGTCGTTACTCTTCATGGCTTGCGTCTGCGGCACGGAAAACGATCCGCAGCCGCGTTCGGAGCAGGTCCGCATTCTGGAAGAGGCCGGGGTTTATGTGGCCCCCAGCAACGCCGCCATGGTCGCCGCCGCCCTCGGGGCACTTGGCCTGGATCTCGCGTTCCCGGCCAAGGAAATCGGCGCTCCCGGCGGCCCCAAAGCCTCAGCGCTCCCCCCTGTGCCCGAATCCGTCCGGCGGCTGTTCGCCGACGGTCCGGTGGTGGTCAACGCCGGGGTGCGCGGCTTCACCAGGCCCTTTGAGGACCTGGGCATCCCGTATGTCCAACTGGATTGGCGGCCCGTAGCCGGCGGTGATGTCGAACTGCAAGGCATGCTCAACTTTTTGAACCGCCATGACAATGGTTCCATTGATCTGGCCAATCAGGAGGTCATCGACAAAATTCTGACATCCTCGCCCTTTCTGCTGGACGTCAGGCCCGCCCGCGAACTGATTCCCGCCCTGGCTGAAAAAAAGGTACTGCTCCACGCCGGGCCGCCCATTTGCTGGAAGAACATGACCCGTCCGATGCGGGGTTCCTGCGTGGGAGCCGCGCTGTTTGAAGGCTGGGCAGGCGACGAGGACGAGGCCCGGAATCTTCTGGAAACCGGCGGCGTCGAGTTCCTTCCCTGCCACAGCGTGAATGCGGTCGGCCCCATGGGGGGCATCACTTCGGCCAATATGCCGCTTCTGGTTGTTCTCAACAAAACCGACGGCAACTTCGCCTACTGCACCATGAACGAGGGCATCGGAGCGGTGCTGCGCTTCGGGGCTTACAATGAGGCCGTCATCGAACGTCTGCGCTGGATGCGCGACGTACTCGGGCCGACCTTGTCAAAAGTGCTCGGCGGTATTGAAGGCGGCTTGAATATCAATGTCCTGGCCACCAAGGCCATTGCCATGGGCGATGAGTTCCATCAACGCAACATCGCCGGTTCTCTGAATTTCCTCAAGGAGATAGCCCCGCTGCTGGTGGCGGCTGACGTTCCGGAGGAGCATCGCCGCCAGGTCATGCGCTTTCTGGCCGACACCGATCAGTTCTTTCTCAACATCATGATGGCCGCCGCCAAAAGCGTCATGGACGCCGCCCGCACCCTCACGCAAGGCAGCGTGGTCACGGCCATGACCCGCAACGGCGAGAACTTCGGCATCCGCATCTCGGGCATGGGGGACGAGTGGTTCACCGCTCCGGTCAACACGCCGGACGGGCTCTATTTCACCGGCTATTCCAGCGCCGACGCCAACCCGGACATGGGCGACAGCGCCATCACCGAAACCTTCGGCGTCGGCGGCATGGCCATGATCGCCGCCCCGGCCGTGACCCGTTTCGTCGGCAGCGGCGGCTTTGACGACGCCCTGGCAACCAGCAACGAAATGATGGAAATCTGCCTCGGCCGCAACCCCAATTTCCCGGTACCCACCTGGAATTTCCAGGGGATATGCCTGGGCATCGATGCCCGCCGGGTGGTGGCTACGGGCATCACGCCGGTCATCAATACCGGCATCGCCCACAAGCAGGCCGGTATAGGCCAGATCGGCGCGGGCACGGTACATCCGCCGCTGGCCTGTTTTGAAAAGGCCGTCCGCGCCTATGCCCGCAAGCTGGGATATGGTCGGGCGTAAACCTCGCAGGCGGAGGGAATGAACATGCCCGGAGTAACGGCAACCGGGGGCGGCAGGTCTGCCGCAGCGGCCCCTGTGCTTCTGAAGCCGGTGCTGACCTCGGATACGGCGTCCCCGTTGTTGTCCCTGCCCCGTCCCTGGAAAGTACGGCTGCGTTTCCGCAAGGGGTTCCTGGCGCAAAGCTGTGACGACGCCCTTTTCATCGGCACTGACGAGGCCAGCCCCGGTCCGTACCATCTTCTGCTGTCCAAACCGGACTTCAGCCAACTGGCCGATTGGGACGTAGGGAGCATCGTCACCTCCCACAAAGGGCGTCTCGGCCGGGGCCGCCTGTTTATCGACATTTCAGCCGCGGTTGAATACGGCACCTCGGCCGCTTTCCTTGATTGCGCGGCTTCGGCCTGGGCGGAAAAGCGCCTGGGGGATTTTCTGCGGGAGGAGAACCCGGAAACCGGCTTTGGCTGCCGCGCGCGCATGGCGTGCAGTGAAGACGGTCCCGTCCCGTTTTCGCCGATGGATATAATTGGTGCCCGAAGCCGGCTGGAACTGCTGAAATGGATGATCGGACGGGGGCCGGGCCTGACTCCCAGCGGTGACGATTTTATCATCGGTTTACTGGTCGTGTTGCCGCAATGCGGCGAACTGCATGAACAGGTCGCCGCATTGATCAGCCGTCCCGGCCTGACCGGTGTGGTCAGCCTCGCCTACCATCGGGCCGCTCTGGCCCGCCGCTTCGACCGTACCCTTTGCCTGATGACCGAAGCGGCGGTCCAGAGAAATGAAAATTTGTTCATGAAGGCGCTCACCCAAATATTGGGTCACGGGCACAGTTCCGGGGCCGATCTGCTCTGCGGGATACTCTTCGCCCTGAGTAGCCGTGGAAAAAAAGGATGGTGAAATGAGTAAGATAGTGAAAGAAAAATTGGCGGTAATCGCCGTCGGCGGCAACGCCCTGACCACGGATCAGGACCACCTGAGCCTCGCCAATCAGTATGAAAAAGCCGTGGAAGCGGCCGAACACATCGCCGACCTGATGCTGGACGGATGGAACGTGGTGGTTTCCCATGGCAACGGCCCCCAGATCGGATTGATGCTGCGCCGATCCGAACTGGCCAGTACCGAGGTTCCGCAGATGCCCATGGACTACGCGGGAGCGACGACTCAGGGCGTGGTGGGCTACATGTTCTGCAAGTCTCTGCGTAACGCCTTCGCCCGGAGAGGTCTGAAGCGGGAGCCGGTAGCCGTGGTCACCCAGACCCTTGTCGACGGACGGGATCCGGCCTTCGCCGCCCCTGTCAAACCCATTGGCGGTTGGTTCACCGAAGAGCGGGCCCGCATTCTGGAGCGGGAACAAGGTTGGCGGGTGATTGAAGACTCCGGTCGGGGCTGGCGGCGGGTGGTGGCTTCCCCCGCTCCTATAAAAATAGTCGAACTGGAACCGATTTCCCGGATGATCAAGGCGGGCCTGACGGTTATCGCCGTTGGCGGAGGAGGTATTCCTGTGGTTCAGGGGCCTTCGGGCGAACTGATCGGGGTTGACGCGGTGGTGGACAAGGATAGGTCCGCCGCGCTTCTGGCCGGCGCGCTGCAAGCCGATATGCTGATACTGCCGACGGCGGTGGAAAAGGTGGCCGTGCGCTTCGGACAGCCGAACCAGAAGTGGCTCGACCACCTGAGCGTGGCCGAGGCCGAGGAGTATCTGGCCGGCGGCGAATTCCCGGCGGGTAGCATGGGACCGAAAATAGACGCCCTGCTGCGTTTCGTCAAAGCCACCGGCGGTTGCGGCCTCATCACCTCCCCTGACAAGTTGCGGGAGGCAGTCAAGGGCGACACCGGCACCCGCATTTCAGGGTAGGACTGTTTCCCTTTGAAAATGTATATGCCGCGCGGCAGGGATTTGCTCACAAATCCTTGCCGCGTGATTGTTGCAAGGCGAATTTACATCGCTGTCAGGCAACAATCTCAATACGAAAATGTCCAGCCGATAATACCCCTGCATGCCGACCGGAGTCTCACTTTTTCATCAGCGTCCATGTTTGATGGAGGATTGCTGTTTCCGTCCAGTGGGCTTTGTAGGCCATACGCGGCCCTACAAGCGGCCCCATATCATATCGTTGCGCCCCTTCCTCACAGAGCCAGCGGATTTTCTCCATTTGCATCAGGTTGCCGATGGAGGATTTTTTCCAGTCATCAGCGTAGCTGAACTGCTGGCCGCGATAAAACTTTCCTGCCATGCCGCCGAAAATAAAGCCTATATCCTCGTCTTCATATCGGGCAAAGATAACCCGCGCATCATTACTTCGGGCAAGCCGGTGCAGCATGAAGTCATAGAACTGTCTGGCCGGCGGTTCAGCCATGCCACAGCGGCCAATGCCTTTCCAGCTTGCAAGTTCAATATTGACCATTCGGGCGTATATTGTTGCCGCTTCTTCCGGCGATGCCGGGCTGACGCGTTCAAAACTCACCCCCTTCTCCAATGCCCGCCGGGCGGCTTTTTGGAGTTTATGGCGGTGATTGGCGGATCTTCTGGACAGATAACCATCAAGTCCGCCAAGCAGAGACGCTGAACATTGCATGCCCTTCAAGTGCACGTAAAAGTCAAAACTGCTGCCGAAGGTTCGCACCAGGCATTGCGCAAAAGCGCCACCCGGCCTGACCCCGCTGATCATGATTTTGGGGAAAGACGGCGCATGGAAATTTTCGAAGCAGGTTATCGCCTCTGACAGCAGCTCAACGGAATCTTCGCCAAGCAGCGGGCAACCAAAAAACCAGTGCGGTTCAATGGGCGTCATGTAGACGTTATCTGGAGAAAAGACCTTCTCCGCAAAGGCGATCAGACCGTCTGACGACGATTCAATGAGCAGTCGGCGTTTTGGGCTGAATGCGTCATGAAAGGCAAGCTGCCAGGAAGGGGCGCAGCAGAACGGGTCAGCCTGATCCGTGCTGATGGCGGCCTGATGCCAAACAGGAAGCTGAGCAGGCAAGAAATTTATTGGCACCGTTCTGAACTGCATGCGGCACGCTACTTTCTTTAACGTCTGAATGAGTTTGCCCCTGAGGAACTTGCCATTCTCTCAGGGGCAACGAACTGAATAATTATCGGAGAACTCGTCCTGCGGGGGACGTCAAACGCATTCCCTGCCCGCTGTCCCAGCTTGTAGTCCTCGCCGATAACGCTCGCCGGCAATTTGCCCTTTTTGCGGATAAGCGCCTGTCCCGCGTCCAGCAGATAGGCCAGAGGGGAACCAATGAGAAAACCGCGCGCGTCAATGCTCACCACCCTGGTTATGCCGGCCTGCGCATAAAGTGCGGCAAGAACGTCAATGGCCCGGCGAAAAACGTCCGGCTTGAGCAACAGCGTGGTGATGTCACGAAAAAGTACGCCGGGCTTCGGATAGTCCCGCACCGTACGGATATGGGAGGCAAAGTCAACAGACATGGCATATTCGCAAACGACAAAGGCCCGTTGGTTGCGGGCCTTTGTGCTTCACCTTGCGGTCGTATTTGCTTCTGTCCTTGTGATACTGGACAGCCTTTGCCGTCTTTTTGCGTACCTTGGGTTCCGGCAAGGCCAAGGTCATGATGACTTTGCTCATGAAATCCTCCTTACAAATGCAATTTATCGTGTTCGGCGGAAAACATCAATATGGCCGCCTGGACCGGCTGTTCGCGGGAACGGCCGGCTTGACCCGCGATGGAAAGTCTGGCAACAGGGATTGTCGAAATTATACGAGGTTGGACGCTCATTTCGCTGTCCTTCATGCTTTGAGGTGTGTTTGCCCGGAAAGGATGCTCTATGAATACACGAAAAATATCCAGACCGATCATATTTTCCCAGGCCGGAATGGTCGTAAGCGGTCATCACCGGGCGTCGGAGGCGGGCGCGTCAATATTGCGCGCCGGCGGAAACGCCCTTGACGCCGCCATAGCCGCTTCAGCCGCATTGTGCGTTGCCGTGCCGAATATGAACGGGCTTGGGGGAGATTGTTTCGCACTTTTCTATGACGCAAAGCGCAATAAAGTGACATGCATTAACGGCAGCGGCGCTGCCCCCGCCGCAGCTCTGCCTCAGGCCTATGTTGACAGAAATTGTCAGTCCATGCCCAAAAGGGGGCCTCTGCCCATTTCGGTGTGCGGGCTTGTCCATGCCTGGCAGTCCGGTCTCGCGGCCTTTGGTTCCGGCAGATACTCCCTGGCGCAACTGATCGAAAACGCCGCCTGTCTGGCCGAACAGGGAAGCGAAGTTGATGTGTGCCTGCAGGAATATTTCGCTTCCGACGCCTATCATGAGCTTGTCCTGAACGCTCCGGGTCTGAAGGATATTTTCGGGCCGCGCGCAAAGCGTTCCCTGGGTGAACGCATACCACAAAAAACATTGTCCGCGTCTTTGCGCCGGATCGCTGAAGAAGGCGTTGAAACCATGTACGGCGGCGCTCTGGGCCGTGATTTGATTGATGATCTGTCCCGCCAGGGCAGTTTGCTCACTCTGGATGATATGCGCAAGCATACTACGCGACTTGTGGACGCGCTTTCCGTCAGCTTTTACGGTCGGCGGCTTTTTTTTGCTCCGCCGAATTCACAAGGCATCGCCCTGGGGCTTCTGGCCGGGTTGTGGAAGGCGTTGCGCGAGGGAAAGGCCGCCCCCGACCTCACTCCGGAAACGTACATGCGTCTCAAAAATATCGCTTTTGACCTGCGCGATCGCTATGCCGTTGATCCGGCGCGGGGCGTGCGCCTGCCGCCGGAACTGCTGGAGGAGAAAACACTCCATTCCCTTCTTGAAAAAAATCCGCCGCCCCCGCGTGACGGTGTCTGCTCCGGCGGCGACACCAGTGCGCTTGTGGTTATTGACCGCTGGGGCAATGCCGTAAGCTGGGTGCAGAGCTTGTTTGACGATTTCGGAAGCGGCGTTGTTTCGCCGTCCACAGGGATTGTCATGCACAACCGCCTTCGCCTGGAAGTTCTTGCCGAGAATTCTCCGCGCTGCGTGCAGCCCGGCATGCGGCCTTTCCATACCTTGTGCCCAGCGCTGCTTGTTGGCGACAGGCGCTGTGAAATCGCCATAGCCACTCCGGGGGATCATGGTCAGCCGCAGTCGCTTTTTCAGGTGCTGGTCAACATTTTTGCAAAGGACATGAACATACAGGCGGCGATTGAAGCGCCGCGCATGCGCCACGACAGCGGGACCGATCTTATGCTTGAGGGCGCTTTGTACGAATTGTACGCCCGTGAGGCGGAACCCCTGGGCATGCGCCCTGTGGATGTTGGAGAGTGGCCTCGTCTTATGGGTGGGGTCAACGCCATTCAATGCGTGCCGGAAGGCGCATTGCTGTCCGGCGCGGATCCGCGACGTTCAAGCTACGCCGTGTCTGCCTGAAAAACACCGTTAATACCATGAGGATCAGGGCGTTATGGGCAGTACAAATATCACGTCGGCGGAATTGAGCAAAGAGGAAATAGCGCGTTACAGCCGCCATCTCCTGTTGCCGGAAGTCGGCCTTGAGGGACAGAAAAAACTGAAAAAAAGTCGCGTTCTGCTTGTGGGGGCGGGCGGACTTGGTTCTCCCCTTGGCTTGTACCTTGCGGCGGCCGGGGTGGGCACAATCGGCATTATCGACAACGACAGGGTTGAGGAAAACAACCTGCAACGCCAGATCATTCACAGAACCTGCGATGTAGGCCGGAAAAAGACCGACTCCGCCAAAGACGGCATCCTGCGGCTCAATCCCGAAATTTCAGTGCTCACCTTCAACACTACCCTTTCGAGTGCCAACGCATTGGAGATATTCAGCCGATTCGACATTATCGTGGACGGTTCGGACAACTTCCCCACCCGCTACCTGATCAACGACGCCTGCGCCCTGCTGGGCAAGCCGGATGTTTACGGAGCGGTGTATCGTTTTGAAGGGCAGGCCACGGTGTTTGACGCCAGGCAGGGCTGTTGCCTGCGCTGCCTAATGCCGGAACCGCCCGCGCCTGGGGAAGTGCCCTCCTGCGGTGAAGGCGGCGTTCTGGGCGTGCTGCCGGGTATTGTGGGAGGCATACAGGCAACAGAAACCATCAAGCTGATACTGGGGCAGCCTGCATCGCTCATCAGCCGCCTGCTCGCCTTTGATGCCTGGCACATGCGTTTTCACACCTTTCACCTCAGTAAAAAGGCGGACTGCCCCCTTTGCGGCGAACACCCGAGCGTCAGGGAACTCATTGACTATGAGCGTTTTTGTGGTCTGCGCCCGGAGACAGCCCGGACGGATGAAGACAATGTGGAGTCAATCAGCCCTAAAGAACTGAAAAGGCTTCTGGATCAGGTGGCCGACATACAATTGCTGGACGTGCGTCTGCCGGAAGAGCTGTTTGTCAGCAAGCTGCCCGGAGCAACCCACATGCCCATGAACCGGTTATGCGCGCGCATGGACGAACTGGATCCCGGCCGGGACGCTGTTGTCGTGTGCAAAATAGGGGAAAGAAGTGAACTCGCCATCAGGATGCTGCGGGAAGAAGGCTATCGCGGACGTTTGCTCAACCTGCGGGGCGGCATGAACGCCTGGGCTGAGGATGTTGCCCCTGACCTGCCGACGTATTAGGCAGGATTTTCCGGCGGCATCGGACTTGCCTTTGAACAAAAAATCTTACAGTCCCTGAACCATCTTCACGGCGCAGAATTTTCCGCACATGGCGCAAACTTCTTCGTCCTTATGGTCCTTGCGCCGCTCGCACACAGACCCCGGATCAAGGGCGGCGTTGGTCATGCCCTCCCAGTCCAGAGCTTTGCGGGCCTTGTTCATGGCCGCTTCACGGGCCAGAGCGTGGGACAGGCCCAAGGCCACTTCACCCACGTGCGCCGCCACCCGGGAGGCCATAACGCCCGCGCGCACATCGTCCACATCCGGCAGGGTCAAATGTTCGGCAGGCGTCAGATAACACAGAAAATCCACTCCGGCTTCCACTCCCACCGCGCCGCCGATGGCCCCGGCGATATGGTCGTAGCCGGGCGCGCTGTCGCAGCACAGAGGGCCGAGCACATACAGAGGCGCGTTGGCTGTCAGACGTTTGATGCCCTGAATCTGGGCGCGCACCTGGTTGAGCGGCACGTGGCCGGGGCCTTCAATCATGCACTGTACGCCGCGCTCGGCGGCGTAGCGGCAAAGCCGCCCGAGGTTGATCACTTCTTCCCACTGGGCCGCGTCGCCCGCGTCCGCGCCGGAGCCGGGGCGCAGTCCGTCCCCCAGAGAAAGGGTCACGTTGTAGGGCAGGCATATCTCAAGCAGCCTGTCAAAATCGTCCAGCAGCGGGTTTTCGCAATTGTTCTCCGCCATCCAGCGCACCAGCATGGAGCCGCCGCGCGACACAACGCCCATAACCCGGTTTGCTCCCACCGCCATGTCGGCGGCGCGCCGGGAGATGCCGCAGTGCACGGTCATGAAGTCCACGCCCTGGCGCGCCTGTTTTTCAATTTCCTCGAACAGGTCGTCGGGGCGCATGGCGGCGATGTCCGCGCCGGAATCAATGATCCGTTGCCCCACGGCATATAGGGGCACGGTTCCCAAGGGGACGGGACAGGCCGCGAGCATGCTGAGGCGGATGGCGTCCAGATTTCCGGCGATGGACAAATCCATTATCGTGTCGGCCCCCGCATCCAGGGCGGCTTTCAGCTTGCGCCCCTCGGTTTCCGGGTTGTTGCACAGGGGCGAAACGCCGATGTTGGCGTTGACTTTGACTTTGGCCGGTTGGCCTATCAAAACGGGTTCAAGGCCGGTGTGCGCGGGGTTGCCCAAAAGCGCCATTGTGCCCGCGCGCAGGGCTTCGGTGATTGTTTCCGGAGCAAGATCCTCTTTTTGGACCAGGGCGGGCAGGCAACGGTCAAGCAGGCCGCGCAGGGCGGCATTGTGCGGATTACGTGTCATAAAAACCTCTGGTGCGCATTGTATAAAAATAAGATAACATAGTCAAGTCTCAGGCCTTGCTGTTGACACACGCTCCGGGGCACTCTTGCTGCCACGGGTTTACTGCCCGGCCTCATCCGGGTAGAGGCTTTCAATATGCGCCAGATACGCCGCGTAACGTTTTTCCTGTATGGCCTTGCCTGCCTCACGCGTCAAACGCAAGAAACAGGTCAAATTGTGCAGGGAATTGAGGCGAAAGGACAAGAGTTCCTTGCTGGTGTATAAATGGCGCAAATAGGCCCGCGAAAACGTTCGGCAGGTATAGCAGTCGCAGGCCGGATCCAGCGGATTGTCGTCTTCCGCGTATTCTTTGCGCTTGATGTTTATCTTGCCGAGGGACGTGTACAGCGTGCCGTTGCGCGCGTTGCGCGTGGGCAGCACACAGTCGAACATATCAACGCCCGCCTGAATGCCCCGCGCTATGTCCAGCGGCGTGCCCACGCCCATCAGATAGCGCGGTTTGTCGCGCGGGAGGAGGGGGGCGGTGTGGCTGAGCAGGTCGTGCATTTCGGCCTTGCCCTCACCAACGGACAACCCCCCTATGGCAAACCCGTCAAAATCCAGAGCGCAGATTTCCTCTGCCGAGCGGCTGCGCAAGTTCCTGAAAAATCCGCCCTGTACAATGCCGAACAGCAAATTGGCGGCCGTGCCCGCCGGATACGCGGCCCGGGCGCGCTCCGCCCAGCGTGTCGTGAGTTCCAGAGAGCGTTCGGTATAGGCATAGTCCGCGCCGTAAGGCACGCATTCGTCCAGGGCCATCATGATGTCGGCATTGAGATTGCGCTGTATGGCCACCACTTTTTCCGGCGTGAACAGGTGGCGCGAGCCGTCAAGGTGCGAGCGAAACTCCACTCCCTCTTCCCGGATTCTGCGCAAACCGCTCAAGCTGAAAACCTGATAGCCGCCGCTGTCGGTCAGAATGGCCCCCGGCCAGGAGGCAAAGGAGTGCAAACCGCCATGTCGGGCCACAAGCTCATCGCCGGGGCGCAAATAAAGGTGATAGGCGTTGCCCAAAATGACGGTCGCGCCGATGTCGGCCAGATCGTCGGGCGCAATGGCCTTGACGGTTCCCACAGTGCCGACGGGCATGAACACCGGCGTTGCAATCGCGCCATGCGCAGTGCGCAGCACACCGGCGCGTGCGGAACCATCAGTGTGCGTCACTTCAAAGACATCATCTGAAAGGGCGGACATGGCGCGCAGTGTAGAAAGAGGAAGGCGTATTGTAAAGATGATAAATGGCGACGTTGCGGTGAACCGTATTTTTGTTGGTCTTGCCTGAAGTCCGCTTGTCGGGCATACTTGCCCCGTGTGAACAATTTTTTGCGGCGGGGCGGCATGCGGCCGAAACTTCTTCTCTTCGACATAGGCAACACATCCATCAAGGTAGGGCTGGCTGACGGGCGGCGCGTGCTCACATCATACACCCTGCGCGCTGATGTCGGCCAGACGGCGGACAGCTTGGGGCTGACGCTGCTGTCGGTATTGCGGCACGCCGCGGTTGACCCCGCGCATATTGAAGCCTGCGTGGCGTCTTCGGTAGTGCCCGCTTTTGACCCGCTGCTGCGCGAGGCGGTAACGCGCTACGTTGAGCGCCCTTTGCACCGTGTGCCGGAGGATATGCCCGTTCCGCTGGACAATCAGTACGAGCGGCCGGGAGAAGTGGGCGCGGACAGGCTGGTGGGCGCGTTCGCCGCGCGCAGGCTGTACGCGCAGGCCGATTCTATCATTGTGGTGGATTTTGGCACGGCCGTCACATTTGACTGCATAAGCGGGCAGGCGTACCTGGGCGGTCTGATTTTTCCCGGCCCCCAGACGGCCATGACCGCCCTGTCGCGTGAAGCCGCAAAATTGCCGAGAGTCAATATGGACGTGCGCGCGTTTGCCCCCGTGATGGGCAAAGACACGGCGACAAGCATACGACACGGTCTGGTGTTCGGTTTCGTCAGCATGGTGGAGGGACTCGCGCAGAGGCTCGTCTGCCAGTTGCCCGGCAAGACGCTTGTGTTGGGCACGGGCGGTTTTGCCGAATCCATCGCCAGAGTGAGCCAGGTGTTCGACCATGTGCTGCCCGCGCTGTTGCTGGAAGGCCTGCGCTTGCTGTATTATGAAACACGATGTAATGGCTTGCGTGAAGAAGTGAACGGTTGTTCAGAAAAAAATTAAAAAATGAGGGGAAACATGAGTATTATCGCTTCTGTATTTGGTCGGGAGATTCTGGATTCCCGCGGCAATCCCACAGTCGAGGTGGAGGTGTCGCTGGAATCGGGCATAAACGCGCGCGCCGCCGTGCCCTCCGGCGCGTCAACCGGCAGCCGTGAAGCGCTGGAACTGCGTGACGGCGACAAAAAACGCTACGGCGGCAAGGGCGTCACCAAGGCTGTGGAACACGTCAACGGCGAAATCGCCGAGGCGGTCACAGGGCTGGATTCGCTTTCCCAGGTACGCGTTGACAACACGCTGCTTGATCTGGACGGAACCGACAACAAATCCCGCCTTGGCGCGAACGCCATGCTCGGCGTGTCCATGGCCTGCGCGAGAGCGGCGTCTGTTTTCCTCGGCCTGCCCCTGTACAAATATCTGGGCGGCGTGAACGCCAAAATCCTGCCCGCGCCCATGATGAATATCATCAATGGCGGCGCGCACGCGCCCAATAATCTGGATATTCAGGAATTCATGATTATTCCGTTCGGCGCGCAGACATTCAGAGACGCCCTGCGCATGGGGGCGGAAATTTTTCATACGCTTCAGGCCATTCTCGCCAAAGACGGGCATGTGACAAGCGTCGGCGACGAGGGCGGCTTTGCCCCCAACCTTGAGAATCATGACGCCGCGTTTGCCTATATCATCAAGGCGATTGAAGAGGCGGGCTACAATCCGGGCAAGGAAGTGGCCCTCGGCATTGACGCGGCCGCTTCAGAATTTTTCAAGGACGGCAAATATGAGCTCAAGGGCGAAAAATTGAGCTTCAGCAATGCTGAAATGTCCGACTGGCTTGCCGGATTCACTCAAAAATATCCCCTGATTTCCATTGAAGACGGCATGAGCGAGAGCGACTGGGACGGCTGGGGCATTCTTACCCAGACGCTGGGCGAAAAAATCCAGTTGGTGGGCGACGACCTTTTTGTGACCAACGCGGGCATTCTGGCCGAAGGCATCTCCCAGGGAGCCGCCAACTCCATTCTGATAAAGCTTAACCAGATAGGCACTGTCACAGAAACGCTGGATACCATCCAAATGGCAAAAGAAGCGGCGTACACTACTGTTATTTCGCATCGTTCCGGCGAAACGGAAGACAGCTTCATTGCGGACCTGGCGGTGGGCGTCAACGCCGGGCAGATCAAAACAGGGTCTTTGTGCCGCTCCGAGCGCATGGCAAAATACAATCAACTGTTGCGCATTGAAGAAGAACTGGGAGAGGATGCCGAATTCTTCGGCCCCATGCTGGCGGAATATTATGCTCTAGACGGTGATCAGGAATGAGCATGATTTTGCTTGACGGCAAGGAAACCGCCCTTGCCGTCCGTCAGGAAATCGCCGCGTCCGTGGCGGCGGCCACCGCCGGTGGCCGCCGCCCGCCGGGGCTGGCCGTCATCCTGACGGGCGAAGATCCGGCCTCGCAGATCTATGTGCGAAACAAGGAAAAAGCCTGTCTTGAAACGGGCGTCATCCCTTTTTCTTTCAATCTGCCCGCAACCGCAAGTCAGGCTGAACTGTTGGCCATCATCCGCGACTGCAACGCAAGGCGGGATGTGGACGGCATTTTATTACAGTTGCCCTTGCCGGGCGGGCTTGACTCTGCCGCCTGCCTGCTGTCCATTGACCCGGCCAAGGACGTGGACGGTTTTCATCCTGAAAATGTGGGAAGGCTTTCGCTGGGCCTGCCAGGTATTGCTCCCTGCACCCCGGCCGGGGTAATGGAACTGCTGTGCCGCTACAATCTTTCGCCGGCTGGCAAAAAGGCTGTTGTCGTCGGCAGATCGAACATTGTGGGCAAGCCTTTGGCCATGCTTTTGTACAGACACGGAACAGACGCCACAGTAACTGTCTGCCATTCCAGAACCAGAGGCCTCACGCGTGAATACCGCAACGCGGAGTTCCTTTTTCTGGCCATGGGGCGCCCCGGCATGGTGACCGGAGAAATGGTGCGCGACGGCGCGGTTGTGGTGGACATCGGCATCAGCCGTACCGCTGCCGGTTTGTGTGGTGACGCGCATTTCGCGAGTGTAAGTCTTAAAGCGCGCGCCTTGACGCCCGTGCCCGGAGGCGTTGGCCCCATGACCATCGCCATGCTTATGAAAAACACTGTCCAGTTGTGGAAAAACCGTATGGCTGTCTCCTGAGGAACGCGCTTATGTACCGTAACGCAAAAAATGTCGGGTATTACATGATAGGCCGGGGATGTCTGTCTCAACTGGGGGATATTCTGTCTCCCCTGCGCGGCGCCAGCAAAAAAAACCCGGCGGTCTTCTTTTTTGATCACTATTTCAAAAACGGCGCGCTTGCCGCCCGGTTGCCCGTGGAAGACCGGGACTTGACGGTGTACGTGGACACCGACAAGGAACCCACGACCCAAAGCGTGGACGCATACGCGCAACAGGTGAAAGATTTTTTGTCCGGCGGCAGGCCCTGCGCGCTGCTGGCCTTTGGCGGCGGCGCGACAATGGACACCTGTAAATGTGTCGGCAATTTGCTGACCAACCCCGGAAAAACGGAGGACTACCAGGGATGGGAGCTTGTCAGGCGCCCGGCCCCCCATAAAATCGCCGTGCCCACGCTTGCCGGCACCGGCTCTGAAAGCTCACGCACGGGCATCGTCTGCAATGAGGCGAAAAAACTGAAACTTGGCATGAACAGCGACTTCACCATGTTTGAGCAGGTGATTCTGGACGCCGACCTGACGGCCACCGTGCCGCGCAACCAGTATTTCTACACGGGCATTGACACGTACATGCACTGCTTTGAAAGCATTTCGGGATCGTACCGCAACGCCGTCGTGGACGCCCTGGCCGAAAAAGCCATGAGCATGTGCAAAAACATTTTTCTTTCTGACGACATGATGAGCGATGAAAACCGTGAGCGCATGATGATAGCCTCCTACCTCGGGGGCATGGCCGCCGGTTTTGTGGGAACGGTGCATCCGGTTTCCGCCGGTCTGAGCATGGTGCTGCACATGCCGCACGGCATTGCCAACTGCTACGCGCTTTCTGTGCAGAAAGACATATATCCTGAAGAATATAAAGATTTTATGGAGATGCTTTCACGTCAGCGCATTGATCTGCCCAAGGGCATCTGCGACAATCTGACCGACGCGCAATACAATGACCTGTATGAAGCGAGTATTGTGCATGAAAAACCGCTTACCAACAAACTTGGCCCGGATTTTAAAAAAATTCTGACCAGGGAAAACGTTATAGAGCGTTTCAAGCGCATGTAACCCGGCAGGGGAAACTCCAGTGGACATAAAAATCAATTTCAGCGGCCGCTCGGTCCGCTATACGGAAGAGGAAATCGCCGTGGTCGTCGAGGCCATGCGCAACGCGGATCCCCTGACGCAGGGAAAATACATGCGCGAGTTTGAAAGCCGGTTCGCGCGCTATCAGCAAGTGCCCGAAGGAACCTGCTTCACCACCATGAACGGATGCGCGGCCCTGGAAATGTCGGCCCAGCTTTGCCGCTTCGCTCCCGGCGACGAGTTTGTCATTCCGGCGCACACCTTTACCGCTTCGGCCTATCCTTACCTTAAAAAAGGCGCTCGCCCCGTATGGGCGGATGTGGATCTGCGCACCCGCGTCGTGACGGCGGAGACGGTTGAAAAGGCGCTGACGCCGAAGACAAAGGCTGTCGTTGTGGTGCATCTTTACGGGTATGTGGCCGACATGCCGCAGATAGCGGCGCTTTGCCGTGAACGCGGTCTTGTGCTGATTGAGGACGCGGCTCAGGCCATAGGCGCGGAAATAGACGGAAAAAAAGCCGGCAGTTTCGGCGACATGGCGATATTTTCTTTTCATTCGCACAAAAATCTGACCACCCTGGGGGAAGGCGGCATGTTGTACGTGCGCGACCCGGCCCTTGCCGCCGTTGTTCCCGGCTTGCGACACAACGGTCATTGCGCCTACACCTTTGAGCGCCCCGATTACTGGAAGCCCGCCATGGGTAATGTGGATGTTCCTGTGCTCGGGCAAGACATGCTCATGCCCAGCAATTACTGCCTTGGCGAAGTGGAATGCGCTCTCGGCGCAAAGCTGCTGGAGCGTATTGACGCCATCAACGACGAAAAACGTGAAAGAGCGCTCAGATTCATGGACGGGCTTGCCGATTGCCCTGAACTGGAATTTCATCGTGTTGCTTCCCGCCGTCACAATTATCACCTGCTGGCCGCCAGAATGACGACAGGCCAGGATATGCGCGACAGATTTCTGCGCGCCATGTCCGAAGAGAAGGGCATAAAATGCGTTGTGCAGTACCTTCCTCTCAACCGTTATGATTTCTACAAACGCCTTGGCTGCGGGCAGGCCCGCTGCCCCAATGGCGACGCGTTTTTTGACTGTATGGTTTCCTTTCCTTTTCAGCACTGGCTTACTGAAGAAGACACGGCGTACATGCTGGCCGCGACGCGTGACGTATTGCGCGGTCTTTGATGAACTGAATCGGAACCGTTTGTGAAAGAACGCTGCGTCATCATACCGGCCGTCAAAAAGAATGCCGTCATACCGGATCAACTGGTCAAAAAACTGGCCGGGGTCACGCTTATCGAGCGCGCCATACATACGGCGCGCTCCGTGGTTTCTGGCGATGATGTCATCGTCACCACGGACAGCGAGGAAATTTCGCTGATTTGTGAAAGATCCGGCGCAAGGTTTCGCTACAACCGGAATTTGCGTTTCAAAAGTCTTGATATTGTGGCTGAATTGCGTGACACGCTCTGTGAACTTGCCTCTCGCTATGCGCACTTTCTCATATTGCGCGCTTCCTGTCCGCTGCTGACATGGACAGACGTGGAGGACGCCTGGAAAAAATATCTGGACGCCGACGCGGACAGTCTTGTAACCGTCAAAAGCGTGCGGCAGCGCATCTGGAATGTGCGTGACGGCACACTGGAAAACCTGCTGGACGATAAAGCCGGAGAGGGGGAACAGTTTCTGGTGGAAAGCCGCGCCCTGATTATTGTGCGGGGAAGTTTGCTGGCCGATTCCAATAATTTCAAAAAAAAACCGAAAATCATTCCTTATTTTCTCAACGAAAGGGCCATTGAAATCCAGAGTTACCAGGACTGGTGGATATGTGAGCACCTGCTTTTGCGACGCCACGTTGTCTTTGTCGTGGCGGGCTATCCCGCCATCGGCATGGGGCATGTGTACCGGGCGCTTATGCTGGCGCATGAAATCACCAACCACAGGATCACTTTTGTCTGTACGCGCCAAAGCGAACTGGCTGTGGAAAGCATCGCCAGAAAAGACTACCGCAGTGTGCGCCAGGGGCAGGAACCACTGGCGGAGGTCGTGCTGAAGCTCCGTCCTGACCTCGTTGTCAACGATATCCTGAATACGGATGTTCCCTATATGGGGCGGCTGACCGCCGCCGGCGTAAAATGCGTCAATTTTGAGGATGAAGGCCCCGGCGCCGATATGGCGCAGCTTGTGATCAACGCGCTTTATGAAAGCGCCCGGAGCACTCGGCGCCTGCGTTGCGGGCCGGAATATTTTTGTTTGCGCGACGAGTTCGCGGGCGCCGCGCGCAATAAATTGCGCGAGGATGTGAAAGTGTTGCTCATCACCTTCGGGGGCACGGATTCCCGCAATTTTTCCCGGCGCGTGTTTGACATTGTTGAGCCGATCTGCCGAGGTATGGGCATTGCCGTCCGCCTTGTGGCGGGGCCCGGCTACGCGCATAAAAAATCCATGGAAGACCATTTGCAAAAACTGGACAATCCCCTGGTTGAATTCACCTGGGCCACCAACGCGATGAGCCGCATGATGGAAGGCGCTGATCTGGCTATCTGCTCGGCCGGACGCACCGTGTACGAGCTTGCCCACATGCGCATCCCCGGCATGGTGGCGGCGCATCATGAACGTGAGGCGCGCCACACATTTGCCCGCCCACGTAACGGGTTCACTTTTTTAGGGATTATGGACAGGATTGACGATGTAAAAATACGCAACGTGTTTCTGGCGATGCTGCGTTATCCCAGACGGGCGCGGTTTTTTGAGCGGCAAAGCCGTCTTGACTTTACCGGAAACAAGACAAGGGTAGTGGGATTGATGCTGGAGAAAATCACAAGGCAAGGATAAATTTTGTGTCGAAAAAAGTAAAAACGGGCAGGACGGTGGCCGTCATTCAGGCGCGGCTCGGTTCAAGCCGGCTGCCCATGAAATCCCTGCTCTGTCTGCGTGATCTGCCCGTGGTCAACTGGGTGGCCCACAGGCTTTCGCAAGCCTCGCGGCTTGACGGCATTGTGGCGGCCATTCCGGACACAAGGCTTGATCAGGCGCTGTTTGAACATTTGCGGCGTCACAATATACCGTGCGTCGCCGGCCCGGAAGACGATGTGCTGGCCCGGATGCTGCTGGCCGCCAAAACTTGTGATGCCGGCCTTGTGGTGCGCGTGTGCGCGGACAATCCCCTGATCTGGGGGGAAGCCGTAGACCGTTTGCTGGCGCACTATGAAAGTGCGGCCTGCGATTACGCCTACAATCACATACCCAGAAACAATCTCTGGCCCGACGGCCTGGGGGCGGAAGTTGTTTCCCGCGATCTTCTGGAAGGACTTGAGGCGAAGGCGAAGCAGCCCTCACAGCGTGAACACTGCCTGAATTATATATGGGACAATGCCGCGAGTTTTCGTATTTCCACGTTTGACCCGGCGGAACCCTGGCTGCGACGTCCCGACCTCAAGCTGGACATGGACAGCCCGGAAGATTTCCGGCGCCTGTCGCTGCTGCCTTTGCATCCGGATATGGACGCGAAGGCCATTGTGAGGATTTTTCGGAAGACATTGCCACAATCCGCATCCGTCTTGTAGAAGGACCAGGAAAATTTTCGTGTACGGCGTTTACGAGAACCTGCGCCGCTCGACGCGGTCATGGATTCGAGCGGGTGGGAGGTTTTTCCAGCACGGATCTGAAACCGTTACGTGCCCCTGCGCTGACGCGGTTCGCCGTTTGCTTTTTTTTGTTTTCTGTGTGGATTTTGCTTCTTGTCCTCGTCCCGGATGACGGGCATAATCCGTCGATAAAGCCTCCAAATACACGGGGAGACGCCATGAAGGCGCAATTGACCATACCCGGCGGACAGCCTGCCTGCGCGAGAGTCCGGCCAAACGTATTACGCAAGTGCGGGCCGTTATGCGCATCATAGCGGGAACGCTGGGCGGGCGCAGGCTGAAAACCGTGGAAGGCGAAGGCATGCGCCCGGCCATGGGCAGAACGCGCGAGGCCCTGTTTTCCATGCTAGCCTCACGTGGCATTGACTGGCAATACGCGAGTGCGCTTGATCTTTTTGCGGGCAGCGGCAGTCTTGCCTTTGAAGCTGTCAGCCGCGGCGCGCGGCACGCCCTGCTGGTGGAAAACGCGAACGCGGCGGTGCGCTGCCTGCGTGAGAATATCCGGTTCCTGGGCATTGAGGCGCGGACGCGCGTGGTCAAAGACGACGCGCTGCGTTTTCTTGGGCAGTTGCCCGATCAGCGCCAGACCGCGCTCTTTAATCTTGTCTTCATTGACCCGCCCTACGGCAAAAACCTGACGGAGCCTGTGCTACGCCGCCTTGTCAACAACAACTGGCTGGCGGCCCGGGCTTTTGTCACGGCGGAGATAGAAAAAGACGCCGCCTTCGCCACACCCGATGCGCTTGTCCCGCTGGCCGACAGGCTTTTCGGCCAGACCCGCGTGTGCGTCTGGCGCATGGAAGATCGCGCTTCGGGCTGACGATTCGTGGCGGCGCTCTTCAGAATCCGCGGCACTCAGCTTTTGGCCATCTCAATCACCAGCATGTGGGAATTTTCCCCGGCCTTGACGGCGATATTTTCCTCAACAATCTCCAGCGCGTCACGCATGTTCAAAGCGACGCCGTTGATTTCGGACTGCCCTTCAATCAGAACAAAATACGCCTGCCGTCCCTTGTTGACCTCAAAGTCGAGCGTCCTGCCCTTGTCCAGCAGGCTTGCGTAAACGTTGACATCGGCATGCACGCTGATCGGGGCCTCGGATTGCGGGTTGCCATAGCGCGCGGCAACGGGCATCCAACGGTTGTCCCGCTCATGAAGCTCAAACCGGTGGCTGCCGTAACTGGGGAGATAACCGTCCCTGTCGGGCAGAATCCAGATTTGCAAAAAACGGAGCGCCGAATCGCCCAGGTTGTATTCGCTGTGGTGCACGCCGGTACCCGCGCTCATGTACTGCACCTGCCCCCTGGTCAATGTTTCCCGGTTTTGCATACTGTCCGCGTGCGTCAACTCGCCCTCGACAACGTAGGACAGAATTTCCATATTCCGATGCGGATGCGTGCCAAAACCGGTGTCGGGCTGAACAAGATCGTCATTAAGCACCCGGAGCACGCCAAAGTTGATGTTCTCAGGGTTACGGTAGTCGGCAAAGGAAAAATGAAAATGACTGTCAAGCCACCCGTGAATGCCGCGCCCCATCTTTTTGCTGTCTATATATCGCAACATAACGCCTCCAGAATGTTTCAATCCACAACCGGCTCCATTCGCCTATTGACTCTGCTGTCTTTGCCCGTAGCTTCCTATGTCGCAACGGCTAAAGTGACTCCGCCCCGATTGTTAACCGCGCTGTACCGGCAGGGCCAGTGAACCGTCGGGCAGATAGGCCCAGGTGGCGTCCGGCCCGTATTCGGCCAGAAGCTTGTCCACGGCTTCCTGAACAGTTGCGGCCTTTTTTGCCCAAATGAGCGAACTTTCGTCCTCGGTCAGCGTGGAAACGAGGTACACTTCCTTTTCGGCGGCGACCTTGGCAAAACCGTAGGCCTTGTGCCCGCCCAGCACAAAGTTCGCCTTGATTTCCCGCATTACCTTCGCCGGTTCCCAGCGGCGGCGTATCCAGTCTTCAAAAGTGGCCTCCGCCCATTTTTCCGGGCATTCCGCAGCCAGGATAATGGCCCCGCCGGGGCGGGTAATGCGGTCGGCGTGATCCAGCCCCTTTTGGGCCTGATAGACGTTGATGTCGCGCGGACGCCCGCTGGCGCAGGTGACGGCGATATCCACCTGCCTGTCAAAGGGCACCTCGTACATTGAGGCGGAAACGTCAACAGCCTTGCGCCACGCCGCGTGCACCTCGCCCGCCGCCACATGGACGACTTCCCTGGATTCGTTGGTGACCACGTTCAGGATGAAATCCACGCCTGCCTGCCTTGCCGCCTCAATCATCTCGTTGCTCACCGGATTCTCGTCAATGGGGGGCAGATAATCCATAAGTTCCACCATGCGGGCATGGTTTTTTTCCACCGTTTCCTTGGCCACGAGACCCGGCAAAACAGATTTGCGGCCGCCGGAATACCCGGCAAAATAGTGCGGCATGACCACGCCGAGGGTGATCAGAAAATCCGCTTCCACAGCCATGCGGTTCATAATGAATTCATAGCCGGACTTGAAAACGCCGAGTTTGACCAGATTGGATTCATCCAGCCCGTCATGATTGACGATTTTAAAGCGGCGAACGATCTCTTCGCCGTATACTTCCCTGTTTTGCGCGTCGGTGTGCGGATCGTGGATGCCCGTCGCGATAATCAGCGTCACCTGCTCGTCCTTGATGCCGGCCTGGGCGAAAATCTCCAGCATGGGCGGAAAGATCACGTCATAGGGCGTCGGACGGGTTATGTCGTTGACGACGATAACCACGGTTTTGGGATTTTTGGCGCGCAGCATCTCCAGCAATGGAGGCGTGCCGGCAGGATTTTGCAGAGCCTTGCGCGTTTCGCCGACGGGATCGGCCAGGCCTTTTTTGCTGTTCGTTCTGATGGTGAGCGGCCTGATGCTGTCAGGCAGGGTAAAATTCACTGTGGATTTGCCGTAGGCCAGTTCGTATTGCATGATGTGCCTCTCTTTTTAGATTTCAGACAAAAATTGCGGGACGCAATTTTATTACTTTTTATTGCAACTGTTTTTGCAGCAGCGGTTTTATGCCGCCGTTTTCCAGAATATGCATCATGTATTCGGTGACGACTTCCGCCCGGGCGATAACCTTGCCCGCCGCATCGGTTATTTCGCCGCTTTTCACGTCTATGGCGATAGTATCCCCGGTTTGCACCTTCGTGTGCAGATCAGGGCACACCAGAAGGGGCAGCCCGAGGTTGATGCCGTTGCGGTAGAATATACGCCCGAAAGAAGGCGCGACAACAGCTCCCACAGCCACGGCCTTCAGGGTGATGGCCGCGTGCTCACGGCTGGAGCCGCAGCCGAAATTGCTGTCGGCGACAATAAAATCACCCGGTTTGCAGGAGGAGGCAAACGTGGGGTCGGCCCCTTCCATGGCGTGCTTTGCCACATCGGGCACGTCGGTCAACTCCACAAAACGCCCCGGATATATCTGATCCGTGTCAATATTTTTTCCAAAAAGGAAAACACGTCCGCGCAGTGGTTTATCAAACATTGCAGTTCCCTCGTTCCTGAAAGTTACAGGTAGGCGGTGGGGTCGGCAATCGCCCCTTCCAGGGCGGACGCCGCAACCGTGGCCGGTGAAGCGAGAAAAATTTTCGCCTCCGTGCTGCCCATACGACCGGGAAAGTTTCTGTTGGTGGCCGAAATGCACACTTCACCGGGGGCCAGCAGGCCCTGGTGCGTGCCGAGACAGGCCGCGCAGCTTGGCGAAACAAGGGTCGCGCCCGCCGTGACCAGGGTTTGTATATAACCTCTGTCCATGGCGTCAAGGAGCGTCTGTCTGGAGGCGGGCACAACAAGAAAGCGCACGGTTTTGGCGATGCTGCGGCCTTTGACGACGGCGGCGGCGGCGGCGATATCCTCAAGCCGCCCTCCGGTGCAGGAGCCGACATAGGCCTGATCAATGCGCTGCCCAAGGTATTCCTTGATGGGCGCGCCGTTGTCGACGCTTGACGGCGCGGCCAGTTGCGGCGTGAGCGCGCTCACGTCAAAATGCAAATCTTCGGCGTACCGGTAATCGGCGTCTGTGCTCACGATGTCATAGTCGGTGATGCCCTTTTCGCGCAAAAACGCCTCTGTCACGGCATCAGGCTGGATATAGGAGCATTTTGCCCCTATTTCCGTGGTCATGTTGCAAAGGGCCATCCGCTCGGAGACGCTCCAGCCGGAAACAGTGTCCCCGGCGAATTCAACCCCCTTGTACACGGCGTGATCCGCGCGCAGTTTGCCGATAATATGCAGGGCAACGTCCTTTGCGTACACTCCCCTGGCCGGCTTTCCCGTGATGGTGGTGCGGATGATTTCCGGCACACGCAGCCAGAGCTTGCCCGTGGCCAGTATGGTCGCCATGTCCGTGGCGCCCACGCCGGTGCCGAACGCGCCGAACGCGCCGTGGGTGGTCGTGTGCGAATCGGTAATGACAATGAGCTGACCGGGCTTGCTGAAGCATTTGTCGGCAAGCACCTGATGACAGACGCCCTCATTGACGTCCATAATCAGATCCGCGTTCTGCTCCCTGAAAAAGGCGCGGAACTGCTTCTGGTTGTCCGCCTGGGTGATGGTGGATGCGGGGGCATAGTGATCCATGAACATGACGACTTTTTCCGGGCTGGCAACCCGTTTGCCGCCTATTTCACGAAATGAGCGCACGGTTTGCAGGTACAGATCATTGATGCCCGCCACATCCACTGTGCAGTTCACAATTTCGCCGACATGCACAGAGTCCCGCCCGGCCTTTTTCGCCAGGATTTTTTCCAGCGCGTGCATACATTCCTCACAGTTTTCAGGTTCAAAACATTCCGGATACAACAAATCCGCGTCCGACCATCTGGATGCAGGGCCATAGCCATCTCTTATTTTTTGTCGCTCACAAATGAGCGGCAATTTTTTTTGTCGCTCATTTATATAAAAAAATGAGCGACATTTTTTTTTATCGCTCATCCGTGAGCGACAACGACAAATCAGGCGACAATGTCCAACAATGCGTCAAAGGCCATTATGGCAGGGCTACGCCCGCTGGCGGGCCTCAGCAAGTTTAACGTGCCCGCCTCGGCAAGGCGCTGCGCAATACGCGTAGCCGTCGGCCTCGGAATGTTTGCGCCCGGAATAAAGGCGCTCATGCTGAAAATAGGGTTTTCAAATATCCAGTCCAGGGTATGAATCGCATATTTTGATCCCGTCGCTTCGACAAGGTGCGACTTCATTGCATTATAAAGATCTAAAATTTTTGTGGCTTTGTTAAGATTTTCTTCTGATTGAACTTGTACGGCCTCCAGAAAAAAACGACACCATCCCGTCCAGTCCTTGTCTCGTGAAACAGCGAGCAGCTTTTCATAATAAACATCGCGGTGGGCCTCAAGATATGCGCTTATATAAAAGGCCGGACGTCGCAGTATGCGAGCCTGATACAGAAAAAGAGGAATGATCATGCGCCCAAGTCGTCCATTGCCATCCAAAAACGGATGTAAAGCTTCAAATTCAGCATGAACAACAGCAAGTTGCACAAGCGAATCACGTTCTTCCGCATGGATATATTTTTCCCATGTGGATATGGAATCAGGCAGGGTATTCGCATCAGGAGGAACATAACGCGCATTATCAATGGTACAGCCGGGTGGCCCAACCCAGTTAGGTATCTTACGGTATTCTCCAACCGCTTTGTTTTGCCCTCTCACCCCTGAAAGCAAAATGGCATGCGCTTCTTTGATGATTCTTTGGGATAAGGGCAGTTCTTCCAGTTTTTGCTCCGCAAAACGCATGGCCCGACGATAGTTGGAAATTTCTTGCATATCTGCGTCTTTAGGCGACTGTGGAGTCAATTTATCTTTTTCTTGCGCTTCATAGGTAAGCACTTCATTGAGCGTTGCCTGCGTTCCTTCTATACGCGAAGAAAGCACAGCTTCATTGGTCATAAGAGGACTCAGCAATACTCCAGGATTGGGTATGGCCTGAAGCAGACCGTCATATCTGGCAACAGCGCCATTGGCTTTACCGATAAGCGGCACCAGTTCCGACCAGTCAATATTTGTTGGGGGAAAGCCTCCTTTGTGATAGCGCACCACGCCGGCAGTTCCCTTGCGCTGTCCTCTCATGCTTTTCCTCCCACATTCACCTCAACAAAATCGCCTGTCCATTTTCGCCGCACAGCGTACAATAGTGACTGACAAAAAAACAAGCAAGGGCAAGAAGTCACAGCGGTGAATCGCCCATTCCCGGCTATATGGTAAAACAAATCCGCGTCCGATCAGGCGATCAAGGCGCGGATTTGTCTCTTACAGTACTGTTACAGCGGGTTGGGGGTTCACAACGCCCTCGGGAACCAGAACATGGCAAAAACGGCGTATACGGCGAAGAAAATAAAGCCGTATATTGATCCGAAAGCCCAGAAGGTTTTCTTTTCGATGTAGCCGGTGTTGTAGTAAACCGGGCTCGGGCCTGTGCCGTAAGGTGTAAGAATGCCCATAATGCCCAGGCTCCCGGCGAGCATCATGCCAAGCAGGCGCATGTCCATCCCCGGCACAGCCGCGCCGGTGGCCAGCAGCACGGGCATGATGGCCGTGGTGTGGGCGGTGAGGCTGGCGAAGAAGTAGTGCGAAAAATAAAAGAAGGCCAGCAAACCGAACATGATGACAAAGATGCCGTAGCCGGAAAGATAGCCGGCGAAGATCGCGCCCAGCCATTTGAGAAAGCCGACGCGGGCCAGACCGGAGGCCATGGCCACAAGAGTGGCGAACCAGGTCAGGGTGTTCCAGGCGCTCTTGTTGGAGGTGACGTCGTCCCAACTGATGACGTCCAGAATAACCATCAGGCAGAGCACTATCAGGGCGACCATGGTGGCGTTGAACAGCTTGGCGCCGAATATCCAGAGGACAAGGGCGATAAGGGCCATAAGGGCCATCTGCCATTCCTTGAACGTGACCGGCCCCAGTTTTTCAAGCTCGCCGGCGGCCCATTTGGGCGTTTCCGAAAAAACTTTCTGGGTGGGCGGATAAATAACATAGGTCAGGATCGGCACCAGGATAAAGAGGATGACGCCGGCGGGCAACATGCACCAGAACCAGTCCATCCAGGTGATGGCGACCTTGGCGGCGTCCACGCCGGGCGCTTTTCCGATCAGGGAAAGGGCCAGCAGGTTCGGCGCAAGACCGGTGAAAAACATGGAGCTTGTCACCGAGGTCGTGGCGATACATATCCACATCAGGTACGCGCCGATTTTGCGCGGCTCGCTTTCAGGCAGAGAGCCGTACATGGGCGGTATATTTTTAACGACCGGATAGACGGAACCCGCGCTGCGGGCGGTGTTGGAGGGGATAAACGGGGCCAGGCACAGATCGGCAAGGGCCGTGGCAAAGCCCAGTCCCAGAGCCTTTCCGCCGAGTTTCTTTATGAGCTGCAGGGCGATGCGCTTGCCAAGGCCGGTTTTTTCATAGCCCATGGCGAACATGTAGGCCACGAATATGAGCCACACGGTGCTGTCCACAAAACCGGACAATGCCCAACCAAGAGAACCGCCCAAGCCGGCGGGGTTGCCGTTGGGCAGCGGAACCAGTTGCAGGGCGCCGGCTAGGGTGCAGCCGATGAGGCCAACAGCGGAGTTGGGCAAAGGCTCAAGAATGAGGGCGAGTATCACGCCCAGAAAGATGCCCAGGTAGCACATGGCGTTTGGCGTCAGTCCGTCCGGAACCGGCAACACCCACATGAGGGCTGCAACGGCTACGCAGATAATAGCTTTTGTCAATCTGTTCATACTCACTCCAGTTACGATAAGGTTCTTTTATGACACACAAAAAGCACTACGCAACTTGTTTTGCCGTGTCAATCCCGCGTTTTTCTACTCTTCCAGTTCCTTGAGCAACCCGCGTATGTGGCGCGCGGTCTCGGCGATCTGGTTTTTCTCGTTGTCCGTCAGTTCAAGTTCGATTATGTCCTCCACACCGCAGGCCCCCAGGCGGATCGGCACGCACATGTAGATACCGTCCACTCCGTACTGGCCTGTCATGTACACCGAGCAGGGATAGGTGGTGTGCGAGTCGCTCAATATGGCCTCAGCCATGGCGGTTGCCGCGATGCCGGGCGCGTAGTAGGCCGAGCATCCCATAAGATCAACAACCTCACCCCCGCCGTGCGCTGTGCGGTAACGGATTTCAGCCAGTTTTTCCGCGCTGAGCAGCTTGGTGGCAGGCACGCCGCCCACAGTCGCCAATCTGGTCAGCACGGCCATGGAGTCGCCGTGCTCGCCCATGGTAAGGCCTGTCACGGTGTGGGGCCCGGCGCCCGTGGCTTCGGCGATGTAATAGCGCAAGCGTGAGGAGTCAAGCAGCCCGGACAATCCGATAACCCGTCTGTGGTCGAGACCGCTGGCTTTCCACGCCACCTGGCTCATGGCATCCAGGGGGTTTGTTATGACAATCAGGATCGCGTCCGGAGAGTGCTTCACCACTTTGCGGGTCACATCATCCACAATCGCGGCGTTTATTTTCAGAAGGTCATTGCGGCTCATGCCCGGCTTGCGCGCCCGGCCGGCGGTTATGATTACCACCTCGGAACCCGACGTGTCCGCGTAATCGGAAGTGCCGCTGACAGAAAACAACTGGTCGTGCAGAGCGGCGGCGTGCGACATGTCCAGCGCCTTGCCCTTGGCGACGTTTTCAACAGCATCCAGCATGACCACTGTGCCGAGATTTTTGAGCAGACAGCATTGCGCCACTGAGGCACCCACATTTCCCGCTCCGATAATGGAAATCTTACTGCGCATGCAACCTCCGTACAGGGTTTACAGGTTGACCGGCCGGATTGCACCATGCGCCGCACCGGCAGAAATCAAATCCGCGCTCCGTCCCTGCCTGATCCGACGCATAATTGTTCTCTATCAAGGAAATGGTCATAATGTAAAATCATAAATATTGATAAGGTTATAAGGGGGACTTATCAATGCAGGCCGGAGAAATACCGGATGACCCCCTGCACGGAGCTGTAATGCGCGCGGCTTGCTTTCCAGACAAGGGAAAGGTCAAGCTCAATCTTTTTTTTGAAACTGATGGGCACAACGCCTTCCAGCAGTTTTACGGCGTCAGAATACAAAAAAGATGTGCCGATGTTCTTCTGGATAAAGCTGGCAATAGTAAACACTTGATTTGTATATAATATCACTTTCGGCTCAATCCTGGCTTCCCGGAAACAGGTCGTGATAATTTCTTTCTGAATGTATCCCTCTTTGAAAAGCAGCAGACGTTCATCCTTTATGTCTTTGATATCTATTGCTTTTTTGTCAGCGAACCGGTGCTCCGGCGACACGCAGAACATAAGCTCGGTGGACGAAATCTTCAGAAATGACATGGAAGAATTGCTGTAGCGAAACCGGCTGGAATCCGCAACGATTGCCAGATCAATGCTTTCAGAATAGATTTCCTGCAACAGTTCGATGGAGCCGCCTTCTTTCAGTTCCAGGTTTATGTCCGGACGCGCCTTTTCAAGGCCTGTAAACACATGAGGAAAAACAAAGGATCCGATCATCGGCGGAATGCCGAGGCGCACCGTTATTTTATGTGTGCCCATATTGCGCATTTCATTGTTTATGGATGAAAACTCCTTGATCACCGCGCTCATTTTGTCAAAATAAACTTTGCCGTCCTCTGTCAGATGCACACGCTGCCTGATCCGCCTGAACAACTGCACACCCAGATCTTTTTCCAGCGATTTTATCGCGTCACTCACAGCGGGCTGGGAAACATGAAGCGCCCTCGCCGCCCCGGACACGCTGGCGTGCTGCCCGACAGCGATAAAGTATTGTACCTTGTTCAGGTTTATCAAAAATTGTCCCTCAGCTTCTTTTTGTTCCTGTGACTATAATCTGTCCCTATAAAGTTATCAATATTTATGATTTCACATCGTGCCGTTTTTTTGCTAATGATATTGAAAAGGCAACAAGATTACAAAATTTTATCCGGAGGCATACTGATGCGAACAGTAAAAACCAGCGACATAACCAAAGCCGTGCGGGATATGTGCATACACGCCAATCTCCATTTTCCGGAAGACTGTAAAAAGGCCTTTCGGGAAGGCGCTGCCAGGGAGGAATCGCCAACCGCGAAGGAGGTTTTTCGGCAGCTCATAGAAAACATTGATCTTGCCGCCGAGACAGGCGTGCCGCTCTGCCAGGATACCGGGCTTGGCGTACTTTTTGTGGAAGTCGGGCAGGAGGTGCAGCTTGACGGCAATCTGCGCGAAGCGCTCAACGAAGGCGTGCGCCGGGGCTATCAGGAAGGCTATCTGCGCAAGTCCGCCTGTGATCCCTTTACCCGCAAAAACACCGGCGACAATACTCCGGCCGTCATTCACTTTGACATCGTCCCCGGCGACAAGGTGCGCATCGCGCTCATGGCCAAAGGCGGCGGCGCGGAAAACATGTCCCGCGTCACCATGCTCGCCCCTTCCGAAGGATGGGCAGGCATTAAAAAATTCGTGCTCACCCGCGTCGCGGAATCGCGCTCCAATCCATGTCCGCCCGTCATCATCGGCATCGGCATCGGCGGCACCTTTGAGCATTCCGCGAAACTGGCCAAAAAGGCCCTGCTGCGCAAACTTGATGACACGCACCCGGACGCCGACCTTGCCGCCAAAGAAAAAGAACTCTTTGATCTGGTGAACAAGCTGAACATCGGCCCCATGGGCCTTGGCGGCAAAACAACCTGCCTTGGCCTTAAAATGATTGTTGAACCTTGCCATATCGCAAGCCTGCCGCTCGCTGTAAACATTCAGTGTCATTCTTCGCGGCATGAGGAGGTGGAAATCTAATGGCCCAGTACGAACTCAACGCCCCCCTTTCTGATGAGGACGCCCGCAAACTGCGGTCAGGCGATGTCGTTTATTTGAGCGGCACCATTTACACGGCCCGCGACGCGGCCCACAAAAAACTGTGCGACCTGCTCGACGCCAAGGAAAAACTGCCTCTGGAACTGGAAGGGGCCGTCATCTACTATGTCGGCCCGTCGCCGGCGAAGCCGGGCAATGTCATCGGCGCGGCCGGCCCGACCACAAGCTACCGTATGGACGCGTTCGCTCCGCGCCTGCATTCGCTGGGGGTCAAGGCCAGCATCGGCAAAGGCATACGCAACGAGGCCGTGAAACAGTCGCTCAAAGACTATGGCGCGGTGTATTTCGGCGCGACCGGCGGGGCAGGCTCCCTGCTCGGCACCTGCATCAAGGAGGCCGAAGTCATCGCCTTTCCCGACATGGGGCCGGAGGCTCTGCGCCGCTTGCGGGTGGAACGTCTGCCGCTGCTGGTCATCAACGACTCTGTCGGAGGCGAACTCTATGTCCAGCCCGATCTGAAAGCGGTGGGGCTTGCCTAGCACATTTTTGTCACTCTTATTAACGCTGGAGAAATGCAGTGCAGATAATCACTACCGATTTGGCCATTGTAGGGGCCGGTGGCGCAGGCATACGCACGGCAATTGCAGCGGCGGAAAAAAACAGGAACATCAGGGTCGCCCTGATTTCCAAGGTCTACCCGATGCGCAGCCACACGGTTGCCGCTGAAGGCGGTTCCGCCGGCGTGATACAGGATCACGACTCGTTCGATTCACATTTTAACGACACGGTTTCCGGCGGCGACTGGCTCTGTGAGCAGGATGTCGTGGAGTATTTCGTCAAACAGTGCCCGACGGAAATGATTCAGCTTGAGCAATGGGGCTGTCCCTGGAGCCGCAAACCCGACGGCACGGTCAATGTGCGCGCCTTTGGCGGCATGAAGATCGAACGCACCTGGTTTGCCGCTGACAAAACAGGCTTCCACATGCTGCACACCCTGTTTCAGACCTCGCTGAAATATCCGCAAATTACCCGTTTTGACGAATTTTTTGTGCTGGATCTTCTTGTGGACAACGGCCGCGTGTGCGGCGTTATCGCCCTTAACCTGATGGAAGGAGAGCTTGTGCAGATACGCGCCGGCGCCGTTGTCATGGCTACCGGCGGGGCCGGGCGCGTTTACCGGTACAATACCAACGCGAGCATCGTCACCGGCGAGGGAATGGGCATCTGCTTCAAACACGGCGTGCCCTTGCGCGATATGGAATTTGTGCAGTACCACCCGACGGGACTGCCCGGTTCCGGCATCCTCATCACCGAGGCCTCACGCGGCGAAGGCGGCATCCTTGTCAACAAGGACGGCTACCGCTACCTGCAGGATTATGGCCTTGGCCCTGAAACGCCCTTGGGCGAGCCCAAGAACAAATACATGGAACTTGGCCCGCGCGACAAGGTTTCGCAGGCCTTCTGGCACGAATGGCGCGCGGGCAGGAGCATAACCACGCCGCGCGGCGATGTGGTGAACCTGGATCTGCGCCACCTTGGCCCCAAAAAATTGGCCGAACGCCTGCCCTTCATCTGTGAACTGGCCAAGGCCTACATGGGCGTTGACCCTGTGCACGAGCCGATTCCTGTTCGTCCGACTGCCCATTACACCATGGGCGGCATTGAAGCGGACAGCCGGTGCGAAACCCGCATCAAGGGGCTTTTTGCCGTGGGCGAATGCTCCTCTGTCGGCATGCACGGCGCGAACCGCCTTGGCTCAAACTCTCTGGCCGAGCTTGTCGTGTTCGGCAAACTGGCCGGAGATACGGCGGTTGAACGCTGCGCCGAAAAGTACAGCGCCAGTGAAGCGGCGCTGGACGCGCAGGTAGCCGACGCCGAAAAACGACTGAAAACGCTCCTCAAACAAAAAGGCAAGGAACGCTGGGCGACCATCCGCGACGAAATGGGTCTTTCCATGGAGGACGGCTGCGGCATTTACCGCACTGAAGAACTGATGCAAAACACCTGCGACAAACTGGCGGAACTGAAGGAACGTCTCAAAAATGTGAGCGTCACCGACCAGTGCGGGGTGTTCAATACAGATATGCTCTCCCTCATTGAAATCACCCAGGGGCTTGCTATTGCCGAGTGCATGGCTCATTCCGCCCTGCAGAGAAAAGAGTCCAGGGGCGCGCACCAACGGCTGGACGAGGGATGCGACAAGCGCGACGATGAGCGCTTCCTCAAGCATTCCCTGGCCTTTTACAATCCGTCCGGTTCGCCGCGTATTGAATACAGCGATGTCAAAATCACCAAGCTCCCTCCGGCCCAGCGTGTATACGGCGCCGCCGGCGATGCGCAGGCCAAGAAATAAGGAAGGAGGCAGGCTGATATGAAAACCATAAAACTGGCAATAGCGCGCTACAATCCTGAACAGGACGACAAGCCGCATCTGGAAAACTTCCATGTGCCGTACGACAACCAGACCTCGCTTCTGGACGCGCTGGCGCATATCAAGGACGTTCTCGCGCCCGACCTGGCCTACCGCAGTTCCTGCCGCATGGCTATTTGCGGCTCCTGTGGGATGATGGTGGACGGAATTCCCCGTCTGGCGTGCAAAACCTTTTTGCGCGACTATGCCGGCGCCGCAAAGGTGACGCTGGAAGCTCTGGGCAATTTCCCCATTGAGCGCGACCTCGTTGTGGATCTCACCCACTTCCTGGAATGCATCGAGGCGTTAAAACCCTATCTCATCGGCAATGAACGCAAACCGGAAGACGGACCCAACAGGCAGACGCCGGAACAGATAGCAAAGTACCACCAGTTTACCCATTGCATCAACTGTGGACTGTGCTACGCCGCTTGTCCGCAATTCGGCCTGAACCCGGCCTTTACCGGTCCCGGAGCCATCAGTCTGGCATACCGCTACAATCTGGACAGCCGCGACAACGGCAAAAATGAGCGCATGCAGACAATGAACGGACCCGAGGGCGTCTGGAACTGCACTTTTGTGGGGCTGTGCTCCGAAGTCTGTCCCAAGCATGTGGACCCTGCCGCCGCCATCCAGCAGTGCAAGGTGGAAAGCGCTCTTGACTTCGCGCGCTCCGTCATCAACTGCCAAAAAGAAAAAGAGGTGCGCTGATGGCTACCAAACGTAAACCGTATATCCGTGAAATAAATTCCGACTGGTGGCGAAAGCAGCCTTTTTACCGCTTCTACATGATGCGGGAACTGACGGCCGTACCGGCAGTCTGGTTCAGTATTCTGCTTATTTACGGCCTTTCCGCGCTCAAACGGGGAGAGGCGGCTTTTGACTGCTTTGTGCATTTTCTCGCCAATCCGGTTGTGCTGCTCGTCAACATTGTGGTTCTGATGGCGGCTCTTTTACAGACGACAACGTGGTTCACCCTTGCTCCCAAGGTTGTTCCCCTGTCAGAGTGCATGCAGTGCCGCGTGAAACTGGGTCTCTGGGTCGTCACCGGCCTTGCCACCATCATCCTGCTTATCCTGGCGTTCTAGCGTCAGAGGGAATACTGCCATGACAAATACTACAAACAATCGCGTTGACGAACCGGTCTATTGGGTCCTGTTCGGCGCGGGCGGCATGTGGAGCGCGATTTTCGCGCCCGCCGCCATACTGATCGTCTGCTTTCTCATCCCCCTCGGGGTGATAGACGGCGCAGACCTTTTCACGGGCCTGACCCGCTTTGCCGGCAGCTTCCTGGGCAGGATTTTCATCCTGCTTATGATCGTTCTGCCGCTCTGGTGCGGCATGCACCGCATCCACCACTGCCTGCACGACATGAAGGCGCGCTGGCCCGGGCTGAAAGGGCTGTGCTATGGTCTGGCCGCGGCGCTGAGCCTTGTCGCTCTCTTCCTGGTATGCACGTTCTGACCACAAGGGGCGGCGCAAAAAATGCGCCGCCCCGTACTTTACAGCGGTTATGACAAGACGCTCTCTGCTTTTTCTCGGCGACAGCCTTACTTACGGCTTTGACTGGGCATCGGCCCTGCCCGATTTTACCGTATACAATTTCGGCATCAACGGGGACACGACTGACGGCGTGCTTGCGCGGCTCAACGATGCCGCCGCTGTAAAACCGGACAAAATTTTTTTGCAGATAGGCATCAACGACTTGCTGAGCGAATTTGCCTGGCTTGGAAATCACGAGTCGCAGAGCAAGGCGAATCTGTATGCGATATTGCGTAACCACACGCAAATATGGGAATACCTGTCAGAAAATCTGCCGGACGCCATCCTGTACGTATGCTCGCTCCTGCCTGCAACGCGTTCTTTTGACCCGCAGGGCACGCTGAACAACGACGTGCGCGCGCTCTGCACAATGCTGGAAAAAATGTCGGCATCCAGGGACTTGACCTACATCAATCTGTACAACGCGCTGTGCGATGAAGGCGGCGCGCTGAGGGAAGACTGCAGTGAAGACGGCGTCCACCTGCTCCGGCCGGGATACCAAATCTGGCTTGAAACGCTGATGCCCTTTATTTCAGCTGGTGAACAGCAAACTGCTTGAACACAACGCATAGTATCCGAATCAGGTCAAGCCCTCGGCTTGCGGGATGTATCGGGCCATCCTGCAGGATGGTTCTTCACGGTCCGCTCACCCTGTCCGCGCGCGCGTATTCCCCCACGTCTTCAAGCGGGCAAGACGCACGGAGAGCCGGCTGTTTTCCTTCCAGAGGCGGCGGTTCTCCGCGTTCAGTTCCCTGCGTTCCTCGTTAAGTTTTTCCACGGCCTGTTCCAGCTTCACGCAGCGCGCGCAAGGGAGCTGTTCCTCCCGCGTAGCCGGCGTTTCCGGCGCGGGCGCGGCCGGTAGCGCGGCTCCACCTCCGGTCAGCAGCCATTCGACCGAAATTCCGGTCTGACGGCAAATTTTCAGTACCACATCCGTGTTGGGCAGATTTTCATCCCGCTCATAACCGCCAAGTGATCCCTTGCTGACGCCGATTATTCCTGAAAACGCGTCCTGCGAAATTCTGCCGCGCGCAAAGCGTATGCGTGCTCCCAGTGTCCGCATGGCATAGTTGCCCCTTCACCCGGCGCATCTTCCTGAAAATTTCCCCGATCAGTCAAAAAAACAACCTTTTCTGACTGACTCAAGAATATTTTTTTCATTTTGAACAAAATTTTGATTGCAAAGAACAAAATTTTGTTTTATCTCCATGTGCACGGGCGGTAAAAATGTCTATGTTCTCACAAAACCGACATTACCCGTCCCACACGGGAAAAGCAACCTCGCCGGTTGGTGGGCAAGCGTCTGAACTCACCTGCGTCTTTCTTTTCCCGTTTCAAACGCAAGATCTCTTCAAGAAAATGGAGCTGTCAAATTTAACTGGAGGAGCAACATGTTGACAAGAAATGCACTGGGGAACCTGATTAACAGGTACAAGGCGGTACTGGGCAAGTGCCGGTTGCTGAATGTGTTCGGCTCGCTGGCCGTGGCCGGGATGCTGGTTGCCGGCGGCGCGGGCATCGCGGCGGCGACGGAAATTGATATTTCCGCTGATACGAATGTGAGTGACGTGACTCAACCCGACTTGAAAAATGACGGCGCTCAATTCAGCGCTGACAAAACGCTTACCATCAACGAAGACGCAACCGCCGCGCATGTCACAACAGCCAGCGACAACACAGGCTCCATTGTCTTAAACACCTCCTATACGCTGACCGTCACCGGCGACATCGGCGCAACGGGTGCCGCTATCAAGGCAATCACCGGCGAGGGCAGCCTTAATACCGGTGGGAATGTAACCACCAATTCCCTGACACTACTCGGCGCAAGCAACAGCATCATCAACGGCACGCTGACCCTGACCGATGGCGTTTCCTCGGTGAAAAATCTCATCAAGGTTGGAGGATTGGTCAACGAATCCGCCAGCACGCTGACTATCGCGGCCGGCGATCTGGTTCTGAGCGATTCCGCCTCTTTTACCAATGCGGGCACGCTGAACGTGGGCGTTACTGGCGCCAAGGCCACGCTGGATCTGCGTGGGGCGGCCAACGTTACGAATGCGGGCACGATCACGGTAGACGGGAGGAGCGGTAGCGCCCCCGTCCCCTCGGATAACCTTGCGACTCTTGTCATAACTTCGTCGCAACTGGACGCACTGCATGCCGGAAGCGGCCAACTGAATGTCGGCGGCGGTGACGGCGGCTTTGTTGCCTTTTACGATGAAACAGTCACGCTGAACACCGGCGATCTGGCTGACACGGCGACGGGCGGCAAAATCGCCTTGCTTGCTGATAGCATACTGGGCACGCATAATTTGGTGCTGAACGGGACGACATTGAAGATCGCAGAGTCAGCT